>NZ_JAICYI010000005.1 GCF_025934275.1 Phenylobacterium sp.
CATCGAGACCCTGGGCGGAGTGTTCACCCCGCTGATCGAGCGCAACACGACCATCCCCACCAAGCGCAGCCAGGTGTTCTCGACCGCCGAGGACAATCAGTCGGCGGTGACCATCCGGGTGTTCCAGGGCGAGCGGCCGATGGCGGCCGACAACAAGCTCCTGGGCCAGTTCGACCTGGTCGGCATCCCGCCCGCGCCGCGCGGCGTGCCGCAGGTGGAGGTCACCTTCGACATCGACGCCAACGGCATCGTCAACGTCCAGGCGCGCGACAAGGCGACCAACAAGGAGCAGTCGATCCGCATCCAGGCCAACGGCGGCCTCTCGGACACCGACATCGACGCGATGGTCAAGGAGGCCGAGAGCCACAAGGCCGATGACGACAAGCGCAAGGCGGTGGTCGAGGCCAAGAACCAGGCCGACGCCATCATCCACTCCACGGAGAAGGCGCTGGCCGAACACGGCGACAAGGTGGGCGAGGCCGAGCGCAGCGCCATCACCACCGCGCTGGCCGACCTCAAGGGCGTGCTGGAGTCCGGGGACGCCGAGACCATTTCGGCCAAGACCCAGACGCTGATCCAGGCGTCCATGAAGCTGGGCGAGGCGATGTACCAGGCCCAGCAGAACACCGCCGGGGCCGAGACATCCGAGGAGGGCCGTCCGGCCGGCGGTCCGGAAGACGTCGTCGACGCGGAGTTCGAGGAAGTCGACGGCGACGAGAAGAAGTCGGCGTGACAACCCGCCCCATGGCGATCCTTGGCGTCCAGTGCGAAGAGGTCGCCTTGGGGAACGTCGCCGCCGCACCTCGGGGGAAAGCGCTCCCGCCCGCTCGGCTACAAGCCTTGCAGCGCGGCGGGAGCTATCCCACTTCCATTGCAGTGACAGTCCAGAGCGCCTGACGATCGATGCGGGATTATTACGAGATCCTCGGCGTCCAACGCGGCTGCGATGACGGCGCCCTCAAGCAGGCGTTTCGCAAGCTCGCGATGGAGCACCATCCCGACCGCAACGGCGGGTGCGAGGACGCCGCCACCCGGTTCAAGGAGATCAACGAGGCCTATTCGGTCCTCTCCGATCCGCAGAAGCGCTCGGTGTACGACCGTTTCGGCCACGCCGGCCTGAACGGCCACGGCGGCCCGGGCCAGTTCCACGACGTGCACGACATCTTCAACGAGGTGTTCGGTGACGTCTTCGGCGACATGTTCGGCATGGGCGGACGGCGCAGCCGCGGCCCGGCCCGCGGCCAGGACCTGCGCTACGACCTGGAGATCACCCTCGAGCAGGCCTACGCCGGCGCCGAGGTGGAGATCACCGCCCCCACCACGCTCAACTGCGAGGCCTGCGAAGGGTCGGGCGCCAAGCCCGGCACCAGCCCGACCACCTGCGCCACCTGCAACGGCGCGGGCCGCGTGCGCGCGACGCAGGGCTTCTTCTCCATCGAGCGGGCCTGCCCCCGCTGCGGCGGCTCCGGGCGCATGGTGCTCGACCCCTGCCAGGCCTGCCACGGCCTGGGCCAGGTGCGCCGCGAGCGGACGCTCTCGGTGCGCATCCCGGCCGGCGTCGACGACGGCGCGCGCATCCGGCTGGCCGGCGAGGGCGACGCGGGCGCGAGAGGCGGCCCGCGCGGCGACCTCTACATCTTCGTCTCGGTCCGGCCGCACGAGCTGTTCGAGCGCGACGGGCTCGATCTGCTCTGCTCGGTGCCGGTGCCGATGGCGACCGCGGCGCTCGGCGGCGCGGTCGACGCCCCCTGCCTGCTGGGCGGCGAGAACTGCGACGGCAACTGCAAGCTCGAGGTCAAGGTGCCGGAAGGCGCCCAGACCGGCCAGACCGTGCGCATCAAGGGCCGCGGCATGCCTTCGCTGCGCAGCCGCGAGCGCGGCGACCTGGTCGTCGAGCTGTTCATCGAGACCCCGACCCGGCTCACCGGACGCCAGAAGGAGCTGCTGGCCGAGTTCGCCCAGATCTGCGGCGAGCAGCAGCACCCCAAGGCCGCCAGCTTCATGGGCAAGGCCCGGCGGTTCTGGGAGGAAGTCACCGGCGTCGCCTGAGGGCGTTTGCAGGCCCGCGCCCTTTCGGTTAGACAACCCGGCTCGCGGAAACGCACCCGTAGCTCAGCTGGATAGAGCGTTGCCCTCCGAAGGCAAAGGTCACACGTTCGAATCGTGTCGGGTGCGCCAGCGAATTCAATGACTGGGCTAGGCTCGATCGCGCCGCGACTGGCGCGCGCCCGGGCCACGGCCCGGCCGCCTTCCCCCAGCCGGGCGCCTTGAGCGAGATCAACGCGAGTTGCCGCGCGCGCTCCGTAGAAGCCCCTAAGGAGGCGCCCCGAATGGCGGGCTGCGCGCCGGCGGGGCTAGGTGAGCGGGAACGGAGACGCCCCATGCTCGACGCGATCAAGACGCCGCGCACCGCCGCCCCGGCCATCGTGGCGAAGGCGGACCTTGCTCATCACGAAGCGTTCCTGAAGGTTTCCGAGAGCGGTGAGCCGACCTGGGTCGCCGAATCCCGGCAGGCGACGGCGTTCGCCTCGCTGCGGGAGGCGACGCGCATGGCCATGCGGCTCCCGGGCGTGCTGCGCGCCTACAGCGTCCCTCTGGGCGCCGAACTGGCCGCGCAACGCCTGCACTGAGGCGGTCACATCGGCCGGGTGTCGGTCAGGTCGCAGGGGTAGGCCCGTTCCAGGGCGTACCTGACGAAGCTGGCCCCGCTGATCCCCACGCCCGACTTGCTCCAGCCGGCATAGGCGGTCACGGCGCGCATCACCCCCGCGGCGGTGACGTCGGACGGCACGCAGATGGTGCGGTCGTCAGGCGTCCGCAGGGACTGTTCGGCGAGCAGCTGATCGACAGCGCCGGTCACATAGCTCAGGCAGACCAGCTTGCCGTCGCGCGCCTTGTCGCCGGCCGCGGTGCAGAACCCGCTCAGCGAGGCGGCGTCGACGAAGCCCAGCATCGGCGGGACGCCGGTCGGCGGCGGCGCGCTCGCCAGCAGGACGGCGATCAGCCAGGACATGACGCGCAGGCTCCTTCTCCCGGCCGCAGCCTGTAGGCGATCATCGCCGAGCGCCAGGCTGCCGCCTTGATACGGGTCATGGGCCCGGTTCGCACGGCGACCCGAGGGACGCGCCGGAGGTCATCGCCTAGGCGCGCCGTCCCGCTCCCGGCCAACGCGGCGGCGAGAACGGCCAAACGGCGCGGAATGGCTACTTCTGCAGGCGAAGCCACGCGGAGACGCCGAACAACACGACGCCGAAGATGACGAAGGCGGCGATCACCATGCCGAGATAGAGAGAGGATGGCGACATGACGGGCTCCGAGCGATCAGGCCTGCAGCATCGCTCGGGGCGGCCCCAGAGGAAATTCGGGTGTCTCGCTTAAGGGACTCTACTTAACCTCGTCCGTCGTCAGACGCATGCGCACCAGTTCCGACAGCGAGCCCGCGCCCATCTTGGTCATCAGGTTTGCGCGGTAGATTTCCACTGTTCTTGGGCTGATGCCGAGATCGTAGGCGATCACCTTGTTGGGCCGCCCGGCGACAAGCCCCTCCAGCACATCGCGTTCGCGCGGCGAGAGCGAGGCGAGCCTGGCGCGTATCTGGCCAAGCTCCGCCGAGCGCCGCCCCTCCTCGCCCGCTCTGGCGAGCCCGCTGCGGATCGCCGAGAGCAGGGCCTCGTCCGCGAAGGGTTTCTCGATGAAATCCAGGACGCCCGCCTTCATGGCCTGGATCGCGAGCGGCACGTCGGCGTGGCCGGTCATGACGATCACCGGCCAGGTGATGCCGCGCGCCTTCAGCTCCCCCATCAGCTCGAGACCGCTCATCCCAGGCATGCGCACGTCGGTGACGATGCAGCCCGGCTTCAGGCCCGCGAGCTGGTTCAGGAACTCGACGGCCGAGTCATAGGTCCGCGGCGAGAGCTCGGCCGACTCCAGCAGGAACTGCAGCGAATCGCGCATGGCCGCATCGTCGTCGATCACATGCACTACGCCGTCAGTCATCGACCAACTCCTCAACATCCCCCGTCTTGAGGGTGAAGTGGAACGCCGCCCCGCCGCCGGGTGCGACGTCCACCCATATGCGCCCGCCGTGAGCCTCGACAATGGTGCGGGAGATCGAAAGCCCGACGCCCATTCCGGTCGGCTTGGTGGTGACGAACGGCTGGAACAGCTGGGCGGCCACATCGGGCGCAACTCCGGGCCCGGTGTCGGAGACCACGACCTCGGCCATGTGGTCGGGCGCGCGCCGCACGGCGATCGCCATCTCCTTGCGGGGAGACTCCAGCATCGCATCCATGGCGTTGCGGATGAGGTTGAGCACGACCTGCTGGATCTGCACCTTGTCGGCCAGGACCAGGTCGACCCCCCGGGCGTAGCTGAAGCTCACGCGGACGCCATGCTCCTTCGCGCCCACCAGGGCCAGCGCGCTCGCCTCCTGCACCAGCTTGGGAAGGCTTTCCACCCGCCGCTCGATCTCTCCGCGGGCGAGGAAGTCGCGCAGGCGCCGGATGATCTGCCCGGCCCGCTGCGCCTGCTCGTTGGCCTTGTCCAGCGCATCGGCCAGGCGGTCGCGCGGGATCTCAGGCGCGCCGAGCAGCCTGGCCGAGCCCTTCATGTAGTTGGCGATCGCCGAGAGCGGCTGGTTGAGCTCGTGCGCCAGGGCAGAGGCCATCTCGCCCATCGCCGTCAGCCGGGAGACATGCACCAGCTCCGACTGCAGCTCCTGCAGCCTTCGCTCGGTGGTCTGCCGTTCGGTGAGGTCGCGGACGAACCCCGTGAAGAATCGCGCCTGGCCGGACCGCGCCTCGCCGACGGCGAGCTCCATGGGAAAGGTCGAGCCGTCCTTGCGCTCGCCCACCACGACCCGGCCGATGCCGATGATCCGCCGCTCGCCGGTCGTGAGATAGCGTTCGAGGTAGGAGTCGTGCTCCTCCCGGTACGGCGAGGGCATGAGCATGGAGACGTTGCGCCCGATCACCTCGTCAGGCGTCCAGCCGAACAGGCGCTGAGCGGTCTGGCTGAAGGACTGCATCACGCCCCGTTCGTCGATGACCACCATGGCGTCGGGGACGGTGTCGAGGATCGACTGCAGATGCGCCTCGCGGTTGGCGAGGACCACGTTGAACTGCTCGGTGCGCCTGCGGGCGCGCTGGAAGAACTCGCCGCCCAGCACCACCGCGCCGCCGGCGACCACGAAGAAGGCGGCGGCCATGAAGTCCCCGGGCTCCATGTGGTGCTTGCTGATCGGCGCCGAGAGGCCGGCCGCCACGCCGAGCACGGTGGCGAGCGCGCCCGGCGCGACCCCGCCCACCGCGGCGGCCGCGACCACCGCCGGCACATAGAGCGCGAAGGCGAGATCCTGGTCGCCGAGATAGGGATCCAGCGCCAACCTGATCAGCAGCGCGATCCCGACCGCGGCGGCGGCGACTACGCAACCGATCAGCAGCTCGCGACGTGCGCGCCTCGTGAATAGATCGGAGGTCGTCATGCTCTCTCTTGCCCACAAGGACGCTTACGCAACTGTGCGGCCCGAGCAAGTCCTGCGGAATACGTAGCTTCCCCTAGGCTTGAACATCTTTTCTTTCGCGCAGGTCCAGATCACAGCTTTGGTCGCTCAAGGAGTCCCGCGCCACCGGCAGAAAGGTGAAGCCAGATGACCGACAACGCCGCTCAGCTCGCGTCCGCATCCTACCGGCTCGCCGCTCTGGATCAGGACTTCCTGCTGAGCGATTCCATGCGCGGCGTCCGCTTCCTGCTCGAGTACGCCAAGCCCGAAGAGGCGCTGCGCGCGTGGGGCGTGGCCTCGACGATCGTCGTGTTCGGCAGCGCGCGGGTGCGGGAGGACGGGCCGGGCGACCAGCCGCGCTGGTACGCTGAGGCCCGCGCCTTCGGGCGGCTCGCCTCGTCTCGCGGCGGCGCCCTGCTGTCGTCCGAAGGCGCGCGGGAGAACGTCATCGCCACCGGCGGCGGCCCCGGCGTGATGGAGGCGGTCAACCGAGGCGCCCGGGACGCCGGAGCGCCCTCTGTCGGCTTCAACATCTCGCTGCCCCTGGAGCAGCAGCCGAACCCCTACATCACGCCGGAACTGTGCTTCCGCTTCCACTACTTCGCCATGCGCAAGATGCACCTCGCGATGAGGACCAAGGCGCTGGTGGTGTTCCCGGGCGGGTTCGGCACCCTGGACGAGCTCTTCGAAATCCTCACCCTGCGGCAGACCAACAAGGCGCCCCACATCCCCGTCGTGCTGTTCGACGAAGCCTATTGGCGCAGGATCGTCGACTTCGAGGCGCTGCAGGAGGCGGGAATGATCGACGCCGCGGACCTCTCGCTGTTCCGTTTCGCCGAGCATGCCGAGCAGGCCTGGAGCGTGCTCCTCGACATGGGCTTGAAGGTCGGGACTCAGCCGGACCCTTGAGATCCGGCCGGGGCCGGGGCGGCGATCGGTCTGCGGGAGCTCGCGAGCCGCAGGGTCACGCGGACGCGCGACGAATCCTTTGAGGGCAAAGCCGCGAACCCAAGCTCGTACGCCAAGGCGCGCATGCGGTCGTTGGCTCGCGCCACATCGCCCCAGACCGTCGTGAGGCCGACGGACCGCGCGTAATCCACGATCAGCTGGAGCAGCCGCCCGCCGATCCCGCGCGCCTGATGGTCGCTCCGGACCATCAGCGAAAACTCGCCGCTCTCGCCTTCGGGATCGCGCACGAGGCGGACGACGCCGATGGTTGCGCCGCTCGCATCGACGGCGACCAACCCAAGGTGCCGGTCGTAGTCGATCTGGCTGAGCCGTCGCGCGAGCTCCGGGGTGAGATGACGCATCCCGCCGCTGAAGCGCAGGTTCACATCGCGCGGGTCGCTTCGATCGACCATGTCCACGAGTCCGGCGGCGTCCTGCGGCTGGATGGCGCGGATGTGCAGCCTCTCCCCGCCGATCTCCACATCGCGGGCCAGCTGGGCCGGATAGGGCATGATCGCCGGCCTGGGAGTCGCGGCGTCCGGTCGGCGGATGGCGATTCGCGCGTCCACCGCCAGCACGCCCTCGGCGTCACAAAGCAGCGGGTTGATGTCGAGCTCGGTGACTTCGGGAAGGTCGATCGCCAGACCGCCCAACGCCACCAGCACGCGCTCGAGCGCCGCCACGTCGGCGGGCGGGCGGTCGCGGTATCCCGCGAGCAGCCTGGCGACACGCGTGCGCGCAATCATGTCGCGCGCCAGCGGAGCGTTCAGCGGCGGCAGGCCCAGCGTCCGATCCGAAACCACCTGCACCGCAATCCCGCCCTGGCCCACCATGACCAGCGAACCGAACGTCGGATCCTGGACCAGCCCTGCCAGCAGCTCCTCGGCGTGCGGCCGCTCGATGAAACGTTCCACGACGAAGCCGTCGATCTTGGCCGCGGCGCGCATCGCCGTCACGGAGGCCAGCATGTCGCGGGCCGCTAGCTCGACCTCCGCCGCGCCGGCGAGGCCGAGCCTGACCCCGCCCACGTCCGACTTGTGGCTGATGTCGCGCGAGAGGATCTTCAGCGCCACCCTGCCGCCGAGGCGCGCCGCCGCCTGGCCCGCCGCCTGTGGCGTCTCCGCCGAGAGGCTCTGCACCACGGGCACGCCGTACGCCCGCAGGATGGATCGGGCCTCAGGATCGGTGAGCGTCGTGCGGCCCTGGGCCAAGGCATCCTCGACGACGGCGCGAGCGGACTTGGCGTCGAAGGGGGCCGGATCCGCGCCCGGCGCTTCGATGAGAAGGTCGTGGGCGCGCCGGGCGCGGACCAGCTGAGCGAAGGCGGCGATCGCCCGCTCTGGCGTGGCGTAGGCGGGGATCTGGGCTGCGGCGAACTTCGCGCGGGCAGGCTGGGCGGCTGTCTCGCCGAGCCAGGCGCCAAGCACCGGAAGGCGCCGCTTCGCCCGACGCGCCGCCTCGATCACCGCCTGCGCGGCCTCTGAGCTGTCAGCCACCGCGACCGGGCAGTTGAAGACGGCGACCGCATCGACCTCCGCCGCGGCCAGGAGCACGTCCATGGCCCGGCCATAGAGGTCCGGCCGGGCGTCGCCCAGGATGTCGACGGGATTGCGGCGCGAACTGTGCGGGGGCGCAACCGCTCCGAGCGCCGCGAGCGTCTCGGGTCCGAACTCGGCCAGGCGCGCGCCCGTGACCTCCAGGGCGTCCACGGCGAGCACGCCCGCCCCGCCGCCGTTGGTGAGGATCGCCAGCCGCTCGCCGCACGTGCTCAGTCCCGCATTGAAGGCGAGAATCGCATCGAACAGCGCATCCAGGGTCTCCACCCGCAGCAGGCCCGCCCGGCGCAGCGCGGCGTCGTAGACGGCCTCGGCGCCCGCGAGCGCTCCCGTGTGGGAGAAGGCCGCTTTGGCGCCTTCCGCGCTGCGGCCGGCCTTGAGGACGGCCACGGGCTTGTTCCGCGCCGCGGCGCGCGCGGCGCTCATGAACTTCCGCGCATCGCCGACGCCCTCCAGGTACAGCATGACGGCGCGGGTGGCCCGATCCGTCGCCAGGTAGTCCAGGAGGTCGCCGACGTCCACGTCGGCGGAATCGCCGACCGTCACGACATGCGAGAAGCCCACCCCATGCGCCGGCGCCCAGTCGAGGGCGGCCGCGGCGATCGCGCCCGACTGGGAGACCAGGGCGACGCCGCCGGCGTCCGGCATGACGTGGGCGAAGCTCGCGTTCACCCGGCTGGCGGGCGAAAGGACGCCGAGGCAATTGGGCCCGACGATCCGCAGCAGGTGCGGCCTGGCGACGTCCAGCACGGCCTGGCGCAGCCGCATCTCCTCGCCGGGCGCCTCGAAGCCGGCGCTCAGCACAACGGCCGCCCGGCACCCGCCGCGGCCGAGCTCGGAGACGAGGTCCGGGACCGTGGCCGCGGGCGTCGCGATCAGGGCGAGGTCGGGCGCCTCGGCAAGGTCGGCGACCGTCCGGGCGACGGTCCGGCCCGCGACCTCGGTCTCGTGTGGATTGACGAAGCTGATCGACCCCGCGAAACCGGCGGCGGTCAGATTGCGCGCGGCGACCTGTCCGACGGAGCCGGGGCGCGAGCTCGCGCCGATCAGGGCGATCGACCGCGGCTCGAACAGCGCCTCGAGGTTGCGGGTGGTCATGGCGCTTCTTGGCCGAGCCGGGCGATCCGCGCGTTGATCGGCGTCAACGCTCCCGACCGTGGCGCCTGCGCCCTGTAGGAGCCGGCGAGCGGCGCGGATATCCTGAGCGACGCTGTTGGTTGGAGGTCGTTGATGTTCGCCATGGCGCACCGCCCGCCAGCGACCAGGCTTTGCGAGGAGGTGCGGCCCGATCCGGAGCCGGGTCCCGGCGAGGTGCGCCTGGCGGTTCAGGCTTGCGGCGTCTGCCGGACCGACCTGCACGTGGTGGACGGCGAGCTCGCCCCTGTGCGGCCGAGCGTCGTGCCGGGCCACGAGATCGTCGGCCGGGTCGAGGCGATCGGCCCAGGCGTCCAGGGCCTGCGCCTTGGCGACCGGCTGGGCGCCCCGTGGCTCGGCGAGACCTGCGGCAGGTGCCGCTACTGTCTGGCCGGCGAGGAGAACCTGTGCGACGCACCCGGCTTCAACGGATGGACCCGCGACGGCGGCTATGCGGACAAGGCGGTCGTCCGGGCCGACTTCTGCTTTCTCATTCCGCAGCGATTCTCGGACGCCGAGGCGGCGCCTCTGCTGTGCGCCGGCCTGATCGGCTACCGCTGCTGGAGGAAGGCGGCGGAAGCCCGACCGGTGGAGCGGCTCGGGCTCTACGGTTTTGGCGCAGCCGCGCATCTTCTGGCCCAGCTTGCGCTCTTCGACGGCCAGTCCGTCTATGCCTTCACGCGCAGCGGCGATGCCACGGCCCAGGCGCTGGCGCTCGAGCTCGGCTGCGTCTGGGCGGGAAGCTCGGACGAGGCTCCGCCGGAGTCCCTCGACGCCGCGATCATCTTCGCCCCGGTCGGCGCGCTCGTGCCCGCGGCCCTCAAGGCGGTTCGCAAGGGCGGGACCGTCGTCTGCGGCGGAATCCACATGAGCGACATCCCTGCGTTCCCTTATGCGATCCTGTGGCAGGAGCGGCGGCTGGTCTCGGTCGCCAACCTGACGCGCCAGGACGGTCGGGACTACCTGCCGCTCGCCGCGAAAGCCGGCGTGCGGCCGCATGTGACGGTCTACGAGCTGAAAGACGCCAACGCCGCCCTGCAGGACCTGCGGGACGGCGCTTTCGCGGGGGCGGCGGTGCTCAGGCCCTAGTGGCTCATCAGCACGAAGCGCCGGGGAGCGCCCAGCAGGCCGCGGGTCACGCCGCCGAAGAACCACTCGTTCATGCGGCTGTGGCCATAGCAGCCGGCGACGATCAGATCCGCGCCGACGACCTTGGCCTCGGCGTTCAGCATCGGGACGACGTCGTCATCCTTGGCGGTCACCGCCTTGCCGCGGGCGTTCACACCGTGGCGCTTCAGGCCCTCGGCCACTTCGCCCGCGTGGAAGACCGCGTCGCCAACCGCGTCGCCGCCTTCGCAGACCTCCACGACCACGACCTCGTCAGCGAGCTTCAGGAGCGGCAAGGCGTCGGCGATCGCGCGGCGGGACTCGCGGGTCTCCTTCCAGGCCACGAGGATCTTCTTGCCTTCCAGCACGCCCCCGTTCGGAGGGACGACCAGGACCGGGCGGCCGCTGGTGAGCGCGAGCTCGGCGGAATCGGCGGTGCGGTAGCCGTCGACGGACCGGATCGGCATCCCGCCGGCCACGATCACGTCGGCGCTGCGCGAGACCCGCGCCATGGCCGGGACCGGACGGTCCTCGACCCGCCGCCATTCGGCCCGGACCTGCCCGGTGTGGCTCGTGAACGCGCGTTCGGCATGGGCGATGTTGACCTGCACCTGCTCGCGCATCGCGGTCAGGACCTGTCCGTCCCAGCTGCCGTAGGGATCGGCGAAGGTGACCGGCTCGATCATCTCCGCACCCAGTCCGATCAGAAGGGCGTCGAAACGCTTGGCGAGCGCGACCGCCGCCTCGATCCGGGGCACGGAGGACTTGCCGGGCTCAACGTGGGTGAGCACGGTCCTCCAGCCGCTTTGCGTGGCGGACCGGAGCGCGGCGCGCGCCGGGGCGTCTTGCACCAGGCTCATGGCGGGACCTCCTGTTGTCGATGGCCGCAGGGTGCGCCTCGCTCAGGGGGCGCCGAAATCCGGGTCTTTCGCTTAAGGGCTTTCCCCTAGCTCACGAGCTCAGGCGCGAAGGCCCGCCTGACGGCGGCGCGGACGTCGCCCAGGATCTGCTCGACGGCCTCGGCGGTCACGCCCGGCGTAACGCCGCCGGTGTGCACGTGGTCCGCGATGGTCAGCCCGCACACCGCCGCCAGATGGCTGTCGAAGATCGCCGTGAGCGCGTTCATCGCGCCGGTGTCGCGGACCCAGGCCTCCGGGGCGCCCGAGCTCGTGAAGGTGATCAGCCGCCGTCCGGTGAGCAGCGGATCGGAGCCGTGCAGCGCGGGCTCATAGCCGAAACCCATGCTGAAAACGCGGTCCACATAGCCCTTGATCATCGCCGGCGGAGCGTTGAACCAGAGCGGGTAGACGAAGGCGAAGACATCGCAGTCTGCGAGGAGCTTTCGCTCCGCCGTCACGTCATCGCCGAAACGCGGCTCGGCGGGGCCGGGGATCTCGCTGGCCTGCAGGCGAGGGTCGAAGCCCATTCGATAGAGGTCGCGCACCTTGGCCGTGTGGCCAAGCTCGCGCACCGCAGACGCGTACGTCGCAGCGATGGCTCCCGTCAGGCTCTTGGGCCTCGGATGGGCGAAGATGACGGCATGCTTCATCACGGGCCTCCTCGGCGGGCACGAGACCTCCTCCGCGCCACCGTCGCCTTGATCGAGATCACAGTCTGCCGGTCGCATCGCCGGCCCATTGCGCTCACCAGGGGCTCCTCGACGAGAGTTTCGACCTGCGGTGCGCGGCGGCCACGGCCTTGCCGGGCGCGAGCCCGCGCCTGCCCGCGGCCGAGGTCGCGACCCTCGACGGGCATAACCTGCGCGCCCAGCTCCTGGGGGAGACTCGAGGAGCGGCTGGAAGCGGCCCCGGACGATGCCGCCCGCGAACGGCTGCTGGACGTCGTGCGCGCCGCTCTCGATCCGGCTGCGGGTGGGCCGCGCGCCAGCTTGACCTCGATCAAGGCGTGACCCGCGCGAAGCGGCTCCCCTTCCGTCGCAACCTGTCCGGGAGCCTCCGCATGAACCAGCCGCTCGCCCGCGATCTCTTCCGCGACGTCGAGGAAGCCGCCGATGACGTCCGCCACTCGCTCAGGAAGGTCGGCGGCCGCATCGCCGACCATGCGCCGCGCGCCGTGGCGGAAGCCGCTCACCGCCTGAGCGTCGCCTCGCACGCGCTCGCCCGCGAGACTCGCGGCCGCGCCAGGCTGCTGGGCGCCGGCGCCGCGCGGGAAGCCCGCGCGTGGCCCGTGGCGACCGTCGCGCTCATCGGCGTCGCGCTCACCCTGGCCGCCTTCGCGGCGATGGGCCGGCGCCGCACGACCGGGCGCGATTGAGGGCCGGGTGATGGGCGCCCTGATGCTGGCGGGCGCGCTCTCGGCCGCGCTCGCGGCGGGTGCGGCGCAGGGCGGCCTCCTGAACGGCCAGGTCCGGCACGGCGCGCAGCTCGCGCAGCGCTGCGAGGCGTGTCACGCGATCGGACAGGCCGACCACGGCCGCAATTCCGGAGCGCTGGCGTTCCGGGTCCTGGCGCGCCGCAACAACCCGATCGGGCTCGAGCAGGCGCTCCGGCGGATCGTGAAATCTGGCCATTACCAGATGCGTCCGGTCGCCATCAGCGAGTCCGACGCCACCGACATCGCGGCATATATCGCGACCCTGGCGGAGCCGCCGACGCGGTAGTCAGGCGATTTTGCGGGCCGGCGCGGCCGCGCTGCCCTGCAGGCGGTTCCACACGGCGGCGAACAGGGCGCCAAGGGCGAAGCCCGCGCCGAACGTCACCGCCACGAGCACCGCCGCCCGCCCGGCGTCAAAGGGCTGCACGGAAACGCTGAATTGCAGAAAGTGCATCCAGAGCACGAAATCGAGCAGAGGCTTCGCCCAGCCGACCGCAACCAGGCCGGCCCAGGCGAGGTGCCAAAGGCCGACCACGGATCCGAGGGCGAAGCCGGTGCGGATGGGATGGAGCGTCATGGGATGTTCCTCCGGCGACACGATGAGCCTTCGCCCCGATGGGCGCTCGGGCATTGACCCCAATCAATTCGGGCCTCCCGCGGCTCGGCTATGGGGAGACGCCGGCTGAGTATCTCCATGCTCACCCGGCGGGGCTCGGCTGGACCGGCTTAGCCCAACGCCTCCAAAGCTGCGGCACGAGGACGTCGGCGGCGGAGTGGGACAACTCAGGGCTGGGCTCTCCGCCCGTGCGGAGAGGCCGGTCCGCGGTCCTGAAGGAGCGTGATGGGAGTCCGCACCCTGCTTCCGCTGCTGGCCGCCTTGACCCTCGGCGCGTGCGCCACGCGATCCATGCCGCCGCCCAACCAGGCGCAGGGCGTCGAACGTGCGGTCGAGACCCCGATCCGCGACTTGAGCCTCATCCGCGAGCAGGCGCCCGCGGCGCTCGCCAGCGCCTGGGCCGAGCCTTACCGCGCAGCGCCCGACGACAGCTGCGGCGCGCTTCGGGCGGAGATCGCCGCCCTCGACGCCGCCCTCGGCCCCGATGTCGGCGCGGCCGAAAAGCCCGCCTCCGGTCTCAGCGCGACGGACCTCATCACCGGCGCGGTGGCCGGCGCCGTTGGTTTGCCGTACCGCAGCGTGGTTCGCACGGTGAGCGGCGCCGAGCGACGCGACCGCCGGCTGCGGGCCGCAGTCACCGCGGGAATGGTGCGTCGCGGTTTCCTCAAGGGCCGTCTCCTGGCGATGTCCTGCGCAAGCTAGGCGCGCGCACCGGCGGCTCCGCTTTCTCCGCGCCCTTTGATTGACCTCAAGTCCGCGTCGCCGCGCCCGGCGCATGCTGCGTCGCATGTTTCGCTTCGCTCGCCCCTGCCTGCTCGCCGCCCTGGTGAGCCTCGCGCCGCTCGCCTCTGGCGCAGGTCCCGCTGCGCCGCCGCTCACGCCCGCCGAGCGCGGCGCCATCATCGATGCGCTTCGCGCCAACTGCGATCCGAGCTCGGGGGAGGCGATCAAGTTCGCCGACTCCGGCCTGCTCGAGGCGGTGAGCGAGGCCGCCGAGGCCGAGCTGGCGCAGCGCGTGCGACCGTCCGACGTCGATCGCGCCTGGGCCTACGATCCGCCGCGCCACGATATCGCCGCCGAGCTTGCCGCGGCGCGCGAGGCCGGCCGGCTCGGCGCCTGGCTGAAGTCGCTCTCGCCGAGCGACCCCCGGTATCGCGCCCTGATCGCGGCCCGGTGCCGCTACCAGGCGATGGCGTGGTCCGGCGGCTGGCGCCCGCTGCCGGCCGGCCTGCGGCTCAGCCTCGGCGAGCAGCGCCCGGACGTGAAGCTGCTGCGCCAACGGCTGGCCGCGGAAGGCTACCTGCCACGCCAGGCGACGGCTTCCGTCACCTTCGACGAAAGCGTTCAACGGGCCTTGCGCAGCTTCCAGCAGCGGCATGGGCTGGCGGCGAACGGTCTGGTCGACCGCAAGACCCTCGCGGCGCTCAACGTCAGCGCCGAGGCCCGTCTCCAGCAGATCGAGGTCAATCTGGAGCGTTGGCGCTGGCTGGCCCGCCCGCTGCCAGCGAATCGCGCCGAGGTCGACGTGGCTGCGGCCCA
The DNA here is from genome assembly GCF_025934275.1 of Phenylobacterium sp. Classification (GTDB taxonomy): domain Bacteria; phylum Pseudomonadota; class Alphaproteobacteria; order Caulobacterales; family Caulobacteraceae; genus Phenylobacterium. The sequence goes on from NZ_JAICYI010000005.1 coordinate 14,735, forward strand.
GATGACGCTCTACCGTGACGGCGTCCCGGCCCTGACCATGCGCGCGATCGTCGGCGACCCGCGCCACCACACGCCCCTGTTCACGGCGCCGCGCCTGCAGGCGGTGGTGTTCAATCCGCCGTGGAACGTGCCTGACTCGATCGCCAGGGCCGAGATCCTGCCAAAGGCGGCCAAGAATCCTGGCTATCTCGCGCGCGAGAACATGACTTTCGTCGACGGCCGGCTGCAGCAGCGTCCCGGCCCGAAGAACGCCCTGGGCCAGCTGAAGATCGATTTCCCGAGTCCTTTCGGCGTTTATCTGCACGACACGCCGGCCAAGAGTCTGTTCGGCCGCGCCGTGCGCGCGCTCAGCCACGGCTGCATGCGGCTGGAGAAGCCCCGCGAGCTGGCCGCCGCGCTGCTCGCCAACCAGGGGTGGACGGCCGAGCGCATCGATGCGGCGATCGCCCAAGGGGCCACCCAGCGGGTGGAGTTGAAGGGCGCCCCGCCGCTCTTTGTGATCTACACTACCGCCGAAGCGGACGCCTCCGGCGCCGTCACGTTCCGCCCCGATCCCTACGGCTGGGATGACCGCCTCAGGGCCGCGCTCGCCCCCAGCCTTGCATCCGATATCCGGGTCCGCGCGGCCACAGCGAATGGCGACGTTGAGCCCGGCCAGTTCGGCCCGTGAGGGCGCAGGCCAGTTTCCAGGCCAAGCCAGTGAGGAGACCGCCATGGATCGATTGAAGGGGAAGGTCGCCGTGATCACCGGCGCCGCCGTAGGCCTCGGTCGCGCGACCGCGATCCGCATGGCCGAGGAAGGCGCCGCGGTCGCAATCCTCGACGTGCAGGATGCTCCAGGCGAGGCGCTTGCGACGGAGCTCGCGGGCCGCGGGCTGAAGGCGCGGTTTTGGCATTGCGAGGTCCAGAAGGAGGACGAGGTCGCCTGGGTGATCGACGCCGCGGCGCGCCATTTCGGCCGCCTCGACGTCCTGGTGAACAACGCCGGCGTGGCGGGCGCCAACAAGCCGACGCATGAGCTGACCGAGGCCGAGTGGGACTGGGTGCAGGCGATCAACGTCAAGGGCGTGTTCTTCTGCACCAAACACGCCATCCCGCATCTCAAGCAGGCGGGCGGCGGCGCCATCATCAACCTGTCGTCGATCTACGGACTCGTGGGCGCGCCGGACGCGCCCCCCTACCACGCCTCGAAAGGGGCGGTGCGCCTGATGAGCAAGACCGACGCGCTGATCTACGCGGCGGACAGGATTCGCGTGAACTCCGTCCATCCCGGCTTCATCTGGACACCGATGGTCGAGGGCTATCTCAAGGATCAGACGGACCAGGCCGAGGCGCGGCACGCCGTCGACCTGCTGCATCCCCTGGGCCACATGGGCGAGCCGGACGACATCGCGTGGGGGTGCGTCTATCTCGCCTCGGACGAAGCCAAGTTCGTCACCGGCGCGGAGATCGTCATCGACGGCGGGTATACGGCCCGCTGAGGCTGTCGGGCGCGCCGGCGAGACCGATTTCAGCCGAACGTCTTGCGCAGCCGGATGAAGGAGACCGGTCCGAAGCGGTGGTCCTGGAAATCGGTGAACGCCAGGGGGACGCGGCTGCGCGTGGAAAGCCAGTTGGTTGCCTGCCAACAGGCAAATTCGCAGGCGCCAGCAGATCTTCCACTCGAAACTTGCGTTGCGGCCACTCAGTCGCCGTAGAAGTTGAGCTCCAGAAGCACGCCGTTCGGGTCCTGGGTGAAGATCTGGGTTAGCCCGATCGAGGCGATCTCGTTCCGCGAAAAGGCCGCGCCGCGCGCGCTCAGGCGCGCCACCACCTCGGCCTTGCCCGAGCAGTTCAGCGCCACGTGGTGGATCGGCCCGGTCGGGCCGGGCGGACAGTCGCGCGGGAAGGCCTGGGGCGCCCCGCGGGCGTTGAGGTGCACGATCGGCCGGTCCTGGTCGTCATAGACCCACTGCACCTGGTCGGGCTTCAGCGGCGCGGGGCCGTCGCGCACCGAAAGCTCCAAGAGCTCGGCGTAGAACCGCGCCGAGGCCGCCATGTCGTCGGTGAAGATATTCACGTGATCCAGCGCATTGACCCGCATGGGCGCCTCCCGGTGGGCGCTGAGCATAGCGCGGCCGCGGCGGCGATGCAGCAGCCGGCTGCGTTCAGCTGGAGCCGTTGACCACCCGGGCGCTGGCGTAATGGGCGGCGAGGTCCTCGTGCTCGGCCATTCTGACCGCGCGCGAGACGTTGAGCCGGGTGTAGAGGTGGGTCCCGGCGCGCCGCGGCCCTTTCGGCAGGCCGGCGCGGCTGCGCGAGAGGTCCGGTGTCTCGCCCAGCACGATCACCTTCACCCCGGTGCCGTCGGCTTGCACGTAGGCGTAGTTGCCGGCGATCGGCTGCTGGAACTCGCCGTCCGCCGACAGCCGGAAACGATAGGCGACGCCGGATGCGCCCTTGAGGTCGATGAATTCCTTCATGCTCCAGGCCCTGACGAACCGCTTGCCGGGACCGCATGGGTAGCGCTGACGCGCGCGTCGGGCCAGAGCGCGAACGCCGCGGGCGCGCGGCTAGGCGACGCGGACAGAGAATGCTCCCTCGATCACATCGCCGCCGGCGTCGGCATCCACGACCCCCAGCGGCGATCGGCTTTCCAGGAAAACGAACCGCTCGTCGTCGCCGAGCGGGACAGCCGAGGTCTGCGCCGGGGTGGCCGCGGCGCGGCGGCTACTCCACTCCTGGTCGATCGTCACCTGCAGGGCGTCGCGCGGGCAGTCGCTGAGCTGAATGCGGGTCAGCATCACGGCGCTGCCGCCCGCCTCGCCCTGCGGACGGGTCTCGCCCCGCCCGGAAACCACATACCGATAATAGTGGCCCATGAAGCAGCCGATGCCGTGCCGCTCCAGCACGCGCAGCGCGTCGTTGAGCTCCGCGATGATCCGCAGCCGGTCTACGATCGGCAGGTCGGCCGGCACGGCCGGCCCAGCGCCCCAGGAATCCGACAAGAGGCGGCCCAGGCTGGCCACCAGCCCGGCGAGCGCATCGATGGTGTCGCCAGTGGCCTCCACGTCGCAGCTGATCCGTCCCGCGTAGGACTGGGCGAGGGTCTCGAACACCCGGGTCCCAGACTTTGCCCGCCGGAGAGTGAGGCGCAGGTCCGCGCGGTCCGCCGCCGAGCCGGACGCCAGCCGCAGGTCGTCGAGCACGACCCCCAGCGCCGCGGCCATGAGGGCGGCGGTCTCCGGCCGGACGACCTCGCCGTTCTCGGCCCGCTGGATGCTCTTTCGGCTCAGTTCGCATCGCTTCGCGAGCCGTTCCTGCGACATCGCCATCCGCGTCCGGGCATCCTTGAGCTTGACGGGATCGAACCTCACGGCAGGGCCACCTCGGCTACAACTCAGCTCCAACGAAGCGCCACGGCAGAGTGAGGCATGGGACAGTGTCGCGTCAGTGTGGCGCGGCGACGCGGGGACCCCGGTATGCCCGGGTCGGACCGCAGCCGGGTCGCCGCGGCCATACCGCGCTGCGCGACGCCAGCCCTACCGGTCAAATTCCCCAGGGAGGCGGCCATACCGAAGGCGGGAGTGCGCGCGGACAGGGGACCGGGGGCGCGGCGCTGCGGGCTCGTCGCGGACGAATCATGGCGTCCGGCCCGGCGAGGATCGGCGACTGGAAAAAGCGCAATCGGCGACCCTGCGGACGCTTGGATCCGCGCGTCCCTGCGCCGTGCGCATGGCCCGACTGCGGGCGGCGCGGCGACGTCCAAGGTGAGGTTCCGGACGCGCCTTTGGTCACCCGGACGGCGCACGCCGGATGGCGCGCGGCGGCTCACGGTGCTGAACGACGGGGTTCGGCGGCCGGCCCGATCTGCCCCCGAAGGCCGCGCGGGGGGTTGCGGCCGGAGCCGTGCGGCTCCCACATCCGCGACGCATCCGGGCGCCTGCGACCTCGCCAATCTCGGCGACGTTCGGTCGGCCTCGCCGCAGCCCGCCACGCCGGTCGGCGGCAAGCGCCGCATGGAACCGGACCCGCCGTGCGCCGGGCCGCCCTGCCGGCTGATCGCGCGGAAGTTGCATCCTGAATGTGAGTCCGACGCCCCTCACGCGGGCCGCAGCGCGTGGATCAAGGCGCCGGAATAGGCGGTGTGGCCGACGTGGGTGAGCCTCGCCTCGACGTCGGCCCAGATCTGCCCGCCGAGCGCGCGCCAGCGGCGACAGAAGGCGTAGTCCTCGGAGAGGTGCTGACCGGTTTCCGGCTCGACCATCGGGTCGAACACCATCGCGGCGCGGGAGCCGTCGTCGAGCGTCGCGGCGAGCTCCGGATGGGCCGCCACGATCCGCTGCAACGCCTCTCGCCGGATCAGCAGGAACCCGGCGCCGCCGTAGGCGACCTGGGCGAACCCGTCCTCCACCTCGACGGAGCGGTCGGTGGTCGGCAGAAAGCGGACCACATAGCTCAGGGCGGCGGCCTGCAGGTCGTCGGCGCCTGCCTTGGCGGCGGCCCGCACCTTCTCCCAGTCGAACGCCTTCAGCGGATAGACGCCGGCGGCGATGTCCTTCTGCGCGTCCAGCAGCCGGAACAGGTTCTCAGGCTGGAAGCCGATGTCGACGTCGCAGAACAGCATGTGGCTGGCATCGGCGTGTGTGAGGAAGCGGGCGGCGAGGCGGGCGCGGGCGCGGGCGATGAGCGCATCGTTGGCCAGCAGCTCGACGTGCAGGCCGATCCCGCGCGTCTCGCAGGCCGCCGCCAGCGCCAGGACCGAGGTCATGAAGTGCAGGGTGACCCGCCCGCCGTAGCAGGGCGCGGCGAGATAGACGAACGGGCGGGGCGGGGCGGCCATGGCGGCGAAGGATAGGGCGTGGCTCAGTCGTCGTCGACGCGGCCGGGATTGGCCAGGAAGCCCTCCACCAGTGCGTCGTAGAGGTCGAGCCGCTTGTAGGCGCGGAACTCCGGCGTGGCGGCGCGCCAGGCGCGGGCGAAGCCGGCGAGCGCGTCCGGCTCATGCGCCAGCTCGGCGAGCGGGGCGAGCCACACGCGGATGCTGAACAGCGCCCCGTTCGTCGCCGGCAGCCGCCGCAGCGTCTGCCGTTCCACCCGGACCGTCAGCGCGCGGCCCGCGTCCTGCGGCGCGATCGCCGCGATCCGGGCGCGGATCGGCGCGGGATCGGGCGCGTGCAGCTCGGCGGAGTTGGTCAGCGTCCAGTTGCGCCGTTCGAGCACCAGGTCGGGACGCAGGCCCTCGAAGATGCGGCTCACCCGCGCCAGGAACCGCTCGGAGAAGCCGGTGACCGGCCCGTGCAGCTCGCCCACCGAGCGGCCGATCACCTCGCGGGCGGTGAAGAAGGTGCCGGCCGAGAGCGACAGGGCGGTCAGCCGCCAGTCGCCCGCGCGCCGTTCCATCAGGCAGAGGTCGTCGGGGACGCGGCGCGCGGCGGCGTAGAGCGGCGGCAGTCCGGACAGCGGGGCGGAAGGGCCGAGCGCCGCCTCCACCAGCGCCAGCGCCTCCTGCTGTCCAGGCCGGGAGCCCTCGGTCTCGGCCCAGACCAGCTCGCGCGCGGTCTCGAACAGCGCGTCCTTGCGGGACGCCGGGTCGGCCTCGCCGCCCTCCAGCCATGCGGCGGCCGGGATTGGCCGCAACCCGATCGCGAAGTCGGCCGCCTGCTCCCACGGGCGGTGGCGCAGGCTCATCGGCGCACTCGTCGGATCGCCGCGCCGGCGAGGAGCGCTGCGGCCACGCCCGCGCTGTCGGCGATCCAGTCCCGCCAGTCGGGGTCGCGCCCGAACGGCAGCCATGCCTGCAGCAGCTCGACCAGGCCGCCGAAGGCGAGCGCAAATCCCGCGATGCGTCCGGGCCGGCGTGGGAACAGGACCAACCCGCTCGCCGCCAGCACGAACCAGGCGATGGCGTGCTCGGCCTTGTCCCACAGATCGAGCTCCGGGAGTTGGCGGCTGGGCGCCTGGGTGAGGTACAGCAGCACGAGGCAGGCGGCGGCGTAGAGCGCCAGCCGAAGCGGCGGGGAAAGGCGGTGGGGGCGCATAGGGGCTTCTTGCACGTCCCGCCCGGGCTCTCTAGACCGCCGGGGCTGGGCAGCGGAGAAGCCGATGGCGCCAAGGTCGGGCATCGAGGCAGTGATCTGGGATTTCGGCGGGGTGTTCACCTCTTCGCCGTTCGAGGCCTTCAATCGCCTCGAGGCCGAGCTTGGCGCGCCCAAGGACCACATCCGTCGGGTGAACGCGACCAACCATCACGACAACGCCTGGGCCCTGTTCGAGCGCAACGAAATCGACGCGGCGCGCTTCGACGAGTTGTTTCTCGAGGAATCCACGGCGCTCGGCTTTCCGATCCGCGGCCGCGACGTGCTGCCGAAGCTTTCGGGCGAACTGCGGCCGCGGATGGTGGCGGCCCTGAAGACCTGCAAGCAGCACTTCAAGGTGGGCTGCATCACCAACAACGTGGTCTCGACGCACAGCCCCGGACAGAACGAGCCGCAGCGGGCCGCCGGCGCGATGGGCCTGGTGATGCCTTTCTTCGACGCTATCGTGGAGAGCTCCAAGGCGGGCGTGCGCAAGCCGGACCCCCGCATCTACGTGATGATGTGCGAGCTCCTGGGCGTGCAGCCGCAGGCCTGCGTCTACCTCGACGACCTCGGCATCAACTGCAAGCCGGCGCACCAGCTCGGCATGACCGCGATCAAGGTGGTGGACGTCGACCAGACCCTGGCCGAGCTCTCCCGGGCGACCGGCCTCAGCTTCGATCAGGAGGCGCCCGCATGAGCCGACCCGCGAAGATCGGCGCCGCCGAGGCGCTGAAGACCCTGCCGAAGTGGGCCGCCGCGCCGGGCGGACGCGATGCGATCTGCCGGACCTTCCGCTTCTCCGACTTCACGGCGGCGTTCGGGTTCATGACCCGCATCGCGTTGATGGCCGAGAAGATGGACCATCACCCCGAGTGGTCGAACGTCTACAATCGCGTGGACGTCACCCTGGCCACCCACGACGTCGAGGGGGTGAGCGAGCTCGACGTCACCCTCGCGAAGCTGATGGACATGGCGGCGAAGTCCGCCGGCATGAAAGAGGACTAGGAGCGGGGCATGCCCGGTCGGGTCGCAGGCAAGAAGGCCTTCATCTCGGGCGGCGCCCAGGGCCTCGGCGCGGCCATGGCGCGCAAGCTCGCCGCCGAAGGCGCGAAAGTCGCGATCGGCGACCTCAACCTGGAGGGCGCCAGGGCTGTCGCCGGCGAGATCAACGCGGCGCATGGCGAGGGGATCGCCTTCGCCTTCCCCCTGGACGTCAGCAAGGAGGCGGAGTGGATCTTCGCCCTTGAGGAGGCGGACGAGGCCATGGGCGGGATCAACGTGCTGGTCAACAACGCCGGCATCTCGCTCCGCGGCAACATCGAGCAGCTCGCCTTCGAGGACTGGAAGAAGGTGATGAGCGTCAACGTCGATTCGGTGTTCCTCGGGACCAAGCATGCGCTCAAGTACATGCGCGCCCACCAGCCGGGCTCGATCATCAACATCTCCTCGATCGCGGGCCTGATCGCGGCCCACAACTCGCCGGCCTACAACGCCTCGAAGGCGGCCGTCTGGCTGCTCTCGAAGGGCATCGCCCTGCACTGCGCCAAGCAGGGCCTCGACATCCGCTCCAACTCCATCCACCCGACCTTCATCGACACCCCGATCCTCGATCCGCTGCGCCAGCAGTTCGGCAAGGAGGCGGCCGAGGCCAAGCTCGCGCGGCAGGTCCCGGTCGGCCACATCGGCGAGCCGGACGACATCGCCAACGCCTGCCTCTACCTGGCGTCCGACGAGTCGAAGTTCATGACCGGGGCCGAGCTCAAGCTCGACGGCGGCATCAGCGCGATGTGAGCGGAATAGCGCCACGCTAGCCCGCGGCTCGGGGACCGGCGCTCAGTTGACCAGGATGGCGCCCAGGAGTAGGCGCGCGCCGGCGCGACCGAGCAGGGCGTCGGTCTGCCGTTGCATGGCGCGGGCCAGGAAGTCGGCGTTGGGCGTCGCGCCTTCGGGCAGGCCGGCGGCGTAGGTCATCACCGTCTCCAGGTAGGCGGCGCGCAGCCGCGGCATCGATTCGTCGGCCAGGGCGCGCAGCCCGGCATCCGGCACGTCGAGGCCGCACTCGACGGTCAGGACGCCCCGCCGGCCGCCGGAGCGGTTGGTCGCGCCGGTCAGCGTGTCGATCGGCAGATAGGACGCGCCCCCAGACTTCTTCTTCCGCTTGTCGGTTTCGGCGGCGATCGCCGCCGACGGGCCGGCGAGAGCGGCGAGCGCCGCGGCCGCGAGCAGCCCGCGGCGGGTCATGCGGCGAGCCCCGCCTGCTGGATCAGGTCGCGCACGGTCTCCACCTGCTCGGGCGCGCTGGACAGCTCGGCGCGGGTGTCCTCGTGGCGGGCGAGCCTCATGGCCTCGCTGCGCGCGCGGTCGGCGGCCGGGCCGAGCGGAGCGGTTTCGCCGCACGCCAGCCGCAGCAGAAGGGTCAGGCGATGCACCGCCGGCGCTTTGGCCTGCACGAGCTGGGCGACCAGCCGGGAGTCGGCCTCCACGAGCCCGCCGAGATCCCCGAGCTTGGCCTGGATCGGGCGGTAGTCCTCTTCGACGAGGCCGCAGCGGCCCGCTGAGCGCTGCAAATCGGCCAGCGCCGCCAGCCGCACGGCGGCGGAGTCGGGACCGTTGCGCAGCTCCTTCTCGAACTTCAGCGAGGCGACGACCGCCGCCAGCCAGCGGCCGGCGACGCGCTTGTTGGCCGCGCCGATGACGTTCTCGGTCAGCCACACCAGGGCGCGGGCCTCCTCGCGCGAAGTCTTGTCCTGGCCGAGGTAGGCCTCAACGAACTCGCCGGTCACCAGCATCTTGGAGCGGGTCGAGAAGGCGGCCTGGACGTCCTCCAGCGGCAGCAGCTGGCCTGCCGCGGCGGTCAGCGACATGGCGAGCGCGCGCAGCACCTCGATCTCCGCGACCGCATCGTTGCGCCGAAGGCGCCTCGGTCCGCTGAGGTCGCGCAGGATGCGCTGGCCGATCGCGGCGCGCACCTCGATGAAGGCCTCGTCGGCCAGCCAGCGGGCGAGGCGGGCCGCGGACGGCGCCAGCGTCGGCATCACCTTGGCCACCGACGGCTCGACGCGGATCAGGACGTCGACCGCATCGGCAGCGGCGAGCCGGGTCATGGCCGCCAGATGGCCGCCGAGGTCGAGGCCCTTGCCGAGGATCTCCTCCAGGCCGGGCTTGCAGCCGAGGATCTCGGCCAGCGGCTGGGCGAGGGTGGCGAGCGCCAGATGCCGCGCCGGGCCCGCCGCCGGCGCCGCCTCGGCCAGGTCGAGCAGGCGCATCACCTTGTCGGTCCAGCCGTGGGCCGGGGCGATGGCGGCGGCCACTCCGGCGCCCAGCAGATAGCCGCGCTCCGGCTCGTGGCTGAGCCGCTGGGCGGCGGCGGCGAAGCCCTCGGCGTCCACGTCGGGCAGCGCGCCCCGCCGGAAGTCGGCGAGCAGGCGGTCGATCGCGCGCTCGACGAGCCCGTGGAAGGTGCGGATCAGCTCGTGGACCGACATCCCGCGCGCCAGCGCCTCGGGGACGGCGATCGTCTGCACCGCATGCTGCAGGTCCGTGCCGGACGCCTCGAGCTGCTCCACCAGGTCCGGCCGGTGCAGCAGTTCGAACGGCGTGGCGTGGTTGCGTTCGAGCCAGGCTTCCAGAAGCCGGCCGATCCGCTCGCGCGCGTGGATGGTGTAGAGGTCCTGCGGGGTGACGCAGAGCGGTTCGACCGCTTCAGCCGCCCTGGTTTTCTTCGCGCCGCCCTCGTGGGCGCCGGCCTTGAAGATCGTCACCGTCTGGAATTCGCGGGTCTCTTCGTCGAGGGTCTCCTTGCTGACCTTGGCCGCCGCGATGCGGCCCTCTTTCATCAGCTCTTCGGCGCAGGAAATCGCCGCCGCCCTGTTCTCGGAGGCCATCTCCAGCGTCCAGGAAGATCGGGGCGTCTTGCGGATGTAGACCTCGAAATGAACGCTACCGACACCCATCTCTACGCAACTCCTACCGGAGACGAGCAAGGTTGACCGCATCAACCTTAAGGCTCTGTTGACCGGCGGAGCGGCCCCGGACCTCGCCGCATTGAGGCCACCGTGCAGGCCGAATAGCTTGACTTCTGCCGACGGAGACCTCGAACCCAAGATGGCCAAGATCACCCTGGTCGACGACGACGAGAACATCGTGACGTCGGTGAGCCTCGCCCTGGAGAGCCACGGCCACGAAGTGAAGGCCTACTACGACGGCGCGGCTGGCCTGGCGGCGCTGGAGAACGAGCCGCCCGACCTGGCGATCCTCGATGTGAAGATGCCGCGCATGGACGGCATGGAGGTGCTGCGCCGGCTGCGGCGCGCCTCGGATGTGCCGGTGATCATTCTCACCTCCAAGGACGAAGAGATCGACGAGATCCTCGGCTTCAACCTCGGCGCCGACGACTACATCCACAAGCCGTTCAGCCAGCGGCTCCTGATCGAGCGCGTGAAGGCGGTGCTGCGCCGCTCCGGCATCGAGGGCGAGGACGCCCAGACCGCCGCCGCGCAGGCGGCGGAGGCGAGCGCCCGGGCGATCAAGCGCGGCAAGCTGACCCTCGATCCGGCCCGCCACGACTGCCTGTGGGAGGGCAAGCCGGTGAAGCTGACGGTCACCGAGTTCCTGCTGCTGCAGGCGCTGGCCCAGCGGCCGGGGTTCGTGAAGAGCCGCGACAACCTGATGGACGCGGCCTACGACGATCAGGTCTATGTCGACGACCGCACCATCGACAGCCACATCAAGCGGATGCGCAAGAAGTTCCGCGAGGTCGACCCTGAGTTCGACGCGATCGAAACCCTCTATGGCGTCGGCTACCGGTACCGCGAAACCTGACGGGCCGCAGGGGCGCAGCAGGAAGCCGTCGCGGTTCCGCTGGCTGCCGGGCTCCAGGCTCGGTCGGCTGATCGTCGTCCTGAACGTGCTGGGCCTGGCGATCCTGATCACCGGGGCGCTGGTGCTGAACGAGCTGCGCCGCGGCCTGGTCAACGCCCGCATCGACAGCCTGACGACCCAGGGCGAGCTGATGGCCACCATCATCGACCAGGCGGCGACCGAGGGCGAGCCGGAGCCCTCGATGGATCCGACCTTCGCCAACCGGATCGTGCTGCAGATGCTGGCCAACCCGCGCACCCAGCGGGCGCGCCTGTTCGACGCCAAGGGCCGCCTCGTCGCGGATTCCCAGTGGGTGGCCGACCGGGTGGAGCGGCGAGTGCTGCCGCCCGCGCGCCGGCCGGGCGAGCCGCCGCCGTTCAGCTTCGACGTGCGCCGCCTGCTGCCCAAGCCCAGCCCGGCGGAGGTGCGGGCCGAGCTCGCCGCCGAGGTGCGCCAGGCGATGTCGGGCCGGCAGGTGGCCGATCTGCGCGCCGGCGACGACGGCCGCCGCGTGGTCTCGGTCTCGATCCCCATCCAGCACGTGCAGGACGTGCTGGGGGTGCTGACCCTGGAGGCCAACGACGTCGATCAGATCATCGCCCGCGAGCGCGCGGCGCTGATTCCGTTCATCCTGATCGCCATTGGGGTGACGCTGTCGTCATCTCTGCTGCTCAACCGGCTGATCGCCCAGCCGGTGCGCCGGCTCTCCCGCGCCGCCGACAGCGTGCGCCTGTCGCGCGCCCGGGCCATCTCGCTGCCCGACCTGGCGCGCCGCGACGACGAGCTCGGCGACCTGACCCGCAGCCTCGAGGACATGACCCATGCGCTGTCCGAGCGGATGGACGCCATCGAGCGCTTCGCCGCCGACGTGGCGCACGAGATCCGCAATCCGCTCACCTCGCTGCGCTCGGCGGTCGAGACCCTCGACCTGGTCAAGGACCCCGCCGCGCGCGAGCGGCTGTTCGGCATCCTGAAGAACGACGTCCAGCGGCTCGACCGGCTGGTCACCGACATCTCCAACGCCTCGCGGCTCGACGCCGAGCTGTCGCGCGATCAGCCGAAGCGCATCGACATGGAGCGGCTGATCTTCGACGTGGTCGCGCTCTACCAGGCGACGGCCAAGCCCGGCGACGTCGCCGTGAAGTTCGAGCCGCCGGGCGGGCTGGAGGCGCCGGCGGTGGTGGGCCGCGAAGGGCCGCTGTCGCAGGTGTTCCGCAACCTGATCGACAACGCCCGCTCCTTCTCGCCGCGCGGCGGGGAGGTGGTGGTCGGCCTCGCCAAGGTCAGGAACACGGTGGTCGCGACCGTCGCCGACTCCGGCCCGGGCATCCCGCCGGAGAACCTGGAGACCATCTTCGAGCGGTTCTACACCTCGCGGCCGAAGGGCGCGGCGTTCGGCGGCAACTCCGGCCTCGGCCTCTCGATCGCGCGCCAGATCGCCGAGGCCCACGGCGGCACCCTGCGCGCCGCCAACCGCCAGTGGCCGGACGGCAGCATCGGGGGCGCCATGTTCATCCTCACCCTGCCCGAGGCGCAGGGATGATCCGCCATGGCGGGCTGGTCGCGACCCGGATGGGCGGACGCTGGCTCGGCGTGCTGATCGAGGGCGAGGCCGGCTGCGGCAAGAGCGACCTGGCGTTCCGGGCGCTCGACGCGGGCTTCCGGCTGGTCGCCGACGACCGGGTGCTGCTCTGGTCCTCGGCCGGGCGGCTCTACGGCCGCGCGCCCGAGACGCTGGCCGGACTGATGGAGGTGCGCGGCCTGGACGTGATCGCCCTTTCGCCGCTGCCGCTCGCCGAGGTCGGCCTCCTCGTGCGCTGCGCGGCGGCGGAGCGGCTTCCCGAGCCGCAGGCGGAAAGCGTGCTCGGCGTCGAGGTCCCACGGCTGGCGCTGTCGCCGCTGGAGGCCTCGGCTCCTGCGAAACTCCGCCGCGCGCTCGCGCTGTTTGACCGTGACCCCAACAGGCGTATTTAGCACGGCCGCGGACGCACGCGCCGCCGCGTCGGGTGGGGATCCCCCTTGAGACAGCTTGCATGATCGGGCTCGTGATCGTCACGCACGGGCGACTGGCGGAGGAGTTCATCTTCGCCATGGAGCATGTGGTGGGCCCCCAGGCGGCGGTGGAAGCGATCTGCATCGGCGCGGACGACGACATGGAGCGCCGGCGGCGCGACATCCTCGACGCCTGCCGACGGGTGGACTCCGGCCAGGGCGTGATCCTGCTCACCGACATGTTCGGCGGCACTCCGTCGAACCTGGCGATCTCGGTCATGGAGCAGACCAAGGCCGAGGTGATCGCAGGCCTCAACCTGCCGATGCTGATCAAGCTGGCCAGCGTGCGCCACCGCCAAGGCCTGGAGGAGTGCGTCGCCTGCGCCCAGGAGGCGGGACGCAAGTACATCTCGGTCGCGTCCTACGTCCTGGCCGGCGAGAAGTGAGCGAAGGCGCAAGCCGCACCGTCGAGATCACCAACAAGCGCGGCCTGCACGCGCGCGCGTCAGCCAAGTTCGTCAAGCTGGCCACCGAGTTCGACGCCGAGGTGCGGGTGACCAAGGACGGCCAGACCGTCGACGCCCGCTCGATCATGGGCCTGATGATGCTGGCCGCCGGCCCCGGCTGCTGCATCGAGATCGACGCCCAGGGCGAGCAGGCCGCCGCCGCGGTCGACGCGCTCGCCGCCCTCGTCGCCAGCCGCTTCGACGAGGACGAGTAGTCCCTCCCTTAATGGGGAGGGACGGACCGCCGAGGGCGGTCAGGGTGGGGAAGTCCCGGGCGTGATCTCAAGCCCATCCGATTAGCTTCTCCCGTGTTTCGCACTCTCTCCCGCAACTTCCCACGCTCGCTGCGCCCGCCCCTCCCCCCCGTTAAGGGAGGGAGTTCACGTCTTCAGCCGCCAGCCGGTGCGGAAGATCCAGCTCACCGCGATCAGGCAGGCGAGCAGGAAGGCGAGCGTCATGAGCAGCGAAAGCCCCACGCCCACGTCGGAGACGCCGTAGAAGCTCCAGCGGAAGCCGCTCACCAGGTAGACCACCGGGTTGAACAGGGCGACCTGCCGCCACACGCCCGGCAGCATGGCGATCGAGTAGAAGCTGCCGCCCAGGAAGGTGAGCGGCGTCACCACCATCATCGGAATGATCGACAGCTTCTCCCAGCCGTCGGCCCAGACGCCGGTGAGAAAGCCGAACAGCGAGAACGTGACCGAGGTCAGGACCAGGAACGCCGCCATCGCCAGCGGATGGCCGACCGAGAACGGCACGAACAGGCGCGCCGTGCCCAGGATGATCAGCCCCAGCACCACCGACTTGCTGGCCGCGGCCCCCACATAGCCCAGGACGATCTCGAACGCCGAGATCGGCGCGGAGAGCACCTCGTACACGGTGCCCGCGAACCTGGGCATGTAGATGCCGAAACTGCCGTTGGCGATGCTCTCGGTGAGGATCGACAGCATGATCAGCCCCGGCACGATGAACGCGCCGTAGGAGACGCCGTCCACCAGCGGCATCCGCCGGCCGATCGCCGAGCCGAACACGATGAAGTAGAGCGAGGTGGTGATCACCGGCGTCGCCAGGCTTTGCACCACCGTGCGCGCCCAGCGATGCATCTCGAACAGGTAGATGGCGCGCACGGCGTAGAGGTTCATGGGCGTGCCCTGACCAGGCTGACGAAGATTTCTTCGAGCGAGCTCTCGGCCGTCTGCAGGTCCTTGAAGTCGATCCCCTTGGCCGAGAGCGCCCGCAGCAGCTCTGCGATGCCGGTCGTCTCGGCCTGGGCGTCGAAGGTGTAGACCAGCTCGCCGCCCTCGGCCGCGAGCTCCAGCTGGTACCCGTCAAGGCCCGGCGGCACGGCGGCCAACGGCTCCTGCAGGTGCAGCGTGAGCTGCTTCTTGCCGAGCTTGCGCATCAGGGCGGTCTTCTCCTCGACCAGGATCAGCTCGCCCCTGTGGATGACGCCCACCCGGTCGGCCATCTCCTCGGCCTCCTCGATGTAGTGGGTGGTCAGGATGATGGTCACGCCGTTCTCGCGAAGCCCGCGCACCATCTCCCACATGTCGCGGCGCAGTTCGACGTCGACGCCGGCGGTGGGTTCGTCGAGGAACAGGATCGTGGGCTCGTGCGAAAGGGCCTTGGCGATCATCACCCGGCGCTTCATCCCGCCGGAGAGCGCCATGATCTTCTCGTCCTTCTTGTCCCACAGCGAGAGGTCCTTCAGCACCTTCTCCAGGTGGGCGGGATTGGGCGGCTTGCCGAACAGGCCGCGCGAGAACCTGACGGTGTCCCACACCCGTTCGAAGGCGTCGGTGGAGATCTCCTGCGGCACCAGGCCGATCTTGGCGCGCGCGGCGCGGAACTCGCGGACCACGTCGTGACCGTCGGCGATGACCCTGCCGGCGGTCGGGTTGACCAGGCCGCAGACGATGCCGATCAGCGTCGTCTTGCCCGCGCCGTTCGGACCCAGCAGGGCGAAGATCTCGCCCTTGCCGATGGTCAGGTCGACATCCTTCAGCGCCTGGAATCCGCCGGCGTAAGTCTTCGACAGGCCCTCGATGGAGATGATCGGCTGCACGGAGGCTCCCCTCGGCGCGACATAGGGATGTTCGGCCACCCTCGCCACCGACAGCGCTATCCTCCCTTCAGGGGGAGGGTCGGCCCTGTCCGCTGCGGGGACATCCTTCCCCCTAAAGAGGAGACAGGGCGCTTCCCATCGGCCGCATCTTCAGGTCGGCGAGCAGGGCCTCGTCGGCGGTGGGCTCGGGGTTCTTCGTGGTCAGCAGCCGGCCGCCGACGAAGATCGAGTTCGCGCCCGCCAGGAAGCAGAGCGCCTGCAGCTCCTTGGTCATGTGCTCGCGCCCGGCGGCGATGCGCACCACCGACTTCGGGCAGACCAGGCGCGCCACCGCGATCATGCGCACGAACTCCAGCGGGTCCACGGGCTCCGAGCCGCCGAGCGGGGTGCCAGGGATCGGCATCAGGTCGTTGATCGGCAGGCTCTCCGGGTGGGCCGGCAGGGTGGCGAGCTGGTGCAGGAGGCCCGCGCGGTCGCGCCGGGTCTCGCCCATGCCGACGATGCCGCCGCAGCAGACGGCGATCCCCGCTTCCCGCACGGCCGACAGGGTGTCCAGCCGCTCCTGGTAGGTCCGGGTGGTGACCACCCGGTCGTAATAGTCCGGCCCGGTGTCCAGGTTGTGGTTGTAGAAATCGAGGCCGGCCGCCTTCAGCGCCTCGGCCTGACCCGGCGTCATCATCCCCAGCGTGGCGCAGGTTTCAAGGCCCAGCGCCTTCACGCCCGCGATCATCGCCGCGAGCCTCGGCAGGTCGCGGTCCTTCAGGTCGCGCCAGGCAGCGCCCATGCAGAACCGCTGCGCGCCGCCCGCCTTGGCCTCGCGCGCCCTGGCGATCACTGCGCCGGCGTCCATCAGCTTGGAGGCCGCCACACCGGTCTTGAAGTGCTGGCTCTGGGCGCAGTAGCCGCAGTTCTCCGGACAGCCGCCGGTCTTCACCGACAGAAGCTGGGAGATCTGCAGCTCGGTGGGATCGAACCAGCGCCGATGCGTCTCGGCGGCGCGGAACACCAGCTCGGTAAACGGGGTCTCGAACAGCGCCTCGACCTCTTCGAGCGTCCAGTCGTGGCGCGGCAGGGCCGCATCCTGGCGGGCGGGGAGGAGGGGGGCGTTCATCGGCGCATCCTGGCTCGAGGGAAACGCCGCTCTTAGAGCTTGGCCCGCGGGCCGAGGCAAGCGGCCTGACGCGACGTCAGGCCATCGGCGCGGCGTCATGAGCGAGATCAATGCCCGGGGAGCGCATGTCACCAAACTGCCACGAGCTTTGTTCCTGGCATTTGCCTAAACCATCTTGGCCGTTGAGGGATTGGAGGCCGACCGTGAGCGGGTCGCGGGAGATCGAGCTGAAGTTCCTCTGCGCGCCGCGCGACCTCAGCGCGGTGCTGGCCGCCGCGCCGGAAGGCGACGATGATTCCCGCGAACTGATCAGCGTCTATTTCGACACGCCGGACCTTCGCCTGCAGAAGGCTGGCGTCAGCCTGCGCGTGCGCCAGTCGAAGGCCGGCCGCGTGCTCACCATGAAACGCGGCGACGGCTTGGCGCGCGAGGAGTACGAGGCGCCGCTGGAAGGCGACCAGCCGCCCAGCGAACTGGCGCCGCTCCGCGAGATCCTGTCCGAAGCCGACGCCGCGGCGCTCGAGCCCGCCTACAACGTCCGCGTCACCCGCCGCCAGCGGCTGGTCCGGTTCGGGGATTCGGAGATTGAACTGGCCTGCGACCAGGGCGAGGTCTCGGGCGGGCGCCTGGCCAGCCCGATCAGCGAGGTGGAGCTGGAGCTGAAGTCCGGACGCCCGGCGGCGCTGTTCGAGTTCGCCCGCGAGCTCACCAAGGCCGCCCCGCTCTACCTCTCCTTCGACACCAAGTCGGCGCGCGGCCAGGCGCTGGTCGCCGGCGAAGGCGTGGAGGCGCGGCGCAAGGACAAGGTGCGCTTGGCCGGCCATGCCACGATCGGCGAGGCGTTCCAGGCGAACGCCCGCAATGCGCTGGCCCAGATCGCCGCCAACGCCGCCGTGCTGCGCGAGGCGGCGACGCCGGAAGCGGTGCATCAGCTGCGGGTCGCCGCACGCCGCTTGCGGAGCGCGCTCTCCACTTCCCGGACGGTGGTCCAGGACGACGCCTATGGGCCCATGAAGGCGGAGCTTCGCTGGCTCGCCAAGGCGTTCGACAGGGCCCGCAATCTCGATGTCTACGCCCAGGAGGTGCTGGCGCCGGCGGCGCTGAAGGCGGCTGCGCCGGCCGGCCTGGGCGGCCTCAACGATGCGGTGGCCGCCGCCCGCGACACCGCCCGCGAGGACGCCGCCGGCGCCGCCGCCTCGGACCGTTTCCGCCGGCTGATGATCGACGCCTCTGCCTGGGTGGAGACTGGCGCATGGGTCGGCCGCGCGGCGGCGTGCGAGTCGGCCCGCGCCTATGCCGCCCGGGTGCTTGAGCAGCGGCTGAGGAAGGTGCTGAAGCGCGGCCGCCGGATCGAGAGCGGCGACGATAAGGCGCGCCACGCCGTCCGGATCCAGGCCAAGAAGCTGCGCTACGCGGGCGAAGGCTTCGCCGGCCTCTATGCGGAGAAGCGGGTCGATCGCTTCGTCGGGCGCGTGAAGGATCTGCAGGACGTGCTCGGCACGCTGAACGACATCGCCACGGCCGAGTCCCTGACCGCCGACCTCGGCCTGACGCCCGAGGCGGCGTTCGCGGCGGGCGAGCTCGCCGGCCTCCGCGCGGCCGGCAAGTCCAAGCTGATCGCCCGCGCCGACAGGGCGCTCGGCCGCCTGCGCCGCACGGACCCGTTCTGGGCCTAGGGCCGACCCCCGACCGGCAGATCGCGCATCTGCCAGATGCTGGATCCGGCGATCCCCGATCTCGCGAACATTTCCGCCGCTCGTCCCGGCGAAAGCGGCGTCTCGGCTGTCACCCCGCCATCCGACCCATCCTCCGCTTGGATCCCCACGTCCGCCGGGATGAGCAGGAACTGGAGTTCGGCGCTGCGCCGCCGCCCGCGCCCTCGGGCCGAGCGGTCCGGAAAATCACATAAGGAAATCTTTATATCATCCTTGCAGGGGCGCCGGCGCGCGGCTATAGACCCAGGCTCCCGGACAACCCTCCCGTAAGGACCCCCATGACCGACTACGTCGTGAAGGACATCGCGCTCGCCGACTGGGGCCGCAAGGAGATCGAGATCGCCGAGACCGAGATGCCCGGCCTGATGGCCGTGCGCGCCGAGTTCGGCAAGGACCAGCCGCTGAAGGGCGCGCGGATCGCCGGCTCCCTGCACATGACCATCCAGACGGCGGTGCTGATCGAGACCCTGCAGCACCTGGGCGCGAAGGTCCGCTGGGCTTCGTGCAACATCTTCTCCACCCAGGACCACGCCGCGGCGGCGGTCGCCGTGAAGGGCACGCCGGTGTTCGCCGTCAAGGGCGAGACCCTGGTGGAGTATTGGGAATACGCCCATCGGATCTTCGAGTGGGCCGATGGTGGCCATCCCAACCTGATCCTCGATGACGGCGGCGACGCCACCCTGCTGACCGTGCTGGGGCCGAGAGCCGAGAAGGACCCTTCGGTCCTGGACAAGCCCGCGAACGAGGAGGAGGAGGCGCTCTTCACGGTGATGAAGCGCTACCTGCAGGAGAAGCCCGGCTTCTATTCGGCGATCCGCAAGGCGGTCAGGGGCGTCTCGGAAGAGACCACGACCGGCGTCCACCGCCTCTACCAGATGGCCGAGCGCGGCGAGCTGCCGTTCCCGGCGATCAACGTCAACGACAGCGTGACCAAGTCGAAGTTCGACAACCTCTACGGCTGCCGCGAGAGCCTGGTGGACGGGATCCGCCGGGCGACTGATGTCATGCTGGCCGGCAAGGTGGCGGTGGTCTGCGGCTACGGCGACGTCGGCAAGGGCTCGGCGGCGTCCCTGCGCAACGGCGGAGCCCGCGTGGTGGTCACCGAGATCGACCCGATCTGCGCGCTGCAGGCGGCGATGGAAGGCTACGAGGTCAACACCCTCGACGAGGCTTGCGCCACCGCCGATATCTTCGTCACCTGCACCGGCAACAAGGACGTCATCACCGTCGAACACATGCGGCGGATGAAGAACAACGCCATCGTCGCCAACATCGGCCACTTCGATTCCGAGATCCAGATCGCGGGCCTCCGCAACTACAAGTGGGACAAGATCAAGGACCAGGTCCACCACGTGGAGTTTCCGGACGGCAAGAAGATCATCGTCCTGTCGGAGGGCCGGCTGGTGAACCTCGGCAATGCCACCGGCCACCCGAGCTTCGTGATGAGCGCCTCGTTCACCAACCAGACGCTCGCCCAGATCGAGCTGTGGCAGAACGGGGCCAAGTACCAGACCAAGGTCTATACGCTGCCGAAACACCTCGACGAGAAGGTCGCCATGCTGCACCTGGAGAAGCTCGGGGCGAAGCTCACCACGCTCTCCAAGGACCAGGCCGACTACATCGGCGTGCCGGCCCAAGGCCCCTTCAAGCCCGACCACTACCGCTATTGATTGCAACCCGGCGCGCGTTTGCAGCATTGACGATGCCGACGCCGCAAGCCCGCATGCCCTCGGCGCTCATCCTCTCTTCCTTCGTGGCGGCGAGCCGCATCGGCGGGGCGGCCCAGCAGTACGTGCTCGCGGCGCACCGGATCGACCCGGTGCTCGCGCCCACCGCCATGTTCGGCCGCAGCCCCGCGACGGGCGCCAAGGGCGAGCCGACCGCGCCGGAGGCGTTTCGGCGCATGCTCGGCGACATCGAGGCCGACGCGGTCTTCGGCTTCCTGGACCTGGTGATCACCGGCCATTTCTCGCTGGCCGAGCAGGTGGAGGCCGCCGCCGGCCTGCTGGAGCGGATCCGCCGGCGCTCGCCGCGGCCGCCGATCGTCGTCGTCGATCCGATCATGGGCGATCGGCCGAAGGGCCTCTACGTGAAGCTGGACGTGGCCGAAGCGATCGCCGGCCGGCTCGTCCCGCTCGCCGACTGGATCACGCCAAATCTCTGGGAGCTGGGCCGCCTTGCGGGGCGCGAGGTGGCCGGCGCGCGCGATGCGGCGGCGGCGGCCCGCGCTCTCGGCGTCCCGGCGCTGGTCACCTCCGTCCCGGGCCGAGTCGGCGAAATCGGGCTGCTGCTCTGCGACGCCGACGGCGCGACCCTCTTCGCCCACCCCCAAGGCGAGCAGGCGCCGAACGGCACGGGCGATCTGGTGACCGCCAGCTTCGGCGCGGGCCTGGCGCAAGGCCTTACGCCCTCTGCCGCCGCCGAGCGGGCCGCCAGCGCCGCCGCCGAGGCCGTCGAAGCGGCGCGGGCGCTGCAAGCGACGGACCTGCCCCTGGTGGCCATCGCCGGGCGGCTCGTCGCCCCGACCGCCGCCGTCAGGCGGGAGCGCCTATGAGATGCCGCGCACCGCCGAACGGCTGTTGATCGAGGGCCGAGTGCAAGGCGTGGGCTTCCGCTGGTGGACGGTGGGCCAGGCCCGGGCGCTGGGGCTCGCCGGCTGGGTCCGCAACCGACGCGACGGCTCCGTCGAGGTGCTGGCGATCGGCGAGATGGAAGCCCTGGAGGCGCTGGCGCGGGCGTGCGCGCAAGGGCCCGCCGGCGCCGTGGTCCGATCGATGCGCCGCGCCCGAGCGCAGGATGACGGCTCGCCGAGCTTCGACGAGCGGGCGACGGCCTAGATGGTGGAGATCTCGGGAACCGCCCAGTCACGCTTCGCCGCGGTGAAGGATGCGTTCGCGGCGAGCTTCGCCGCCGATGAGGAGCTCGGAGCGCGCTTCACGCTCGTCGAGGCCGGCGAGGTGGTGCTCGACCTCTGGGCGGGTTTCGCCGACCGCGCGCGCACCCGGCCATGGGACGCGCACACGCTCTGTCCGATCTTCTCCACCGGCAAGGCGCTCGCCGCGACGCTGGTCGCCCGGCTCGTGGACCAGGGCAAGCTCAGCTACGAGCAGACGGTCGCCTCGGTCTGGCCGGAGTTCGCCCGGGCCGGCAAGGCGGCGATCACCGTCGAGCAGGCGATGAGCCACCAGGGGGGCCTCGCCGGGTTCCCCGATCGGATGGACCCGGCCGACTGGTTCGACTGGGACCTGATCTGCGCCAGGCTCGCGGCCATGGCGCCGCTGTGGCCGCCGGGAACGGCCAGCGGCTACCACCCGCTGACCTTCGGCTACCTGGCCGGCGAGATCTTCCGGCGGGTGGACGGCCGGCGCATGGGCCAGTCGCTCAAGGAGGACCTCGCAGAGCCCTTCGGTCTCGATCTCTGGTTCGGCCTGCCGGACTCGGAGTTCGCGCGGGTGGCCGAGGTGCAGCGGCCCAAGGCGCTGCCGGACTTCGGCCACCGCAATCCGGCCACCGTGGCGGCGTTCCTGAGACCCTGGTCGCAGCCCGGCGGACGCGGGCCGGAGGCGCTGCGGCGGGCCGACATCCCATCGGCGAGCGGCCATGCGACGTCCGAAGCGCTCGCGCGGCTGATGGGCGCGCTCGCCGACGACGGCTGGCTGGACGGGGCGGACATCCTCTCGCCCGCGGTGATCGGCGAGGCGGCGCGTTCACGCATCCGCGGACCCGACCTGGTGCTTCCGTTCGAAATGAGCTGGGGCGCCGGCTTCATGCGCAACGAGACTGTGCATCCCTGGGGACCGGGGGAGCAGACCTTCGGTCACTCGGGCTGGGGCGGCTCGTGCGCCTTCGCCGATCCCGAGCGGAGGCTCGGCGGGGCCTACGTGATGAACCGGCAGTCGGCGCAACTCCTGGACGACCCACGGCCCCGCCGCCTGATCGAAGCGGCCTATTCGCGACTATAGACGCCGAGCGCCCCGGCGCGGCCGGACCGGGGCGCCCGAGATCGAACGGCCGATCGCCCGCGTTATTTCTTCTTCATCATCGATTTGATCTCCGCCTGAGTGGCGTTGATCGTGGCGACGCCGTTGTCGACCGCGAGGGCCGACGTATCCACGGCGAAGCTGTCGGCGCCCATCTTGATCGTGGCGACCTGCTTGCCGCTGGCGTCGGTCTTGACGCCGGCGACCTGGCCGATGCTCGCCCCGGTCTTGTCCTTGACGGTCAGGCCGGCGGTGACCATGCCGCCGGCGGGAGGGCCCGCGGCGGCCGCTGTGGGCGGAGTCGCGGCGGTTGGGGTCGGGGTCGTCGTCGAAGGCGGCAAGGTCGAGGCGCTAGGCGGCGCGGTCTCCGTGGAAGGCGGCGGCGTCGCCGCGGTCGATCCTCTTGCCTGAGCTAGCGCAAGGCCCGGGACGGCGAGCGAGAGCACGGTTGCGCTGAGGGCGGGGATGAAACGCATAGGGTCTCCTGGTCTGTCGTTTCCCGAC
This sequence comes from Phenylobacterium sp., assembly GCF_025934275.1. GTDB lineage: Bacteria > Pseudomonadota > Alphaproteobacteria > Caulobacterales > Caulobacteraceae > Phenylobacterium. The sequence continues at coordinate 37,527 of NZ_JAICYI010000005.1, forward strand.
ACTTCAGGGTTTCGGAGCTATGCGGCCTTGGAGGGGCGGGCCCGTGGCGGCTTCGCGGCTACAGTCCAGCTCGGATCAGCCCCGGATGTGCTGGGCGAACAGGCGGCTGAAGGCTTCCAGGTCGCGGCGGTCGACGTCCGACACCGCCCAGAACTGCAGGCCGCCGTCGGTCCAGTGGACGATGGCGTAGCCGTCGTCCGAGCCGCCGAGCGCCGGCAGTCGCAGCCCCGTCTCCTGCGGCCAGATGAAGAGATTGATGATGTGCTTGTTGCGCCGGTAGACGAGCGCGGCCACGCGCCGGCCGTCGAGATACTCCAGCCGCCCGCCCTGCAGGGGGAAGCCCGCGCCGGCCAGGTCCACGACCGGCGGGGCGAAGTCCACCTTTCCGTTGAACCAGGGCTTCACCGTGTGACGATCGGAGGTCTCGACGTCGACCAGGCGGGTCCCGAGCGTGGAGCGCACGTGATCGGCGACGAGTTGCGTCTCCAGGGCGCCGGCCGAGGGCAGCACGGCGACCGTGGCCAGCGCCGCCGCGATCGCGCCGAAACCGGCAGACAGGCCCCAGGGCAGCGCGCGAGTCCCTGCGCGGCGGGACGGCCCTGAGCCCTCCGCCTGCAGGATCGCCTCGACGCGCCGCCGCAGATGCTCCGGCGCGCGCTCCCGCAGCGCCGGATCGGCGAAGCGCGCGCGCAGCATGCGAAGCTCGTCCAGCGCCGCCGAGCAGCCGGGACAGGTGGTCAGGTGCGCCTCGAGCGCCTGGGCGTTGGCGGCGTCCAGCTCGCCATCGAAATAGGCTTGCAGCAGCTCGATCTTGTCGGGACAGACGCTCATGGGCGGGACTCCTCGCGCAAGGCGACGACCAGCATCTGGCGGGCGCGGGCCAGGCGCGACATGACCGTGCCGACCGGCACGCCGCTGACCTCGGCGATCTGGCGGTACGAGAGGTCCTCCAGCTCGCGCAGCACCAAGGTCTCGCGGAAGGGCTCAGGCAGCGCGGCGATGGCGCCGCGGACGCTCTGCGCCTCGCCCTGGCGGATCATGGCGGCTTCGGGATCCTCCTCCTCGGACGCAGGCTCGGGCATCGCCTGGCTGGTCCAGGCCGGGCGGCTGCGGACCGAACTCAGGAAGCAGGAACGGACGATCGCGAACAGCCAGGCGCGCGCATCGCCGCCGCGGAAGCCGTCGAACGCTCGGAAGGCCCTGAGGAAGGCGTCCTGGACGACGTCCTCCGCCAGGCTCGCATCGCGGGTGAGATAGCGGGCGAAACCGTAGGCGGCGTCCAGGTGCGGCAGGATCAGGGTGCGAAATCGTTCGCCGTCGGTCTTGCTGGACCGCGCGCCGGCATCCCGCCGCCCCGCCCCCGGGGACGTCGCGCGCCCGGGCGGCGCCTCGGGCCGCCTCGCCCGGACGGTGCTGAACGGAAGGATCCGCGCCACGATCTCGCCCCCGGCCTCAGCGGCTCTTGACCACGATCTTGCCGGTCATGTGCGGATGGATCGAGCAGAAATAGGCATAGCTTCCCGGCCGGGTGAAGGTGAAGGCGAAGCTGTCGCCGGAATCGAGGACCTTGGAGCGGAACGCCCGCTTATCGGCCGCCACCACCGTGTGGGGAATGTCGTCGCCGTTCAGCCAGGTGACGGTGGCGCCCGGAGACACCGTCAGCACGGCCGGACCGAAGGTGAAATTGCCGATCGTCACCTGGGCGGTCTGCGGCGCGGGCGCCGCAGCGGCGAGGCTGACGACGGCGCAGGGCGCGAGCACGGCGGGCGCAGCCCGCTTGAGGAGCGTCTGGAGCACGGGGGATGTCCTTGTGAAAAGCGAACCGGTCAAGCCAGCGCGGCGTCGGCCAGCGACAGCGGATGCGCGCCGGGCGCGACGCTCAGGGTGCGAACGCCCAACGCCGCGCGCAGCTTTCCCGCCGGCAACTTGAGCGGCCCAGGCGCTCGACCCTGGCCGGGCGCGGGCTGCGGGAAGGCGGTCGAGCGCGCGGTCTGGAAGGTGACGTCGCCTTCCGTCTTCTGGATGACCTGGTGGATGTGCCCGTTCAGCACGGTCACCGAACCGAAGCGCTTGAGGAGCGCCATCGCCTGGGCGCTGTCGTCGGTGCCCCAGCCCCACTCGCGGTAGATCGTCCAGAGCGGGATGTGGGCGTAGACGACCACCGGCGTGGACGCGGCGAGCGGCGCGAGATCCTTTTTCAGCCAGGCCAACTGGGGCTCGCCGAGGTGGCCCATGCCGCCGGCCTTCAGGTCCTTGACATTCACCAGGCCCACGAAGTGGACGCCGTTGTGGTCGAACGAGCGCCAGCCGTCGCCGAGCGTCCCGTGGCCATAGCGCTCGAGGAAGGCCTGGCCCTCGCGCTCGTCCAGCATGTCGTGCTCGCCGGGGACGTGGAACACCGGCAGACCGGCCTCGCGCAGGATCTGGTCGGCGTCGTCGAACTCTTCGGGTTTGGAGAGCTGGCTCACATCGCCGGTGTGCAGGATGAACGCGGGCTTGTCCGGCAGGGCTCTGATCTTGGCCACGGCCTCGCGGAAGGTCGCCCGTGCGTCAGGGTTCGGGTCCTTGTTGAAGCCGATATGACTGTCCGAGACCTGGACGAAGGTGAAGGGCTGAATCGCCGGCTTGCGCGGCGCGGCCAGGCCTTCGCCGGCGGCCAGCAGGGCGGCGGTCGAGACGCCGCCGCTCACCGTCCAGACCAGGCCCGTTCCGGCCCAGCCGAGGCATTCCAGAAAACGTCTGCGATGGGCCTCGGCCATGGTCGCGCTCCGTTGTTGTTCGACAGGGAGACGCGAGGCGCGGCCGGTTTATTCCCGCAGCCGATCGAGGCGCAGGCGCTGACGCTCGTCGGTCAGGCGCCGGAGCGCCCCATAGGCCATCAGCAACGCCGAGAGCCCGCTCGCTCCGGCCAGCAGGAACATCAAAAGAATCTGATACTTCACCGCCTCCAACGGATCGAGCCCCGCGAGGATCTGGCCGGTCATGATGCCCGGCAGCGTGATCAGGCCAGCGGCTGACATCTGGTTGATGATCGGCATGAGGCCGCGCCGGATCGCCTCGCGCAGCAGCCGCGCCGTGGCCTGGTGGAAGCTGGCGCCGAGCGCCAGTTGCGCCTCGATCGCGCCCCGCTCCCGGGTGATCCCGCCGAGCAGGGTGTCGAGCGAGAGGCTGCCCGCGTTGAGCACCGAGCCCAGCACGATGCCGACCAGGGTGATCGCATAGCGCGGGTCGTACCACGGATGCGGCCGGATCGCGGTGAGCAGCGCCAGGCCGACCGTCACCACCGTGGCGATGGCGACGCCGCCGGCGCTCAGACCGAGCCCTGTCCAACCCTTGAACCGGCGCTCCGGGCGGGCGGCGATCTCGTGCGCGGCGATGGCGCTCATCACCAGGACGACGAGCAGGGTCGCCGCCGGATGGCGCAGGGCGAAGACCGCGCGGAGGATGTAGCCCACGGCGACCAGCTGGACGACCATGCGGCCCGCGGCCCACAAGACCTGCCGATGCAGGGCGAGGCGGAGCAGCACCGAGAGCAGGGCGTCGAACGCCACCAGAGAGGCGCCGATCGCGAGGTCCGCAGGACTGAGGGAGATCGCGGTCATCCGAGCGGCCTCAACCGGCGCTCCCGCATCTCGTAGGGCCGCGCCCCGAGGCGCCTCGCCTGCTGCGGATCGTGGCTGACGAGGACCAGGGCGGCGCCGGCCTTCAGCCGAGCCGCGAGCACGGCCTCCACCTTCGCGATGGAATCCGGGTCGAGCGGGGCGGTGGGCTCGTCCAGCAGCAGCACGGGCGGCTCGAGCACGAGCGCCCGGACGAGGGCTAGCCGCTGGCGTTCGCCGGTCGAGAGTCGCTGCACCGGCCCCTCGAACAGCTCGCGCGCGAGCCCCAGCTGCGCGGCCAGATCGCGACCGGCCTCGCGCGCGCTCGCCTCCACGTGCTCGGCGACGGCGTCGCGCCACCAGCCCGACTCGGCGGCCACATAGGGCGCCTTGCGACGCCAGGCGGGCGCGGCCATGGCGGCGCGGGGCGTTCCGTCGAGCGCCGCCTCGCCGGTGTTCGGGTCGAGGTCGGCGATCATCCGCAGGAACAGGCTCTTGCCGGCGCCGGAAGGTCCGCTGATCGCGGCGCACTCGCCGGGCGCCAGCTCGAGCTCGAACGGGCCGGCGAGCGGGCTTTTCAGGTTCTCGACGGCGAGCCGCGCGGTCATTCGGCGGCGGCCACTTCGGCGACGGCCAGCCGCACCGACCGCGCGCGCGTCCAGGCGCCACAGAGAAACACCGCCGCGCCCGCCCAGATGAAGGCGAAGGAGAGCGCCCGGGCAGGCGTGAAGGCCTCGCCCTCCGCCAGTCCGATGCCGAAGCTGATCGACGGCGACAGGAACTGCAGGAAGCCCATGGCCGAGAGCGGGATCCGCCGCGCGGCCCAGGCGAACAGCACCAGCGGGCCGGCGGTGATCGGGCCGCAGGCGATCAGCCAGGCGCTGACCCTGGGGCTCGCGCCGAAGTGCGACTGGCCGTGGCGCGCGAGCCAAAGCACATAGGCGAGCGCCGGAAGGCTCACGACCAGGCATTCGACCAGGAAGCCGGTCTGGGCGTCGGCGGCGACGCGCTTGCGAACCACGCCGTAGCCGCCGAAACTCAGCGCCAGCGCCACGGCGACGATCGGCAATCCCCGGAGCGCCAGCGCCTGGACCGCCACGCCGACGGCCGCGAGCGCCATGGCGAGGGCGCCCAGCCGGCCGATGCGCTCGCGGAACAGCAGCGCGCCGGCGGCCATGTTGATCAGCGGCGTGATGTAGTAGCCGAGGCTCGCCTCCAGCACCCGGCCGGACGTCACCGCCCAGATGTAGATCATCCAGTTGATCGAGATCAGCAGCGACGAGAGGCCGAGCCAGGCCAGAGTGCCGGGCGTGCGGAACGCCTGGCGCAGGTGGCCGCTCTGGCCCGCCAGGCCGACCAGGAGGGCCGCTGTCGGCAGGCTCCACAGGATGCGGTGGCTGATCAGCTCCCAGGGCGAGACGCCCATGCGGCCGATAGCCTGGAAGACCAGCGGCACGAAGCCCCAGATCAGATAGCAGAGCGTCCCCGCCGTCAGCGCCAGGCGGGAGTCGCCGGGCGCTGCAGCGGCGGCCACGGCTAGGCCAGAGCCTTCTGGCGGATCAGGCCGCGCTGGTGGAGGAGCTCGGCGATCTGCACGGCGTTGAGCGCCGCGCCTTTGCGCAGGTTGTCTGCGACCACCCACATGGTCAGGCCGTGCTCCACGGTCGGGTCCTTGCGGATGCGCGAGACGAACACCGGGAACTCGCCCTGCGCTTCCTTCGGCGTGACGTACCCGGTGGGCTCGTGCTTATCGATCACCACGACGCCCGGCGCCTCGCGCAGGATCTCGCGGGCCTCGTCCTCGTCGAGCGCGCGCTCGAACTCGACGTGCACCGCCTCGGAGTGGCCGACGAACACCGGCACGCGCACGCAGGTGACGGTGAGCTTGATGTCGGGATCGAGCATCTTGTGCGTCTCGTTCCACATCTTGGCTTCTTCGTCGGTGTAGCCGTCGTCGCGGAACGTTCCGGCGTAGGGGATCACGTTGAAGGCGATCTGCTTCGGATAGACCTTCGGCTCGCGGGGGCCGAGGACGAAGACGTCCTTGGTCTGGTCCCAGAGCTCGTCCATGGCCGCCTTGCCGGTGCCGGAGACCGCCTGGTAGGTCGCCACCACCACGCGCTTGATGCGGGCGCGGTCATGCAGCGGCTTCAGGGCCACGACCAGCTGCACCGTCGAGCAGTTCGGGTTGGCGATGATGTTCTTCTTGTGCGCGTAGCTGACGTCGTCCGGATTCACCTCCGGGACGATCAGCGGCACGTCCGGGTCCATCCGCCAGGCCGAGGAGTTGTCGATCACGATCGGGCCCTGGGCGGCGATCTTCGGCGACCACTCCTTGGAGAAAGCGCCCGACACCGACATCAGCACGATGTCGACCTTCGAGAAGTCGAACTGCTCGATGTCCTCGCAGGGGACGTTGTCGTCGTTCTTGAAGGTGACCGGCACGCCGATGGATTTGCGCGACGCGATCGCGTGAATCTTGTCCACGGGGAAGTTCACTTCCTCGAGGATGTTCAGCATCTCGCGGCCCACATTGCCCGTGGCGCCGACGACGGCCACCCGGTAACCCATCGCAAGTCTCCTAAGGTCGGGGAGGCGTCCCCTACTCTGACGCCGGCCCATAAGCAAGGCGCGGGGCGCCCGGGGGACAGATGGCGGCGATCCGAGCCCGACGCAAGCTACCTCCCCGGTCATTGACGCGCCGTGAAGGAACGGCTGCTCTCGCCGGCAGCCGCAGGAGGTGGAGATGTCCGAGGTCCAGGCGAGAGGCGCCGGCATGCCGTTCGGCGACCTGCTGGGGATCGAGGTCCTGGTCCGCGAGAAGACCCGGGTGGTCGGCCGCATGACGGTCCGCCCCGAGCTCTGCACGGGCGGCAACATCTGTCACGGCGGCGCCTACATGGCGTTCGCGGATTCGCTGGGCGCGATCGGCGGATTCCTCAACCTGCCGCCGGGCGCGCGGACCACGACACTGGAGAGCAAGACGAACTTCCTGGGCGCTGCGCCGGAGGGCGCGACGATCACCGGCGAGGCCACCCCGCTGCACGTGGGGCGGAGATCCAGCGTCTGGCAGACGCGGATCAGCAACGAGGCCGGCAAGCTGCTGGCGCTGGTCACCCAGACCCAGCTGACGATCGCGGATTAGCTCGAGGACCACGGCTCCGGTGGCGGGGCGCTGCGCGCTGGAGGAGGAGCTCGGAGCTGCAAGCCTTGCAGATGCGCTGCGGCGGTCTAGGCGGCGTTGGAGGCCGCGGCGGCGGCTTCGGCGGCGTAGCGGGCGCGGACCTTGAGCAGGCCCTCGAGAATCTGCTCAGCGCCCGCCTTGGGCACCCCCGGGCTCATCAGCAGGCGCCACGCCTGGACGTGCACGCCCACCGCGGCGCGATCGAAGCGGCGCAGGGTGCGCAGGTGGTCGAGCAGGTCGCAGAAGCTGGTGAGAGCGATGTCCACCGGCGGCGCGCCGCAGACCTCGCCGGCGCCTATTCCCTTCACGGCGATCGCGTAGAGGCCTTCGAGCGCGGAGTCGTCGAAGCCGTCGCCGAGCGTCGCGTAGCCGGCTTCGCAGAGCTCCAGCAGCGCCAGCAGCTCCGCCGAGCAGGTCGGCTTGATCGACTCGAGATTGGCCTGCGCGCGCTCGACGGCCTCGGCGACCGGCAGGCCCCCAGGCATGGCCAGAAGCTCCGCGAGCCTGGGCTTCGGGAAAACAAATCGAACCGAACTCATCAACCAGTGCTCCGTTCGGGCGGCGCCTCCGCCTCGGGTTGGGCTTCGCCCTCGGCCTGGGCCTTGGCCTCCGCCTCGGCCTTGACCAGGTCCTCCCGGCGCCGACCGACGCCGTCCGGAGGCCCGTCGTCGCGGAACCGGCGGTCCGGGCCGACATAGGACCCGGTGAACAGGAAGGGCCTGCCGGCGCGCGCCACCCAGACGATCCGTTCGAGGAGCACAATGGGCGCGAGCGGCTTCTTGATGATGAAGTGGCCGCCGGCGTCGCGCGCGCGGACGATGTCGCTGGTGGGCGTGTGCGCCGTGGTGATCAGGACGGGCGCGTAGCAGTTTGGCTCCTGGGTCTCGCGCCGCAGCCACTGGACGAAGTCGTAGCCCTGGCCGGAGGGGGCCAGGGCGTCGACAATGGCCAGGTCGATCTCGTGCGTCTGGGCGACCTCCTGGGCCATCTCGTAGGCGTTGCAGCGGTAGAGCTGCTTGGCCCCCAGCCCGGTGACGATCTGCACCAGGATCGACATGCCCATAGCGGTGTCGTCCAGGAGCAGGATGGAAGCCTTCTCCAGGTTGAACCTCGCCCGTGACGATGCGTCGAGCGCCATTGTCGTGGCCGGGCCACACCCCCTTTGCGGCGGCCCCGACCTCCCGCTGGGGGAATCAGGACACGCGCTTTCGCGTACAGCCTGCACCCAAGGTGGCGGCGCTTGGTTAACATCTCAGCAACCTTGCGCGCCCCGCGAAGCACCCCTCACGCAAGCAACTGATCAGGCGAGGCTTTTGCCTGCGACGTCCGGGTGCGGCAGGACGCCGCAGGCGCCTCTAGAGTTGCGCCAGGACGGCCGCGCCCATGTCGGCGGTCGAGAGCGCGCCGCCGATGTCGGGCGTGCGCGCGCCGGAGTCGAGGGCCGCGCCGACCGCGGCGAACAGCCGGTCGGCGGCCTCGGGACGTCCCAGGGACCAGCGGAGCGCCATCTCGAAGGAGAGGATGGCCGCCAGCGGATTGGCGATCCCGCGGCCGGCGATATCCGGGGCCGAGCCGTGGATCGGCTCGTAGAGCCCGGGGCCGCCGGGCTCGCCCAGCGCCGCCGACGGCAGCAGGCCCAGGCCGCCGGTGAGCTGGGCGGCCTCATCGGAGAGCACGTCGCCGAACAGGTTGTCGGTGAGGATGATGTCGAACTGACGGGGGTTCTTCACCAGCTGCATGGCGGCGTTGTCGGCCAGCATGTGCTCGAGCGTGACGTCGGCGAACTCCCGGCTGTGGAGATCGGTCACCACCTCGCGCCAGAGCAGGCCGGTCTCCATGACGTTGGACTTCTCGCAGGAGGTGACCTTGTTCCGGCGGCCGCGGGCGAGATCGAAGGCCACACGCGCGACCCGCTCGATCTCGGCGGTGGTGTAGACCTGGGTGTCGACGCCGCGGCGGCCGCCGCCCGGCAGGTCCTCGATGAACCGCGGCTGGCCGAAATAGACGCCGCCGGTCAGCTCGCGCACGATGACGATGTCGAGGCCCTCGACCACCTCGCGCTTCAGCGTCGAGGCGTCGGCCAGCGGCTGGAAGCAGAGCGCCGGCCGGATGTTGGCGAACACGCCCATGCCGGCGCGCAGGGCGAGGAGACCGGCCTCCGGGCGCTTGTCGCGCGGCGCCGAGGCCCACTTCGGGCCGCCGACCGCGCCCATCAGCACCGCGCGCGCGGCCCTGGCCGCGGCCAGCGTCCGATCCGAGAGCGGCGTCCCCAGCTGGTCGAAGCTCGTTCCCCCGAACGGATGCTCGTCCAGGGCGAGGTCCGGCGTCAGCCTCGCGGCCACCTTCTTCACCTCGGCCAGCACCTCGGGGCCGATGCCGTCGCCGGGCAGGAGAATCAGGTCGGTCATAGGCGTCCTTCGGGTTGCCGCGCGGTCTCCTAGGGGATGGCGCGCGCCGGGGGAAGCCCGCGGGCGCCTCGTCTTGGCGGTCTTGCGAGTTAGCCGCGAACCTCAGAGCGGCCGCTCGGCGGTCACCTCGTAGAGCGTGAGCCGGCGGTCGCCGACGCCGAACTGCGGCCAGGCGGCCCGCCAGGCGGCCATATGGGCGGTCTGGAAGTGCGCCTGCAACGCCGCCTCGTCGCGCCAGGCTTCGAACACCCGCATCAGGCCGGGTTCGGCCACGTCCTCGGCGTAGGAGTAGACGAGGCAGCCGTCCTCCGCGCGGCTGGCGGCCAGCATCGCCTGCATGTGCGGCTTGAAACGCGCGAGGCTCTCCGGCGGCACGCGCACCGTGCCGGCGATCACGACGGTCATGGCGAAGATGCCGGGCGGGGCGTGGTGGCGGGCAGGCTCCAGTTCATCGGCACGTCGAAGCTGCGCCAGTCGTAGGCGGGCTCGCCCGGACCCGGCGGAGGGGCGCGCATGGCCTGGGTCGCAAGCAGCAGAGCGGCGACGCCGAAGCCATAGCCGGCGGGCTCCTCGCCGCGGACCCAGCACTCGTCCAGCCGGCCTTCGTCGGTCACCTTGCAGCGGGCGAGAGCCTGCCCCTGCACCATCATCCGCGCGGCCCGATCCGGATAGTAGCGGGCGGGTTCGACAGCGCTGTCGATGGTGATGCTGTCGGGTTTGTAGGGCGCGACGGGCGCGGGGCCGAAGGGGTGCGGCTTGCCGAGGTTGGCGCGGACCAGCCCGACGGTGACCCGCTGCTCGATGCGTGCGCCGGGCAGCCGCAGCGGATGGGCGGCGAGACTGGCGATCACCGCATCGGCCGCGCCGGGATGCCCGGGATCGGGATCAGTGGCGCAGTCGCGAGTGACTTCGCCCGGTCCGATCGCGCAGGTGACGATGACGGTCGAGGACGGCGGCGAAGGCGGAGCGGTCGCGGCCGCGTGCACCGCAGGCGGGGGCGGGGCGGGCTGGATCACGCGCCCTCCAGCCAGGGCTGGGCGAGCGCCTGCTTCATCTCGTAGACGTCGATCGCCCCGGCCGCCTGCAGCGTCTCGCCGATCGCATCCAGACCCTGCAGCATCTTCTCCTTGCGGGTCGGATCGATCTCGAAGCGAAACGTCTCGCCGGACGGCGCGACGATGGTCTGCGCCTCGAGGTCGACGGTCACGAGGTGGTTGCCGCCCTTGGCCTCGGCCATCAGCTGCTGGACCTGGTCGGGCTTGAGCACCACCGGCAGCAGGCCGTTCTGGAAGCAGTTGCTGTAGAAGATGTCCGCGAAGCTCGAGGAGATCACGCAGCGGATCCCGAAGTCCATCAGGGCCCAGGGCGCATGCTCGCGGGACGAGCCGCAGCCAAAGTTGTCGCCGGCGACCAGCACGCCCGCGCCTTTGTACTCCGGGCGGTTGAGGACGAAGTCCGGCTTCTCGCGGCCGTCGGCGTCGAAGCGCAGATCGTAGAACAGGCCCTTGGCCAGCCCCTCGCGCTCCACGGTCTTGAGAAACTGCTTGGGGATGATCTGGTCGGTGTCGATGTTGGCCAAGGGCAGCGGCGCGAGCTTGGCGTCGAGTCGGGTGAAGGGCTGCATTGGCGAATGAGGTCTCTTAGGGATCAGCCGAAGTCGCCGCTGCGCAGCAGGCCCTCGACACTGAGGTCCTCGTCGATCAGCGGCCAGTGAATTCCAAGTCCTGCGGCGGCGGGCTCCCACACGCGGGGGGCCTCGGGCGCGGCCGCCGCCAGGCGGTGAAACCAGGCCAGCGACGTCGTCACCGTACGGCCATCGCGCAACGCGACCTCCAGCCGCTCGTCGGTGATCCGCACGTCGGCCCCGCGCGCATCCATCTTAGCAGCCGAAATAGCCATTCCAGCTCTCCAGGACTCCCACCCGCTCCGCGCTCACCTTAGCAGACAGTTCGGCGACCTCCCGATTCAACGCAGCACGGTCGACGCTAGGCCGGCTGCGGCGCGGGTTCGGCGGAAAGCATGAGCGTGGGGACGCCGGCCGGCGCATCGCGGACGGTGAAGACCTTGGTGCCGGGCTTGCGCCCCTGTCGGACCTCGGAGACGTCGAAGCCGGCTCCTGCAAGGCGGGCGTGCACGGCGTCGGGATCGGTGACCCGCCAGGCGAGGCCGCCGAAGCTGTCGGGCGCCTCGGAGACCGGCGCCTTCAGGCTGGCGCCGAACTCCACCACCGCGTCGCCGCAGCGGAAGAACAGCTGGCGCGCGCCCCAGCCCGGATTGGCGCGGTCGAGCCGCAGGTCTAGGCCGAGCCGGCCGCCGAAGTTGGCGACCGCCCGGTCGATATTGGCGGTGCGGACGACGACGTGGTCGAGCGCCGAGAGCGGCGGCCCGGCCCGCGACGGCAGCGGCGGGAAGCCCATGAGTGCGATCTGCACGCCGCCGGTCGAGGCCTGCTCGAACATCACCGCGCGCTCGGTCCGCTCGGAGACGGCGAGGCCGCGCCGCTCGCACAGCGCGGCGGCGGCCCGCAGGTCCGCGACCGTGAAGGCGATCAGCCAGACGCCCTCGCCGGCCTCATCGAGGCGCGCACGGACCCGCACGCTGGCGGGCCCCTCGCCGGCCGGCGCGATGACCTCCAGCCCCATGTTGTCGAGCCAGAACCAGGCGCGCTGCGCGCCGTCGCCATCCTGGGCCATCGGTTCGACGCCGAGCAGCCGCGCGTAGCCGGAGCGGGCCGCCTCGAAGTCGCGCACGACGATCGCGATGTGGTGCAGGCCGGTGATCACCGCAGGAACTCCCGGACGTCGGCGATGCGGCCGGCGAGCGCGGCGGCCGCGGCCATGGCGGGGCTCATCAGGTGGGTGCGGCCGCCGCGGCCCTGGCGGCCCTCGAAGTTGCGATTGGAGGTCGACGCGCAGCGCTCTCCCGGCGCCAGGCGGTCGGGGTTCATGCCCAGGCACATCGAACAGCCCGGCTCGCGCCAGTCGAAGCCGGCGGCCTTGAACACCTCGTCCAGGCCCTCGGCTTCGGCCTGCGCCTTCACCAGCCCGGAGCCCGGCACCACCATGGCGCGGACGCCGGGGGCGACCTGGCGGCCCTGCGCGATGGCGGCGGCGGTCCGCAGGTCCTCCAGCCGGCTGTTGGTGCACGAGCCGATGAACACCACGTCGACCGCGGCGCCGGCGATCGGCTGGCCGGCGCGAAGGCCCATGTACTCCAGCGCCCGCTCGGCGGAGGCGCGCTTGTCGGGGCTCGCGAAGTCGGCGGGGTCCGGAACCAGGCCGGTGACCGGGATCACGTCCTCCGGGCTGGTGCCCCAGGTGACCAGCGGGGCGATGGCCGCGGCGTCGATCCTGACCTCGCGGTCGAACACGGCCTCGGGGTCGGAGAAGAATGTCCGCCAATAGGGGAGCGCCATCTCCCAGGCGCCGCCTTTGGGTGCGGCGGGACGGCCCTGCAGGTAGTCGAAGGTGGTCGCGTCCGGCGCGACCAGACCCGCCCGCGCGCCGGCCTCGATGGTCAGGTTGCAGAGCGTCATGCGCCCTTCCATCGAGAGCGCCCGGACTGCCGAGCCCGCGTACTCGATGACGTAGCCGGCGCCGCCGGCCGTGCCGATCGCGGCGATCACGGCGAGGGCGAAGTCCTTGGCGCCGACGCCGGGAGCGGGCGTGCCCTCGATCAGCACGCGCAGGTTCTTCGCCTTCTGCTGCCGCAGGGTCTGGGTGGCGAGCACGTGCTCGACCTCGGAGGTGCCGATGCCGTGGGCGAGCGCCCCGAAGGCGCCGTGCGTCGAGGTGTGGGAATCGCCGCAGACGATGGTCATGCCGGGCTGGGTGCGGCCCTGCTCGGGCCCGACCACATGGACGATGCCGTTGCGCACATCGCCCATCGGGAAGAACTCGATGCCGTAGTCCTGGACGTTGCGCTCGAGCGTTTGCAGTTGCAGGCGCGCCTCGTCGTCGGCGACGGCGTCCACGCCCCGGCCCTGGCCCTCGGTCGGCACGTTATGGTCGGCGACGGCAAGGGTGCGGTCGGGGCGGCGCACCGGGCGATGGTTGGCGCGCAAGCCGGCGAACGCCTGCGGCGTGGTCACCTCGTGGATCAGGTGCAGGTCGATATAGAGGATCGTCTCGCCGTCCTGTTCGGCGACCACGTGGGCGTCCCAGATCTTGTCGTAGAGCGTCTTGCCGGGCATCGGCGGCATGTAGGTCCGCCGATGTGCGCACGTCTAGGGCGACAGCCAGCAAAAGTGGTCCCCGCTCTTGCGTCCTGCTGCGCTCAAACTTCAATTTATCGCGCCCTCCGGGCGGCGAACCCGTTCCCACTTCGCCTGACGACGCGATGCTGCGATGCGGCGAAATCAGCGCATTTCCCCTGAACGGCGCGGTTGACAGTTTGGATTACATGCGTAACTTTCGCGCGAATACAGTTGTGGTTCAGGAGAGCCCGCATGCCTGCGCAACGCTTGACCCTCATCGCCGTCTTCGCCCACGCCTCGGTGGTGGTGCAGGTCTTCCTGTTCCTGCTTCTCGTGCTGTTGATCGCCGCCGTGGCGGTCTGGGTGGGCCAGCTCGGCGGCCGCCGGACGCCGCGCGGCGAGACGATCCTGTCGTCGGTGCTCGTGGCGGCGCCGCTGTTCGGCCTGACCGCCGCGGCCTATGGCCTGCTCAACATGTCGATCGGGCTCGCCAACGTGCGGCCGACGCCGGACCTCGCCACCATCGCCCCGGGCCTGGCGGAGGCCAGCCTGTGCATCCTCCTGGGCCTGCTCGCCGCCTCGCTCGCGGCGGGACTCCGCGCCCACCTTCGGTTCGCCGACCGCGCCGCTTGACGCTTTCGATTACAGGCGTACGCTCCATCTGAGCTACAGGTGTAAGACATGGCGCGGCTCTGATGGCCCGGATCTCCGGAGCGGAAAGCCAGATCATGGAGGCGCTGTGGGCCCAGGGCCCGCTGGGCGCCGAGGACTTGGTGCGCGACGTCGGCGGCCCGCAGGGGTGGGGCGAGGCGACCGTCAAGACCCTCATCAACCGCCTCCTGAAGAAGAAAGCTGTCGCCTCCCAGCGCGAGGGCGGGCGCGCCCGCTACCGGCCGCTCGTCAGTCGCGAGGAGTACGTCACCGGCGAGAGCCAGGGGCTGCTGGACCGCCTGTTCGGCGGCGAGCTTGCGCCGCTCGTCGCACACTACGCCAGGCACCGGCCGCTCTCGTCTGAGGAGCTGGAGCGGCTGAAGGCGCTGATCGCCGAGATGGAGCGGGACGATGACTGAGATCGCCGACCTCCTGCTGCGAGCCAACGTGGTGGGCGCGGCGGCGGTGATCGCCGTGCTTGTTCTGCGGCTGCCCGTGCGCGCCGCCCTGGGCCCTGAAGCGGCCTATCGGCTCTGGGGCGCGCCGCCCCTGGCGATCCTCGCCTGCCTGTTGCCGTTCAAGGTGGCCCCGGTGGGGACCGCCGCCCTGGCGCGGCTGACGCCGGAGCACGCCGCGCCGATATTGCTCGGGGTCTGGCTGGCGGGCGCGGCCGTGGCCGTCGCGCTCCTGGGGCGGGCCCAAGCGGTCTTCCTGAAGGCGGCGCGGAAGGGCCTCGCCGGGCCAGCCGTCGTAGGGGTGATCAACCCGCGGATCCTCATGCCGCCGGACGACGGGCGCTACAGCCAGGCCGAGCGCGACCTGATCCGGGCCCACGAGCGCGAGCACATCCGCCGCGAGGACCATCGGGCGGGCGCGCTGATGGCGCTTTTCCAGTGCCTCGCCTGGTTCAACCCGCTCGCCCACCTGGCGGCGCACAAGGCCCGTCTCGACCAGGAGCTCGCCTGCGATGCCGCCGTGCTGCGGAGACGGCCGAAGGACAGGGCGCTCTACGCCAGGACCCTCCTGAAGACCCAGCTGGCGGGCGCCGCCCTGCCGCTCGGCTGCTACTGGCCGGCGCGGGCGAAGCATCCCCTGGAGCTTCGGGTGGAGCTGCTGCGGCGTGGGACCCGCGATGGCGGGCTCGCCGGATCGCTGACGATCGCTGCGGGGCTCTTCACGGCCGCGGCCCTGGCCACCGCAGCAGAGCCGCCGCTCAGGTACACGCCGCCCGATCCCATCGGCATCTACGACCAGCAGCCGCCCAACGGCCAGATGTCGGTGATGCTGGTCACCTGGAAGACCAGCCCGGCGCATCGGTAAGGCGCGCTAGGCGGCTCTGACGAGCTCGACGGGCGGCAGGCATCCTAGCGCCCGCAGCGTCTCGTCCAGCGCGATCTCGATCGGCGTGTGCGGTTCGGCGCCGAGCGTCGCGACGAGGCGGGCGTTGTCGAGGACGACCTCGTCGCGCCAGAGGTAGCGCATCTCCAAGAGTTCGCGGAGCGTCTCGTTGAACGGCGCGACGGCGGGGAGGGCGAACCAGGGGAACGGGCGGATCGGCAGCCTGTGTCCGACCGCCGCCTCGAAGCCGGCGCGAAGCTCGCGGCCGGTGAGCGCATGGCCCGCGAAGTGGAAGCTGGCGTGGGCGGCGAGCTCGGCCTCCATCATCAGCAGGCGCGCCGCGGTCTCGGCGAGATCGGGCAGATAGGCCCAGGCATGGCGCACGCCGAGCGGGCCCGGGTAACTCAGGCTCCGCACCGGCTTGCCGGCCTGGAACATCACCGAGCCCATCCACGAGGCGGCCCCGCGCGCGCCGAAGAAGTCGCCGGCCCTCAGGATCAAGACCTTGGCGCCCTCCTGCGCCGCCTGGGCGAGGCGCTGCTCCATCGCCACGCGGATCGCCCCCTTGCGGGTCAAGGGGTGCTGCGGCGAGGCCTCGGAGAGGCGCGGGAAGGCGTCCGGCCCGTAGTTGTACACGTTGCCGGGAAGCAGGATGCGGGCGCCTTCCGCCCTGGCCGCAGCGATGGCGCTCTCCAGCATCGGCAGGGCGAGGCCCTTCCAGTTGCGGTAGCCGGGCGGGTTGGCGGCGTGGACGATGACGCGGGCGCCCTCGGCGGCGCGGCGGACGTCGTCGCCCGCCATGGCGTCGCCCTTCACCCAATCGAGCGCGAGGTCGCTGGCGGCGCGGGCGCGATCGGGATCGCGGTGCAGGGCGCGCACGCGCCAGCCGCAGCGCAGCAGCGCCTGCGCCGTCTCGCCGCCGAACGCGCCGGTCGCGCCGATCACCAGGGCCAGGGCTTGCATGGCGTCATCTCCTTCGCACGGCCCAACCATGACCGCGCAGGCTGATGAACGGAATTGCGTTTCTGCGTGAACCAGCTATTCAATGTCGCATGGCTTCGCCCGACTGGGACCTGTTCCAGAGCCTGCACGCCGTGCTGACCGCCGGAAGCCTGTCGTCGGCCGCCAAGCTGCGGGCGCTGACCCAGCCCACCATCGGCCGGCACATCGACGAGCTCGAGCGCCGGCTGGGCGGGCCCCTGTTCCTGCGCAGTCCGCGTGGCCTGCAGGCGACCGACCTCGCCCAGGCGCTCAAGCCGCATCTCGACGACATGTACGCCGCCGCCCAGGCCGCCCAGCGCGACGCCTCGGGCGCGGCCGACGGCTCCTCCGGCGTGGTGCGGGTGACGGCGAGCGAGATCGTCGGCGTCGAGGTGCTGCCCGCCATCCTCACCCGCTTCCGCGAGGCGCATCCCGAGATCGACATCGAGGTGACCCTCTCCAACCGCAACGAGGATCTGACGCGGCGCGACGCCGACATCGCGGTCAGGATGGCGCGGCCGACCCAGAACACCCTGGTCGCCAAGAAGATCGGCAGCGTCGGATTCGGCTTCTATGCGACGTCAGAGTACCTGGAGCGGCACGGCGAGCCGCACACCTTCGAGGAGCTCGAGCAGCATGCGGTGGTGGGCTTCGACACCCGCGCGCCGATGACCGTCGAGGGGCTGCCGACCCGACGCCCGGTGAGCCGCGAGATGTTCGCGCTGCGCACCGACAACGACGTCGCCCAGATCGCCGCCGTCAAGGCGGGCTTCGGGATCGGCGTCGTCCAGCACGGCATCGGCCGGCGCGCAGGCCTTCGGCAGGTCATGCCCGGGACGCTGCCGTTCCGGCTGGAGATGTGGGTCTGCATGCACGAGAACCTGAGGACCTCGCGCCGCATGCGGCTGATGTTCGACCACCTCGTCGCCGGCCTCGCCGAGGCGGTCGGCGACGGGAACTGAGGGTCGGGATTATTCGTCGGCCTGGGTGACGTCCGGCGTCTCGGAGGGCTCGTCGCGGCCGGCGGCCTGCATCTGGCGCTCGGCGATGCGGGCCGACTTCCCGCGGCGGTCGCGCAGGTAATAAAGCTTGGCGCGCCGGACGACGCCGCGACGCTTGACCTCGATGGATTCGATCATCGGCGACAGCAGCGGGAAGATCCGCTCGACTCCTTCGCCGAAGGAGATCTTCCGGACGGTGAAGCTCTCGTGGACGCCGCTCCCCGAGCGGGCGATGCAGACGCCCTCGTAGGCCTGGACGCGTTCGCGCTCGCCTTCCTTGATGCGCACGTTGACGCGCACGGTGTCGCCCGGCCGGAACTCCGGGATCTTGCGGGCGGCGGTGAGGCGCTGGGCCTCCTCCTTCTCGAGTTCTTCGATCACGTTCATCGGTTCAGATCCTTGGGTGCCGGGCTTTACCTGCCCTTTGCCTGTTGATTGGCGGCGAGCCTCGCCCACAAGTCCGGACGCCGCTCCCGCGTGGTCGTCTCCCGCTGTTCCCGCCGCCAGCTCGCGATCCTTGCGTGATCGCCCGACAGCAGCACCTCGGGAATCTCGAGCCCTTCGAACCTCCGCGGCCGTGTGTACTGCGGATGCTCCAGCAGCCCGTCCTCGAAACTCTCCTCGCTCAGACTCGCCGGCTCGCCCAGGATTCCCGGGACCAGCCGGAGGGCGGCCTCGATCGCCACGAGCGCGGCCGACTCGCCTCCGGCCAGCACCGCATCGCCCACCGCGACCTCCTCGAACCCGCGGGCTTCGATCACCCGCTGATCCACCCCTTCGAAGCGACCGCAGAGCACGATCAGTCCGGGGCCAAGGGCCCACTCACGCACGCGCGCCTGGGTCAGGGGCCGGCCCCGCGCGCTCATGTACAAGAGCGGCCGACCGCGCACCTCCACGCCATCCAGCGCCGAGGCGATCACGTCCGCCCGCATCACCTGTCCCGGGCCGCCACCCGCTGGGGTGTCGTCGAGGAAGCCGCGCTTATCCTTGGAAAAGCCCCGGATGTCCACCGTTTCGAGCCGCCACAGGCCCTTCTCGCGCCAGGCCGAGCCTATCAGCGAAACGCCCAGCGGGCCGGGGAAGGCCTCCGGGAACATGGTGAGCACGGTGACGTCGAAACCCATGGCGGCTGAAGGCGCGCAAGCCCGGCGTCGCGTCAAGCCTTGCGGGGGGAGGGCCGCGCGCGTAAGGGGCGCCTTCGCAACTGCAACATGGCCGGCGCAGAGATCCCCGATGGACGAGACCCTGGTCGAGACCCTCCAGCTCGAGCGGCTGGAAGTGAACCTGTTCCGGGGGACAACGCCCGACAACCGGCCGGGCCGCATCTTCGGCGGCCAGGTGATCGCCCAGTCGCTGCTGGCCGCCTACGAGACCGTCGAGGAGCGGACCTGCCACTCGCTGCACTGCTACTTCATCCGGCCGGGCGATCCCACCCACCCGATCATCTTCGAGGTGGACCGCGCCCGCGATGGCGGCAGCTTCACGACCCGGCGGGTGATCGCCGTGCAGCACGGCCAGCAGATCTTCAACCTGGCGGCCTCGTTCCAGGTGGCGGAGGAGGGCTACGAGCACCAGGCGCCGATGCCCGAGGCCCCCGGCTGGTCGGAGCTCCCGGACGAGCGGGCGATGCGCCGCGAGATGGTCGAGAAGAACCCGGAGATGTTCAAGGACTGGATGGATCGCCACCAGCCCATCGAGATGCGCTCGGAGGACGCGCGCACCTATTTCCAGGGCGGCCCCAGCGAGCCGGAAACCGCGAGCTGGATCCGCTGCCGCGACCCGATCGGCGGCGATCCCAGGATGCACCAGGTGATCCTCGCCTACGCCTCTGACATGAACCTGCTCTCGACCGCCATGCGGCCGCACCGGGTGCACTGGCAGACGCCGGGCTTCCAGTCGGCGAGCCTCGACCACGCCATGTGGTTCCACCGGCCGACCAACTTCGAGACCTGGCACCTCTATGCGCAGGACAGCCCCTCGGCGTCCGGCGGCCGCGGCTTCATCCGCGGCGCGATCTATTCCGAGGCCGGCGTCCTGGTGGCGAGCGTGGCGCAGGAGGGGCTGATCAGGATGCGGAAGAAGACTTCCCTCCCTTGACGGGGAGGGAGGGGCCGCGAAGCGGCCGGCGCGCCGCCCCTCACGTTAAAGGCGGGGACTACTCCGTCTCCTCGGGCCTCACCGCGACCACGAGTCCGTCGGCGATCCGCACCTCGGGGACGGCCTCGCGCGTGAACGGAAGCCAGAAGCTTGCGCCGCTCTTGGGCTGAACCTCCAGGAGATCGCCGGCGCCGAAATCCTGGACGGACTTCACCTCGCCGAGCGCCTCGCCGGCGGAGGTCACCACCGAGAGGCCGACCAGGTCGGCGACATAGAACTCGTCGTCCTCGGGTTCGGGGAGGATCTCGCGGGGAATGTAGAGCTTCAGCCCCCGCAGCGCCTCGGCCTGCTCGCGGGTCTCGATCTCGCCGGCGCGCGCGATCAGCGCGCCCTTCGCGGCGCGGCCGCCGGTCAGCGTCAGCCCTGGGCGGCCGTCCTCCCGCAGCAGGACGCGGTAGGTCACCAGCGCCATCGGGTCTTCGGTATAGGCGCTTATCCGCACCTCGCCTTTGACGCCGAACGCGCCGGCGACCCGGCCGACGAGCAGGAGGTTAGAGGCCATCAACCGCTCACCCCGGCGACGGCCGGGGCCCGAGCTGAATCGGCGATTGCGCGCCGGACCGGCCGCTTGGGTCGCGGCCGTCGCCGGGATGAGCGGTCAAAATTACCCCTCTCCAGCCTCATCGCCGGGCGCGGAGACCTCGTCGGGAGTGGCCGCATCCTGGGCCGCCTGCTCGACCTCGACGGTCTCCTCAGGCGCGGCCTCGGCGGCGGGCGCCTCCGGCTCGGCCGCCTCGGCGGCGGGGGTCTCCTCGGCTTCGGCTTCCGCGGCCGGCGCAGCTTCGGCGGCCTCACCGGCAGGAGCCTCGGCGGCCGGAGCCTCGGGGGCAGAGGCCTCTTCTTCGGCGGGCGCCGCTTCGGCCTCCGCGGGGGTTTCCTCCTCGGCCGGCGGCGGGGCGTTCTTGGCGGCCTCCTCGGCTGCGGCGCGGTCGGCCTCGCGCTGAGCCCGCTCCTCGGCGCGAGCCTTGGCCTTTTCGCCCGGCTCGCCCTTTTTCGGGTTGGAGCCCGCCGTCCAGGTGGTGATCCCGAGCTTGGAAAGCTCCCGCGCGACGCGGTCGGTGGGCTGGGCGCCCTTCTTCATCCACTCGGCGATGCGCTCCCCCTTGACGATGATCCGGTTGGGATCGTCCTTCCTGAGCAGCGGGTTGTAGGAGCCCAGCTTCTCGATGAAGCGGCCGTCGCGGGCCGCGTGGCTGTCGGCCACCACGATCGAGTAGTAGGGGCGCTTCTTGGCGCCGCCGCGGGCGAGACGGATCTTCAGCATCTAGGGGGTCCTTCGGTTCGGATCATTTCTTGAACGGGTTGAAGCCTGGCGGCAGCGCGCCGCCTCCCAGGCCGGGGAGTTTCGGGCCGCCGCCTTGCTGCAGCTTCGCGGCCATGTCTTGGATCTCCTGCTCGGAGGGCATCGGCAGCTTGCCGCCGCCCAGCGCCTTCAGCCGGTCCATGCCGCCCCCGCCGCCAAGCATCTGGGCCATCTGGGCGAAGCCCTTGCCGCCGCCCTTGCTCATCATCTTGAAGGCGTCGGCCATCTGCCGGTGCTGTTTCAGGAGCCGGTTGACCTCGGCCACCTCGACGCCTGCGCCGGCCGCGATGCGCCGCTTGCGCGAGGCCTGCAGGATGTCGGGCTTCTTCCGCTCGGCCTTGGTCATCGAGGAGATGATCGCCGCCTGGCGCTCGACCATCTTGTCGGAGATGCCGGCCTCGGCGATCTGCCGCTTCATCTTCTGGACGCCGGGGAGGAGGCCCATCAGCCCCTCCATGCCGCCCATCTTCTTCATCTGCTGCAGCTGCTCGGCCATCATGTCGAGGTCGAACTGGCCCTTGGCGAGCCGCTTGGCCATGGCCTCGGCCTTGGCGGCGTCAAGGTCCTGGGCGGCCTTCTCCACGAGCGCGACGACGTCGCCGGCGCCCAGGATGCGGCCGGCCACGCGGTGGGCGTCGAAGGCGTCGAGGCCGTCGATCTTCTCCGAGACGCCCAGGAACTTGATCGGCAGGCCGGTGACGGCGCGCATGGAGAGCGCCGCCCCGCCGCGCCCGTCGCCGTCCGCGCGGGTCAGCACCAGGCCGGTGAGCGGCAGGCGTTCGTGGAACGCCTTGGCGGTCCTGACCGCGTCCTGGCCGGTCAGCGCGTCGGCGACCAGCAGGGTCTCGTGCGGGCGGGCGATGCGGGCGATCTCGGCCGCCTCGCTCATCATCGCCTCGTCCAGCGTGGTGCGCCCGGCGGTGTCGAGGATCAGGACGTCATAGCCCTGCAGCCGCGCGGCCGAGATGGCGCGCCTGGCGATGTCGGGCGCGGCCTGGCCGACGACGATCGGCAGGCTCTCGACGCCCGCCAGCTTGGCCAGGGTGGCGAGCTGCTCCATGGCCGCGGGGCGGCGCGTGTCGAGCGAGGCCAGGAGCACCTTCTTGCGCTCCTTGGCGAGGCGCAGGCCCAGCTTGGCGGCGGTGGTGGTCTTTCCCGAGCCCTGCAGGCCGGCCATCATCAGGATGGTCGGCGGATTGAGCGAGAGGTTGATGCCCTCCGGCTCGCCCTCGCCGCCCAGCATCTCGACCAGGCCGTCGTAGGTGATCTTGACCACCTGGTCGGCGGGCTTGACCGAGCGGATCACCGCCTCGCCGCTGGCCCGCTCCTTGGCCTTGGCGATGAACTCGCGCACCACCGGCAGCGCCACGTCGGCCTCGAGCAAGGCCACACGCACCTCGCGCAGCGCCTCGTCGATGTCCTTGTCGGACAGCACGCCCCGACCGGAGAGCCGGTCGAAGACGGAGGCAAGGCGATCTGACAGCGCGTCGAACATACGGTTCCCTGCTGGCCCAAACGCAGTCGACCCCCGTGGACGATTGCGTCGACGGGGGGCCTCGCCGCCCTCGTCCCAAGACAGTGCTGGGGGTCGTGGCGGTGGAGGGCGCTGACCGAGGTTGCGCCGGAAGCGGCGGGTTATGGGGGCAAAGAAACGGTCAGGTCAAGGAAGAGGCGGCCTGCCGAGCCCGATGAAGGGAAGAGATGGGCAAGCGCTTCCACAGTCGAGGTAGGTACCCAAATTGGGGAATCCTCTCGGCGCGGGCCGGCGAGCGGCGACGATCTGGCGTCGATTCCAGAGCTCCAAGCCGACCTCAGACAGCCTTCGGCGAACGCGTGCTTAACCCTTCTTTACACCGTAACCTTTACGCCGCGTCGCGTGATCAGTCGGGGGGCTGTGATGCGGATCCGGGCGCCCAAGAGCGGGGCGAGGCGGCTCGCGCGGGCGGGTGCGATCCTCCTGGCGCTCGCAGCCGGCGCGCTGTGGGCGGCGCCCACAGCGGCCCTGCCGAGTTTCTCGCAGCAGACCGGCGAGCCCTGCGCGCGCTGCCACGTGGGCGCGTTCGGACCGCAGCTCAAGCAGTACGGGCGCGACTTCAAGCTGTTCGGCTATGCGGCGGGGGACGGCAAGAACACGCTGCCGCCGATCGCGCTGACCGCCATCGCCTCCTACACCCAGACCCGCGCCGACCGGCCGCCGATCTCCGGCTACGAGGCCAACGGCAACAGCGCCTTCCAGAACGCGATGATCGCCTACGCGGGACGGCTCGTCGGCGGGGCGGGGGCGTTCGCCGAGGTGTTCTACGACGGCGTCCGGCGCCATTTCTCGCTCGCCAAGGTGGACGTGCGGCGGACCTTCACCGGGACGCTTGCGGGCCACGACGTAGTCTATGGGGCCGGGCTCAACAACCGGCCGGGCGTCGAGGACATCTGGAACACGCCGGCGGCCTTCGCCTTCTCGCCGGCGACCTCGCCGTTCGCCGCGACCCCGGCCGCCGCTGCGGTGGTGGATTCCAAGCTGGCCAGCCGGGTCGCGGGGGTGAGCGCCTACGCGCTGTGGGACGACACGCTCTACACCGAGTTCGCGGGCTACCGGCCGCTCGACAGCGGCTTCCTGAACCGCGTGGGCGTCACCACGCCCGCCAACGCCGACCGCTACACCGGCGTCCTGCCCTACGGGCGCGTGGCCGTGCAGCACGAGTTCGCCGACGCGCACTACCTCGAGGTGGGCGCCTATGGGCTGGAGGCGCGCCGCTTTCCGGCGGGCCCGCCGACGGCCGGCGAGGACCGCTTCGACGATATGGCGCTGGATGCGACCTATCAGTACTTCGGGAGCAAGCGGTGGTTCCTCGCGGGCCACGCGGCCTGGGTGCATGAGGACGCGCGGCTGGGCGCGAGCCGCGTCCTGAGCGGCGCGCAGCCGAAGGACCACCTCGACACCTACCGGGCAGACGCGATCGCGACCTTCGACGACACCTGGACCCCGGCGGTCGGCGCGTTCCGCACGACCGGCTCGAGCGACCCCAGGTTCTTCCGCACGCCGGGCGGCAAGCCGAACGCCACCGGCTACATCGTCGAGCTGGGCTATGCGCCGTGGGGCAAGAAGCGCTCGCCCGTCAACTGGGCCAACGTCAAGCTGACCGCGCGCTGGGTGGGCTACACCCGTTTCAACGGCCGCGCGGCCGGCGCCTCGGCGAACGACACCGTTTTCGTGGGCGCGAGCGCGGCCGTCGCGCCGTTCGGAGCCTGGGTGCGGCGATGACCGCGCGCCGACGTCTGGGGCAGGGCGCCCTGGCGCTCTGCGCCATGCTCACCGGCTCGCTCGCCGGCTACGCGTGGGGCGCCGTGCAGACGGTCGATCAGAAGGACCTGAGGTTCAGCGTCAAGCTGGTCAAGATCGCCAAGGGGGACTCGGTGGAGTTCACCAACAGCGACGACACCTCGCACAACATCACCATCTCCGGCCGGGACTTTTCGGTGAACAGCGGCCTGCAGGCGCGGGGCCAACCGTTCCGCGCGCCGCTGGTCAAGCCCGGCGTCTACAAGGTGAGCTGCGCGATCCATCCCAACATGCGCATGACGATCGTGGTCGAGTGAACGAGACCCGGACATCCGAGGCCGTTTCCGGCCGGCCCCTGCCGCGCTACCCCGCCGCGCTCAGGGTCCTGCACTGGGCGCTGGCGCTGGCGGTCTGTGTCCAGCTGGCGCTGATTCTCGTCCTGCACCAGCTGCGCTCGGTGGAGTTCGCCGCCGTCGTCCTGGCGCTGCACCGCAGCTGCGGCACGGCCGTCTGGCTGCTCGCGCTCATCCGCGTCGGGCTCGGCGTCGCGATCCATCCTCCCGCGGCCGACCGGCGGCTGCCCGGCTGGCAGAGGCTCGCCGCCCAGGCGACGCATGCAGGTCTCATCGCGCTCGTGCTGGCGCAGCCCGTGATCGGGGTGCTGCAGGCCTGGTCGCGCGGCGACGTCGTCCGCGCGCTCTGGCTCTTCGACCTGCCGCAGCTCCTGACCTTCACCGACCCGCAGGCGACGGCGCTGAAGCTCGCTCACCGCTGGACAGCCGACGTCCTGATCGGGTTGATCGGGCTGCACGTCGCCGCGGTGGTCTTCAACCAGCTGGTCCGCAACATTCCGGTGATGCCGCGGATGATGGCTGCGGCGCGGACCGACCGGCTGACCCATCGCATCCCGCTGGCGCTGCAGCTCGCCGCCGGCTGCGCGGGGCTGCTCGCGCTCAGCGCGGCCTCGGGGCTGTTCGCCGCGAGCCAGTACCGCGCCTTCGGCGACGCCCGCGACCGCTTCGACCAGACGGAGGTGGCGACGCTCGACGACATGCGCACGGCGCTGGCCGGAGTGGCGGGCCTGGACCTGCCGCAGGACGCCGGCGAGCGGCCCGCCTTCGCGGCGCGCGCCGGCAAGGTGGCGGCCGACCTCGAGGACCTTTCCGGCCGCGCCACGGACCTCGAAGCGCGCCGCGATCTGCTGAAGGCCGAAGCCGGGCTCCGCGCCGCGGCGGCGGGCGCGCCGCCGCCGTCCGGCCTGGCGCGGGTCCAAGCGCTCGCGCAGGCGGCGGTCGACGCCCAGACCAACGCCGTCCTGCAGGGCCGGCTGGCGATGGCGGCGACCGCAGCCCGCGGGCACGACCTGATCGTGCTGGTGCTGGCGCCGGCGGTCCTGGCCGGCGCGGTGCTGAGCTTCCTGCTCTCGCGCAGCGTGCTCTCGGCGCTGAGCCGAGCCCGGCAGGCGATCCAGGCCATCGAGACCGGCGCCCGGCGCGAAAGCGTCGAGGTCGCCGGGTCGGGCGAGTTCGCCGAGCTGATGCGCGACGTGATGCGGCTGCGCGAGCGCGTCGAGGCCCGCGAGCGGGAGATCGCCGCCCGCCAGCTCGAGGCGCAGTCGCAGGTCGAGCACGAGCGGCTGGCGAAGGAGTCGGCGGAGGCCGCCAACCGCGCCAAGAGCGAGTTCCTGGCGATGATGAGTCACGAGATCCGCACACCGCTCAACGGCGTGCTCGGCATGGCGCAGGCGATGGCGGCCGACGAGCTTTCGGACGCGCAGCGCGCGAAGCTGGAGGTGATCGGCCAATCGGGCGAGGCGCTGCTCGCGATCCTCAACGACGTGCTCGATCTCTCGAAGATCGAGGCCGGCAAGCTGGAGCTGGAGGCGGTCGAGTTCGACCTGGAGGAGCTGGTCCGCAAGGCGCATGCGAGCTTCCTGGCGGTTGCCGACAAGAAGGGGCTGGAGCTCGGTCTGGCGCTCGGGCCCGGCATCGGCGGCATCTACCGCGGCGATCCCATGCGCGTGCGCCAGGTGCTCTCGAACCTGTTATCCAACGCGCTGAAGTTCACCGTGCAGGGCGAGGTCCGGATCACCGCGGAGCGGACCGGCGCGCAGGTCAGGCTGAGCGTCAGCGACACCGGCATCGGCGTTCCCGCCGACCGCATCGAGCACCTGTTCGACAAGTTCGTGCAGGCCGATTCCTCGACGACGCGCACGTTCGGCGGCACCGGTCTGGGCCTGGCGATCTGTCGCGAGCTCTGCGAGGCGATGGGCGGCCGGATCACGGTGGCGAGCAAGCCCGGCCAGGGCAGCCGCTTCACCGCCGAGGTCCCGCTCGAGCGGATCGGCGATGCGCCCGCCGCCGTTGCGCAGGAGGCCGCGCCCGAGCCGCTCGGCGGCGCTGCGCTGCGCATCCTCGCCGCCGAGGACAATGCGGTGAACCAGCTCGTGCTGAATACCCTGCTCGGCCAGGCGGGGATCGAGCCGAGGATCGTGGACAACGGCGCCGAGGCGCTCGCCGCCTGGGAGGCGGAGGCGTGGGACGTGATCCTGATGGACGTCCAGATGCCGGTGATGGACGGGCCGACGGCGACCGGAGAAATCCGCCGGCGCGAGCGGGAGACGGGACGGGCGCGGACGCCGATCATCGCGCTGACCGCCAACGCCATGACCCACCAGCTGGAGAGCTATCGGGCGGCCGGCATGGAATCCGCCGTCGCCAAGCCGATCCGGGTGGAGGAGCTGTTCGCCGCGATCGCCCAGGCGACCGATCCAGGCGCGCGCGCGCCTGCCGTGGTCGAAGCCGCGGTCTGAGCCGCCCCGGTCGGTGTCCGAAAACCGCCAGCGCGTCGCGGCGGTCCGGGCTATATCGACGGCATGATCCATTACGGCATCTTCGAGACCGCGATCGGCTGGGCCGGGCTCGCCTGGGGCGAGGCCGGGCTTGTGGCCGTGCACCTGCCGGAGCGCGAGCCGCAGACCGCGCGCCGCGGTCTCGCCCACCGCTTCCCGGACGCCGCCGAGACGGGGGCCCCGCCCGAGGTAAGCGCCGTGATGGCGGCCATCGCCCGCCAGCTGGCCGGCGAGCCGACCGACCTGACCGGCGTCGCCCTCGACCTCTCCCGCACGCCGGAGTTCCACGCCCGCGTCTACGCGCTCGCCCGCGCCATTCCGCCCGGCGAAACCCTGACCTACGGCGAGATCGCCGAGCGGCTCGGCGACAAGCTCCTGGCGCGCGACGTCGGCCAGGCGCTGGGCAAGAATCCGTGGCCGATCGTCGTGCCCTGCCACCGGGTGACCGCCGCGGGCGGCAAGCCGGGCGGGTTTTCGGCGCGCGGAGGCGTGACGACGAAGCTGAAGCTGCTGGCGATCGAAGGCGCGAAGGCGGCCGCTCAAGGCCAGCTGTTCGCCTAGGTCCATGCGATCCTGGGGGTCCTACTGGGAGATCTCGGATCCATCATCGCTGATCTCGGACTCGCAGTGGCGTTCCTCGGCAGCGCCATTCCAAGCCTTGCGGTGCAGTTCCGGCGTTTGCACGACATCGATCGAAGCGCGTGGTGGGTGCTGCTCAACCTCATCCCCCTGCTAGGCGCTCTGGTTCTGTTTGTCTTTCACCTATTGCCCGGCACGCCGGGACCGAACCGGTTCGTCCGCCGCCGGGCGAGACCGGGGCTTCCGAGGTGTTCGCCTGATCGGCCCCAGGGATTGCGGCGCTGCCCAGGTGACTCCGCGCGAGAGCCTCGGTAACACCGACCCATGTCGATCGGGGTGTTCGATTCCGGGGTGGGGGGGCTTTCGGTCCACCACAAGCTCGTGGAGCGCTTTCCGAAGGCCGATTTCGTCTACCTCGCCGACCAGGCCAACACCCCCTATGGCGGCCGGCCGGGCGAGGAGATCGTCGAGTTGACCAAGGCCGGCTGCGAGCGGCTGTTCGCGGAGGGCTGCTCGCTGGTGGTGCTGGCCTGCAATACGGCCGCCTCAGTCGCGCTCCGCCGCCTGCAGCAGACCTGGCTGCCGGGCTACCGCCGCCGGCTGGGCCGGCCGGTGAACGTGCTGGGCATCGTCGTGCCGACCATCGAGGCGGCGACCGGTCTGCCCTGGGCGCACGAGGCCGAGCGGCTGGACGACAAGGTGGAGAAGGTCGACGTCGTCGGCGTATTCTCGACGCCCGCCACCGCCGCCAGCCGGGTCTACGAGATCGAGGTCGACAAGCGGCGGCAGGACGTGGCGGTGTTCTCCGAGCCCTGCCCGGACCTCGCGCGGATGATCGAGACCAACGCCCCGCGCGAGGCGCTGGCCGCAGCTGTGGCCGGCCACGTGGCGGCGCTCAAGAAGCGGATCGGTCGCAATCCTGACCGGGCCATCCTGGGCTGCACCCACTACGAGATCGTAGCCGACCTGTTCGGCCAGGCGCTGCCGCCGGGCACGCCGGTGATCCACCAGCCGGAAGCCACCGCCGAGGCGCTGGCGCGCTACCTGGCGCAGCATCCGGAATACGATCCGGGCGATGGCGGCAGCCGCCGCTTCCTGACCACCGGAACGCCCGGGCCGCAGAACGGCCTGGTCGAGACCTTCTGGGGCGCGCCCTTGCTGTTCGAGGCGGCGCAGCCGGTCGCGGCCGTCCAGAAAATCTGATTGGCCGCCGCCCGCTCCGGGGGCGTAAGGGCCTGACGCCGAACGCTGTTCGGCCCGCCACAGATCAAGGAATCGCCCATGCTCGTCCGCCTCACCCTCGCCGCCGCGGCGCTCGCGCTCGCCGGCGCCGCGTCCGCCCAGATGCCGCAAGGCCAGCGCCTGACCGGCACGGTCAAGGCGGCCGACGCCAGCCATGTGGTGATCACCGCCGCCTCCGGCGACGTGGACCTCGCCATCACCCCGCAGACCCGCATCCTGGTGCAGCAGAAGGCCTCGGCCGCCGACATCAAGCCGGGCGCCTACCTCGGCACCGCCAACGTCACCGACGCGACCGGCAACGGCCAGGCCGCCGAGGTGCACATGATGGACAACGGTCCGAACGTCCATTCGGTGATGGACGCCGATAAGCACCTGGTGATGACCAACGGCCACGTGAAGTCGGTTTCGGCCACCCCGAAGGGCGAGGACCTCGAGGTCGACTACGGCGCGTCCGCCCCGCAGCACGTGGTGGTGCCGGCCGGCACGCCGGTGACCCGGCTGGCGCCGGGCGACATCGCCGCGGTGAAGACCGGCGAGACGGTGCAGGCGCTCGCCGTGCCCGGCGCGGGCGGCAAGCTGTCGGCCGCGTTCATCGCCGTGGCCGCGCCGAAGTAGGCGTCTCGAATGAGGGGGATCTGGGCGGCGGCCGCGCTTGCGGTCCTCTGGACAGGGGCTGCGCGGGCCGAGGTCACCGACAGGTCGGCGGCGGGCTTCGAGGTGGTGGAGAGCGCAACCATCGCCGCGCCCGCCGGCAAGGTCTGGTCGGCGCTGATGCGGCCTTCAGCGTGGTGGGACAGCCGCCACACCTTCACCGGCGCGGCCAAGAACCTCTACATCGACCCGGCGGGCTGCTTCTGCGAGCAACTGCCGCATGGCGCGGTGCGCCACATGACGATCAGCTATGCCGACGGGCGCTCGCTGCTCAGGCTCTCCGGCGCGCTTGGACCGCTGCAGGCGACCGGCGCGGCCGGCAGCCTCACCTTCGCCCTGAAGCCGGACGGATCGGCGACGAACCTCACCCTGACCTACGACGTCGGCGGCTATGCCAAGGGCGGTCTCGCCGAGACCTACGCCGCGCCGGTGGACATGGTCATGGGCCAGCAGCTCGCGCGGCTGAAGAAATACCTGGAGACCGGCAAGCCCGAGTAGTCCATCCGGCACGGCCGGGTCTATGGCGTATGGCGAACGGATAGACCTGCTCTATATATGAGTCATGCTGCCGACCCTTCGCCAACTCCAGTACCTCAAGCTGCTCGTCGAGCACGGCAGCTTCGGCCGCGCCGCCGAGGCCGCCCACGTCACCCAGCCGACGCTCTCGGCCGGCATCCAGGAGCTGGAGCGGTGCCTGGGCGCGCCGGTCGCGGAG
Source organism: Phenylobacterium sp. (assembly GCF_025934275.1). GTDB lineage: Bacteria > Pseudomonadota > Alphaproteobacteria > Caulobacterales > Caulobacteraceae > Phenylobacterium. Next base: position 67,659 of record NZ_JAICYI010000005.1, read on the forward strand.
CGGGCGCGGAGCGGGGTGATCCTGACGCCGGTCGGCGAGGAGGCGCTCCGGCGCGCGCGGATCATCCTCAACGAGGCCGAGGAACTGGTGGAGAGCGCCAAGAACGCGAGCCAGCCGCTGACCGGCCGCTTCCGGCTGGGCGTCATCCCGACCATCGCCCCGTTCCTGCTTCCGCGCGCGCTTCCCCTGCTCCGCGACCGGTTCCCGAAGCTGCGTCTCTTCCTGCGCGAGGACCTGACCCACCGGCTGGTCGCGGCGCTCAGGGCGGGCCAGCTCGACGCGGCGCTGATCGCGCTGCCCTACGACCTGGCCGGGCTGCACTACGCGCACGTGGCCGACGACGAGTTGCTGGCCGCCATGCCGGCCAACCATCCGCTCGCCGGACAGCGGCAGACCGAGCCCGAGGCGCTGGAGCGCGAGGGGCTGATCCTGCTGGAGGACGGCCACTGCCTGCGCGAGCATGCGCTGGCCGCCTGCGGGCTGAAGCCGCCGAAGGCCGCGGCCGGCGAGGAGGTGTTCGCCGCCACCTCGCTGCCGACGCTGGTGCAGATGGTGGGCTCGGGCCTTGGCGTCACCTTCCTGCCGGCGATGGCGGTTGAGGCGGGGCTCACCGACGGGGCCCCCGTGGCCGTGCGCCCGATCAGGGCCGACCATCCGAGCCGCGAAATCGTGGTCGTCTGGCGCGCTGGCTCCAGCCGCGGCGCCGAGGGCCGGCTGCTGGCCGAGACGCTGCGCAGCTGAAATCAGACATATCGAGAGGGCTTGCAGTCCGACACGGTTCAGATATATCGACGATATCGATATGTTTCGATAGGAGCGAAAACATGTGGCGGGATCGGTACGCCGGACATTATGAAGAGCGCATGCGCCATGGATGGGAACGTTACGCGGCCCGGGGGCGGATGCGCGGCAGACGGCTTGGCCGGCTCCTGGAGCACGGCGACCTGCGGTTCGTGGCGCTGGCGCTGATCGCCGAGCAGCCGCGGCACGGCTACGAGCTGATCAAGGAGCTGGAGGAGCGCACGGGCGGCGCCTATCGGCCGAGCGCGGGCGTCATCTATCCGACCCTGGCGATGCTCGAGGACGAGGGGCTGGTGCGCCAGGCGGGCGGCGAGGTCGGCCGCAAGCTCTACGAGCCCACCGAGGAGGGAAAGAAGGCGCTGGAGGCGGCCCGCGGCCACGTGGACGCGATCTTCGCCCGCATGGCCGAGGTGGCGGAGAGCTCGGAGTCGAGCCGCCCGCGGATCGCGCGCGCCATGACCAACCTCGGGATGGCCCTGCAGCAGCGGCTCTCCCGGCGACCGATCACCGCCGAGGAGATCGACCGCATCGTCAACATCCTCGACGACACCGCCTCGGCGATCGAGAAGAGCTGAAGGTCCTTCGGTCCTCCCCCGGGCGGGGAGGCGGCCCAGAGGACCGGAGGGGGTTTCAGCCGCGGCTTTTTGAGCGGAAACCCCCTCAGTCGATCCGCGACAGCTCCCCCTGACGGAGGAGCAGCTCACGGCTCAGTCCATCAGCTTCTCGGCGAGGTAGGTGTAGTGCCTCGCCCAGCGGCGAGCGTTGAGCTCGGGGTCGGCGTCGTTGGCGTGGCCGCCGAAGGTCTGCTCGTAATAGAGGTAGGGGTAGCCCATCGCCTGCAGCCTGGCGGCGAACTTCCTCGCATGACCAGGGTGCACCCGGTCGTCGCGGGTGTTGGTGGTGATGTAGGGCTCCGGGTAATGCATCCCGGGCTTCAGGTACTGGTAGGCCGAGTACCTGGCGATGAACGCCCGGTCGGCCGGCTTGTCCGGATCGCCATACTCGCCCATCCACGACCCGCCCGCCGAGAGGTGGTTGTAGCGAAGCATGTCGATCAGCGGGCTCTCGATGACGACGGCGTTCCAGAGCTCGGGATGCTGGGTCATGGAGACGCTCATCAAGACCCCGCCGTTCGAACGGCCGTAGATGCCCAGGCGCCGCGGCGAGGTGATCCCCCGCTTGAACAGGTCGCGCGCCACCGCGGCGAAGTCGTCGAACGAGCGCTGCCGGTGCTCGCGCAGCGCCGCCTCGTGCCAGGCGGGGCCGAACTCGCCGCCGCCGCGGATGTTGGCGATCACGTAGGCGCCGCCGCGCTCCAGCCAGATCTTGCCCATCTCGGGCAGGTAGATGGGGGGCTTGGCGACCTCGAAGCCGCCGTAGCCGTACATGATCGTGGGCGTCGAGCCGTTCAGCGGCGCAGCCTTCGGGCGGATCACGAAGTAGGGAATCTTCGTGCCGTCGGCGGAGGTCGCCCAGTACTGCTCGACCAGGTCCTTGGATGCGTCGAACCTCGGCGGCAGCTGCTTGAGCTTGACCGTCTCTTCGGAGGCGGTGTCGACGAACCAGAGCGAGGTGGGATCGAGGAACCCCTCGGCTTCGACGAAGGCCCGGTGGGTCTGATCGGCGGCGTCGACCAGGTTGATGTTGGCGTCCTTCGGCAGGTCTAGCCGGCGGACGCTCCAGCGGCCGTCGGCGAAGCCGTAGACGTCGACAACGCCCTTCACGTCCTCCAGCAGGTCGACGATCAGCCGGTCCTTGGAGGCGCGGACGTCCTGGACGGCCTGGCGCGGGCGGGGCTGAAAGATCAGCTGGGGCCGGGCCGCGGCAGGATCGCGCTCCAGCTCGGCCAGGTCGTAGGCGATGAGCGCGCCGGCCTTGAAGCCGCGCCACGGCTCCTTGAGCGCGAAGACCAGGCGGCCCGCGACATGGTCCTGGTACTCCGCCTTGAGCGGCAGCGGAATGCGCACCGGCCCATTGTCGGCGAGCAGGCTGAATTCGCTCTGGAAGAAGGTGACGCCACGGCGCACCACGATTCCGTCGGTGCGGCCGTCAGGCCCATAGAGGGCGATCGGCTGGGCGGAGACATCGGTCGGCTTGCCGCGGAACACCTCGCGCGGCGACTGGCCGCGCTTCACGATCTTCAGCACATAGGCGTAGCCTGACTGGGTCACCTCGCCAGGCGTCCACTCGCGCCCGACGATCAGCGTGTCGGAATCGAGCCATGCCAGGCTCTGCTTGCCGGTCGCGAAGCGGAAGCCGTTCGGAACGAAGGCCTTTGTCCGGGTGTCGAATTCGCGGACCTCGACCGCGTCGGAGCCGCCGTTGGAGAGCCGCACGAGGCACAGCCGTTCCTCCGGCTTGAGGCAGGTCGCACCCTTCCAGATCCAGTTCTTGCCCTCGGCCTTCGAGAGCTGATCGAGGTCGAGCAGCGTCTCCCACTGCGGCGCGACCATGCGGTAGCTGGCGAGCGTCGCGTGCCGCCAGAGGCCGTGCACGTGCTGGCCGTCCTGCCAGAAGTTGTCGATCCCGCCGGCGCGGAAGCGGGGGTCGGGGATGCGATCCTGGGCCGTGAAGATGGCCAGCGCCTCGCCGTGGAAGACGGCGTATCGCGGATCGCTCTCCAGCCGCTTGGCGGTGCGCGCGTTCTGCTGCTCGACCCAGGCCATCGACCGGGGCGCATCGATGTTCTCCAGCCACAGGAAGGGATCGGGCGAATTGGTCTGCGCGTGGGCGGCGGCCGGGGCAAGGATCAGCGCGGCGAGCGCAACAACCAGCAACTTCATGCCCGGCGTTCTAGGAGAGGAGTGCGGTCCTGTCTTCCCCTTCTCCCGCAAGGGAAGAAGGAGCGGGGTCTCGGCGTGCCTTACTTGCTCTTCTCGCCTATATGTCCGCGGCCATGAGCCGTCCGTTTCTCAAGATGAACGGGCTCGGCAACGACTTCGTCGTCGTCGAGACCCGCTCGCAGCCGTTCTCGCCGACCGCGGCGGAGGTGCGCGCGATCGCCGACCGCGCCGCGGGCGTCGGCTGCGACCAGCTGATCGCCATCGAGCCGGCCGCAGGCGCCGACGCCCGCGTGCGCTTCTGGAACTCGGACGGCGAAGAGGTCGCCGCCTGCGGCAACGGCGCGCGCTGCGTCGGCTGGCTGATCATGCAGGCCGCCGGCAAGGACGAGGCGGTCCTCGAGACCAAGGCCGGGCGGCTTCGGGCCGCGCGGGCCGGCGAGCGGCTGGTCAGCGTCGACATGGGCGAGCCCCGGCTCGCCTGGGATCAGATCCCGCTGTCCGAGCCGCGCGACACGCGGGCGCTGGACGTCGTGCTCTACGAGCACCCGCAACTCGGCGCGCCGCCGGCCTGCGTCTCCATGGGCAATCCGCACGTGGTGTTCTTCGTCACCGATCTCGCCGAGACGCCGGTGACCGAGGCCGGGCCGGCGATCGAGCGGCATCCGCTGTTCCCCGAGCACGTCAACGTCGGCTTCGCCCAGATCGTGGACCGCCGCCGCATCCGGCTGCGGGTCTGGGAGCGGGGCGCAGGACTGACCAAGGCCTGCGGCACTGGCGCCTGCGCGGCGGTCGTGGCGGCGGCGCGGCGGGACCTGGCCGATCGGACGGCGACGGTGGAGGTGGACGGCGGCGAACTGCTGATCGAGTGGCGCGCCGACAACCACGTGATCATGACCGGGCCCGCGGCCGTCGATTTCGCGGGCCAGCTGCCATGAGCGACCCGGCTGAACACGGCCCGGATCCCGGACGCGACGCCGGCGCGCCGTTCCGGGATGACGACGCGAACGAGAGCGTTCGCATCGTCACCTTCGGCTGCCGGCTGAACGCCTACGAGAGCGAGCTCATCCGGGCGCGGGCCGCCGAGGATGGGCTCGAGGGCGCGGTGGTGTTCAACACCTGCGCGGTGACCGGCGAGGCGGTTCGGCAGGCGCGGCAGGCGATCCGGCGCGCGCGCCGCGAGCGGCCGGGCGCGAAGCTGATCGTCACCGGCTGCGCGGCGCAGATCGATCCGCAGGCGTTCGCGGCCATGCCGGAGGTCGACCTGGTGCTGGGCAACGCCGAGAAGTCGGCGCCGGGCGCCTACGCCCCTCGGCACGAGGGCCGACGCGTGCGGGTTAACGACATCATGCGCGTGCGCGAGGCCGCGGGCCGCCTGATCACCAAGGAGATTGGCCGCCTGCAGGGCCGCGCGCGCGACTACGTCGAAGTGCAGAACGGCTGCGACCACCGCTGCACGTTCTGCGTCATCCCCTACGGGCGCGGGAACTCGCGCTCGGCGGCGGCCGGCGAGGTGGTGGCGCACGTCGAGCGGCTGGCGGCGCAGGGCTGCCGCGAGGTGGTCTTGACCGGCGTCGACATAACCAGTTGGGGCGCCGACCTGCCCGGCCAGCCCACGCTCGGCCAGCTGGTCGCGCGGATTCTGAAGCTGGTCCCGGACCTGCCGCGGCTCAGGCTCTCGTCGATCGATGCGGCGGAGATCGACGCCGACCTGCTGCGCTGCCTGGCTGAGGAGCCGCGGCTCATGCCCCACCTGCACCTCTCGCTGCAGGCGGGCGACGACATGATCCTGAAGCGCATGAAGCGCCGGCACAGCCGCGCCGATGCGCTGAAGCTGGCCGCAGAGGTGCGGGCCGCGCGGCCCGACGTGGCGTTCGGCGCCGACCTGATAGCGGGCTTCCCGACCGAGACCGCGGCGATGTTCGAGAACACGCTGTCGCTGGTCGAGGCGGCGGGCCTCTCGTTCCTGCACGTCTTTCCGTTCAGCCCCAGGCCGGGGACGCCTGCGGCGCGCATGCCGCAGCTGCCGCGGGCGGTGGTCAAGGCGCGGGCGGCGAGGCTGCGGGGCGCCGGCGAGGCGGCGCTGGCGCGGCATCTGGCGCGGCAGGTCGGGCGCACGGTCTTGGGCCTGGTCGAGCGTCCGGGCCTGGCGCGCGCCGAGGACTTCTCGGAAGTGGCGTTCGAGGGCCCGGGTCGCCCGGGGGAAATCCTGGCCCTGCAGGTGACCGGCCACGACGGCCGGCGCGCGCTCGGCAAGCTGTGGGCGCCGGGGGCGGCGGAGTAAGGGCGCCTCTTCGGGTTGCGGGAGAGGGGCTAGGCCGTTGGCGGCGCCCTGCCCGGAAAGCCGGGCAGCGACCACTCGAACACGATCGCGCCGGCGCGGGTGGCGAAGGCGATCAGGAAGCCGGCGAGACTGGCCGGCCAGATGGCGAGGCCTGTGAGCCGCAGGGCGACGAAGGCGGCTGCGCCCGCCAGGGCCGCGGTGACATAGAGTTCGCGCCGCAGCAGCACCGAGGGCTCCTCGGCCAGCACGTCGCGGATGATCCCGCCGAAGGTCGAGGTCAGCACCCCCATGACCACGGCCGAGAGCGGGGGCGCGCCCAGCGACAGCGCCTTCAGCGCGCCCACAACCGCGTAGGCGGCCATGCCGAGCGCATCGAGCCAGGTGAGGATCCGCTCGCCACGGCGGCCCCAGCCGAACAGCCAGATCGCCAGCGCCGCGCCGGCGGCGACGACGAGGTAGGCCGGGCGTCCTACCCAGAACACGGGCGCCCCGATCAGAAGGTCGCGCAGCGTGCCTCCACCCACCCCGGTGACCGCGGCGAAGAAGCCGAAGGTGACGATGTCGTGCTTGCGGCGCGCGGCCGCCAGCGCCCCGGTCGCGCCGAACACGGCGACGGCGGCATAGTCGAGGAGGCTCAGGGTCGGCGCGAGCGCGTCCATGGCGTGCACCCTGAGGTCAGGCGTGACGCACCGCAACTCCCTCGCTAGAAGGCCGCCCATGAGCGAACCGAAGACGGGCTGGTTCCAACGCCTGACGGCGGGCCTGTCCCGCACCTCGAAGCAGATGGGCGACCAGATCGCCCAGGTCTTCGCGGTGAAGGAGCCGCTGAGCCAGGCCAAGCTCGACGAGCTGGAGGAGATGCTCATCGAAGCCGACCTCGGCCCGCACTCCGCCGCCCGGATCACCGAGCGGTTCGCGGCCGAGACGTTCGGCAAGGACGTCGACGAGGCGGAGATCAAGGCGGCGCTCGCCGAGGCGATCGGTGACGAGCTCGCCTCGCGGGTCGGCCGCTTCGAGCCGCTGTCGGGACCCAGGCCGTACATCGTGCTGTTCATCGGGGTGAACGGCTCGGGCAAGACCACCACGCTGGGCAAGATCGCGGCCGACCTCACTGCGCGCGGCGCCAAGGTGCTGGTGGTGGCCGGCGATACGTTCCGCGCCGCGGCGGTGGAGCAGCTGAAGGTCTGGGCCGACCGGGCGGGCGCCGATTTCGTCAGCCGGCCGACCGGCTCCGACGCGGCGGGGCTGGCCTACGACGCCGTCGAGACCGCCAAGGCCAAGGGCTACGACGTCGTGCTGATCGACACCGCCGGCCGGCTGCAGAACAAGCAGGGGCTGATGGACGAGCTCCTGAAGATCATCCGGGTGATCAAACGACTGGATCCCGAGGCGCCGCACGAGACGCTGCTGGTGCTCGACGCGACGGTCGGGCGCAACGCGCTCGCCCAGGAGAACATCTTCGGCAATCAGATCGGCGTCTCCGGCATCGTGATGACCAAGCTCGACGGCACCGCGCGCGGCGGGGTCCTGGTGCCGGTGGCGCAGGCGTCGGATTCGCCGATCAAGCTGATCGGCGTGGGCGAGCAGATCGAGGACCTGCAGGCGTTCGATGCGCGCGCCTTCGCCCGCTCGCTGGTGGGCCTCGCGGATCCCGCCCGATGAGCCCGAAGCTCGGCCGCTGGGTGCGCCTGTTCGTCGACTACGCCGGGCTCGTCGCCTTCCTCGTCACCATCGCGATCACCGGCAGCGCGATCGCGGCGAGCTGGGCGGTGGTGGCGGGCTCGCTGGCGGCGCTTGCCGCGGGGCTGGTGCTGGAGAAGCGGCTCGCCCCGATGCCGCTGGTCACCGCGCTGTTCGGGGTGATCTTCGGCGGCGCGACCCTCGTCTTCCACGACGAGCGGATCATCAAGATGAAGCTCACCATCCTCGACGGCGGCATCGCGCTCTTCCTGCTGACCGGCGCGCTGCGCGGCAAGAACCCCTTGAAGGCGCTGATGGGCGAGGCCTTCCACCTGCCCGATCCCGTCGTGCGCACGCTCACCCTGCGCTACGCCCTGCTGTTCGCCGCCCTGGCGATCGGCAACGAGGTCGTCTGGCGCACCCAGTCGACGCGCGTCTGGGCGCTCTACAAATTCCCGGGCACGGTGGTGCTGATCTTCCTGTTCGCGCTCAGCCAGACGCCGCTGATCCTCAAGCACGCCGAAGAGGAGCCGGGGACGGGACCGAAACCCTAGTGGACGGGGACGCGCGGCCCGGCGATCTGCGAGGGGCGAAGGTGCGGCGAGGCCAGGCGCTCGTAGGGCTTCTCGGGCAGGCTCTTCATGATGACGTCGAGCATCATCCCAGCGTCGGCGCGGATCGGCGGAGGCTCGCCGAACAGCTCGCGCCACAGCGCCGCCGCCTCGTCGTAGATCCGGTCTTCCCGTCCACTCATAAAGCTCCAAACTCGCGTCGTGCGCGAGCCGTTCCAGACTAAAGATAGTTAATTTCAGGGATTTAGCGTCAGCGCATCAGACCCGGATGTCCAGCAGCGAGCCGGGCCGCGGAATCCTGCCAGGCGATTGCGCCGTAGCCGCGGACGCGGGCTGCATCGTGGCCGCAGCCGGTTGCGCCGTCGACGCGGCGGGCGCGGCGGCCTTGCCCATCGCCATGTCGAAGAAGGCGCGCTGGGCCGCAAGCCGCGCGGGATCGCCGCGCCCCGTCGCCGGAGTCGGGGTGACGGAGGGAAGGATCGGCGGGCGCACGGGCGAGGTCACGGCGGGCTCTTGAGAATTATGGTTAACGCGAGAGCGAGATTGGCGGCGGCCGGCTCAACGGGCGGTTAACGCGCGTCGGGCCAGAGCCTCCGCGTCGGAGGCTTCCAGCGGGCCGGTGTGCTTGTCGAGCACCATCCCGTCGGCGCCCACCAGATAGGTCTCCGGAACGCCGGTGACGCCGAACTCCACGCCGGCCCGGCCGCTGCCGTCCTCGAGCCGCTGCAGGTAAGGGTCGCCGAGCCGGGTGAGGAACACGCGGGTGGCGTCCTCGGAGCCGCGCGGCGGGACGTCCTCGTAGGCCACACCCACGATGCGCACGCCTTCGGCCTTCAGCTTCATCAGCACGGGCGCCTCGACCTCGCAGGGGGCGCACCAGGAGGCGAAGAAGTTGACCAGCACCGGCCCGCCCTTGGTGAGGTCGCGCAGGCGAACCGGTTGGCCGTCATCGAGGCTGGGGAGCGTCAGGTCGGGCATCGGCTTGCCGACCAGGGCGTGCGGCTGGACCTGCGGATTGCGATGCAGGCTCTTCAGCCCGAACAGCAGGCCCAGGCCGACCAGGACCACCAGCGGCAGGATGGCGAGCCAGCGGCTCATCGCTCGCGCTCGCGCTCCGCGCGCGAGCGCCAGCGCCGCGCATGCAGGAGGCTGGAGAGGATCAGGCCCGCGAACACCACCGCCGTGACCCCGTAGGCCGGCCAGATGTAGGCCGCGTACCTGCCGCCGGAGAGGTCAGCCATCGTTCACGCCCGCGCGGACCGGAGCGCCGCGGCCTCCGCGCGGCGGCGCCACAGCTCGCCGCGGATCCGCACCAGCCACAACGCGCCGAACGCCGCCATGTAGGCGAGCGCCATCAGCAGCAGCGGCCACAAGTAGACGGTCGCCAGCGTCGGTCCGCCCAGCCGGAACACCGAGGCGCCCTGATGCAGGGTGTTCCACCAGTCGACGCTGAAGTGGACGATCGGCAGGTTGACCAGACCCACGAGCGCCAGGATGGCCGCTGCGCGCCCGGCCTTGGTCTCGTCGTCGATGGAGGCCCGCAGCGCGATGTAGGCGACGTAGAACAGGAACAGGACCAGCACCGATGTCAGGCGCGCGTCCCACACCCACCACGCGCCCCACATCGGCCGGCCCCACAGCGAGCCGGTGACCAGCGCCAGGAAAGTGAAGCCGGCGCCGAGCGGGGCGGCGGCCTGCGCCGCGGCGTCGGCCAGAACGTGGCGGAACACCAGCGCCAACAGGCTCGCGACGCCGAGGCAGAAGTAGACGAAGAGGCTCATCCAGGCGGCCGGCACGTGGATGAACATGATCCGAACGGTTGCGCCCTGCTGGTAGTCGTCGGGCGCGGTCCAGCCGAGATAGAGGCCCGCGAGGGCGAGCACGGCGGCGATGACCCCGAACGTCGGGGCGGCCCACCGCGAGAAAGCCATGAACCGCTCCGGATTGGCGAGGAAGGCGGGCGCGGCGACCATCGGCGCGGATTAGCCCCCGTTGCGGCCGGCCGCAAGCACGCCTACAGGTGGGGCGGCGCGGCCGGCGGCGGAGGGGCCATCGGCGCAGGCGGGACCGGCGGGATGGCCGGCATCGGCGGCATGCGCGGCATCGCCCGCACGAAGCGGATCTGGCGCATCATGCCCATCGGGCCATCGCCCAGGCGCAGTTCGTCAAAAGCCGCCTTCTGGCGCGGATCGAGCTGGTCGTAGAACTGGCGCGTCGCCTGGATGTAGGCCCGCGCGGCCGCATCGTGCTCGGCGAGCCGCCGCTCCATCTGGGCGAGGCGTTCGGGCGTGGTCGCGGCGTCGCGTTCGCCGGAGCGGAAGATCATGGTCCGCTCGGGGTGCATCGCCTTCACATAGGCGGCGAGCGCGGCTTCCTGGTTGGGCCGCAGCTGCAGGGCGTTGCGCAGGTGTTCGGCCGTATCGCCATGGCGCGGCACGTCGAGCGCCATCCGGCGCGCGTCCATGGCTATCTGGCGGGGGTCGATGACGGTGGTCTGGCCATCGCGGGTGATGGTCGTCCGGCCTGAAGCGTCCCGCACGATCCGCACCTCGTGGCTCTGGCCGTCCGTGGTGCTGCGCACGACCGACTCGGAGGGCCCCTTGGCCGAGGGCGCCGGCTGCGCGAAGGCGACCGCGCCGGCCGCCGCATAGAGGGCGAACGCCGCGCCCGCGAAAAGGTAGGTGTAGCGCCGGATCATCGCCGTGCTCCTGATGAATGGCGGAGCTCGGAGGCTCGGGCGCGATTATGGCGAAAAGGCGCCCGCGGGCAGGCGCCCCGCCTTAAACCTTCGTAATGTCAGCGCTCTGGCGCGGGGCCGCGGCCGTCGGGCCCTGGCCCGTGCATCATGCCGCGACCGCCGTGCATGCCGCCCATCCCGTCCATCCCGCGCCGGCCGGCCATGTGGCCCATCATCGGCAGGGCGTCGAAAGCCTTCTGCTGGGCCGGGGTGAGCTGGGCGTAGAAGCGGCGGATCGCCTCGGACTGCCGGCGGAAGCGGGTCTCGCGCTCGGCCATCCGCGCCTGCATGCGGTCGAGCCGCTGGGGCGTGGTCAGGCCCCGCATCGCCTCGCGGCCTCGCCCTTGCTCGGCCGTCGACGGCTGCATGGCGGCGACAAATGCGTTGAGCGCCGGCTCCTGGTCCCTGCGGAGCTGCAGGGTGTCGCGCAGGTGCTGGGCGTGGCGCTCAGCCATTTGGGCGGGGTCGGGGCGCTGCATGTGCATGCCCGCGCGCGATCCGGGCGCCCCCGCGGGCGCGGGGGCCGGCTGAGCGAGGCTCGCGCCGGCCGCCATCGAGAGGGCCGCATCGGGATGTCCTCCTTCTCACCCGGAAAGTCGGTGCTCATTGGCGCGCTTCCGTCATTGATCTGCGACAAGCCGGCATGCGTTCAGGACAGGGCGTTGCGACAGGCGGCGGCCATCGCCAGCGGCCCGAGCGCCACGGCGGCGGCGGCATAGGCCGCCAGGAGCGCGAAGCCCGCCTGCCACGGCAGGCCGGACGCGAACGCCGACAGCGCGCCACCGCCGAAGATCACCGGCGGCGTGAACAGCGGCAGGACGATCACGGCGGTGAGCAGCCCGCCGCGCCGGGCGCCCAGGCTGAGCGCCGCGCCGATCCCGCCCACGAAGGCGAAGGCGAGCCCTCCGGCCACAGCGCAGGCGAAGACCAGCGGCGCGAGGTTCGGTGAGGCGCCAAGGCCGATGGCGGCGACGGGGGCCGCCAGCGCCAGCGGCGCGCCGGTCGCGATCCACTGTCCGAGACACTTCACGGCGCAGGCAAGCTCCAGGGGCGCCGGCGACAGGACAATGAGGTCCAGAGCGCCGTCCTCGAAGTCGCGTTCGAACAGGCGCTCGAGGGAGAGCAGCGAGGCGAGCGCCAGCGCCACCCAGGCAAGCCCGGTCGCCACCGCCGCGAGCCGCTGGCTTTCCGGCCCGACCGCGAGCGGCACGAGCGTCGCGACGCCGGCGTAGAAGCCCAGCGTCACCAGCGGGCCGCCGCCGCGCCCCCAGGCGAGCGCGGTCTCGCGGCCGAGCAGCGACGAGAGCCGGCTCATGTCGCGAGCTCCAGGGTCCTGGCCGGGACCGGCAACGGGTCATGCACGGCGGCCAGGATCAGGCCGCCGGCGGCCAGGCGCGCCGCCATGAGCTCGCCGAAACGGCTCCGCCAGCGGGCGTCGAGGGGCGCGAGCGGCTCGTCCAGCAGCCACAGCGGGCGCGGCGCAGCGACGAGACGGGCGAGCGCGAGGCGCCGCCGCTGGCCGGCGGAGAGCCGGCGGACCTCGAGCTCCAGCAGGGGCTCGAGCTCCAGCGTCGCGGCCGCGGCGCGGGCCTCCTCGGCCGAGCCGCCCGACCAGAGGCTCCAGAAGCGCAGCTCCTCCCAGGCGGTGCGGGCCGGCTTCAGCCCGTCCTGGTGCCCGACCAGGTGCAAGCCTGCGCCGCGCGCGCTCTCCGGATCGGCGCCCGCAAAGGCGATCTCCCCGGCCTCGAACCGCACAAGGCCGGCCACAGCGCGCAGCAGGCTGGTCTTGCCGGCGCCGTTCGGCCCGGTGAGCGCGCAGGCCTCGCCGGCGGCGAGCTCGAGCGACAGGTGCTCGAACAGCACGCGCCCGCCGCGGCGGACGCTGAGGTCGCGGAGGGACAGGCCGGAGATCATTTCCTTCTCTCCTTGCGGAAGAAGGTGTCGGCGAAGCCGACGGATGAGGGGTGGACCATTCCCCGACGTGCGTCGACCTGAAGTGAGGAGAGGTTCGCTCGACCCCTCATCGGACCCCCTTCGGGGGCCACCGTCTCCCGCAAGGGGCGAAGGTCCCGGTAGCCATGAGCCGGAGGGTATCGAAGCCAACCTTCCGGCGCATGGACGCGCCCGGGACTGCGGTCTATGAAGCGCCCGGCCGCCGTCGCCCCCCGGGACGTACGCCGCGCGGGGACGGAACCTGTGTGTCCGCCTCTAAAAGCGCGCGATCCCTTGGGTCGTGGCTCGGCCGGGAACAGAAGAAGGATCCCCCAGATGGCGTCAGTCGACAGCCTGAAAACCCGCCGCGAGCTCGTGGTGGGCGACAAGACCTATGCTTACTACAGCCTTCGCGCCGCCGAGGAAGCCGGACTTTCGGGCGTCTCGCGCCTGCCGGTCTCTATGAAGGTGCTGCTGGAGAACCTGCTGCGCAACGAGGACGGCAAGTCGGTGGGCCTCGACGACCTCAAGGCCGTCGCCGCCTGGCTCGACAACAAGGGCGCGGTCGAGCACGAGATCAGCTTTCGCCCGGCCCGGGTGCTGATGCAGGACTTCACCGGCGTGCCGGCGGTGGTCGATCTCGCCGCGATGCGCGACGCCATGGTCAGCCTCGGCGCCGATCCGGAGAAGATCAACCCGCTGAACGCCGTGGACCTGGTGATCGACCACTCGGTGATGGTCGACTACTTCGGCACGGCCAAGGCGTTCGGCGAGAACGTGGAACGCGAGTACGAGCGCAACATGGAGCGCTACCGCTTCCTCCGCTGGGGCTCCTCGGCCTTCAACAGCTTCCGTGTGGTGCCGCCCGGCACCGG
>NZ_JAICYI010000106.1 GCF_025934275.1 Phenylobacterium sp.
CCGGCCATGCCGCCGCCGCGCCGGCCGCCACGTCCGCCCATCCCGCCGCCGCGCCGCTCGCCGGCCGGTTGGCCAGAGCCCGCGCCGCGGTCGAACTCGAGGGCCGCGATCTCCGGCGCGACGGACTGCTCGTAAGCCTGCATCTCGAAGCCGTCGATCACGCCGTCGCCGTTGACGTCGAGGCGTCGGAAGAAGCGCTCCGCATCGGCCTGGAACTCGCCGGCCGTCAGGCTCCCGTCGTGGTCGGCGTCGGCCCCGGCGAACCACGCGCCCAGGCCGTCGGCCCCTCGGAACGGCTCGCCGGACGGGCTGACGAACAGGCCGCGCCGCAGCCGGGCCTCGGCGCCCGCGGGGCCGCCGCGATGGCCGCGATACGCCCGGCGCGGTTCCGAGGCGCAAGCCGCCAGCGCCAGCATCAGCGCGCCCGCCACGATCGGCCGCCACATCGGCCCGGCCCTCCCTTGTCAGCGGAGCCAGCTTGGCCACGGCTTGCGGCTGAAATGCGCCGCTCGCGTCTCGGCGGCGAAACGGCGCGCGCAGGCGTGGCTTTGCAGCGGCCGCCGGACAGGCTCTAATCGCCGCGTCGGCTCGGGAGGCACGCCATGCTCGCCAGGTTCATCGTCCGCGCGCTGTTCGCCGCGCTTGGCCTGTGGATCGCGACCAAGCTGACGCCCGGCGTGCGCGCGAACAGCCTGGAGACCCTGCTGATCGCCGCCGTGCTGCTGGGCCTGGTCAACGCCTTCATCCGTCCGATCATCGTGCTGCTCACACTGCCGCTGACGATCGTGACGCTGGGCCTGTTCCTGTTGGTGGTGAACGCCGGGATGATCCTCCTGGTCTCGGCCTTCCTGCACGGCTTCCAGGTGCGGGGCTTCGCCGCCGGCGTCATCGCCGCGGTGATCACCGGCATCACCAGCTGGATCGGCCACCTGGTGGTGCGCGAAGGCCGCCGGGTCTAGCGCTGCAGGGCCGCGCCGGCCGCGAGCATCGCCTCCACCGTCGGCGCGTCATAGCCCAGTTCGAGCAGCACCTCGCGGGTATGCTGGCCGAGCTTGGGGGCGGGGCCCCTGGGCGCGGTCTCGACGCCCGGGAAGCGCACCGGCGAGGCCGGGCCCCAGAACGATCCGCCCCAGCCGTCTGGCGTCTCGACGAACACGCCCGCCTCGTGCGCCTGCGGGTTCATCTCCAGGTCGTGCAGGGAATCCATCGGCGCGAAGGCGATGTCCGCCGCTTTCAGCAGCGCGGAAGCCTCGTCCAGGGTCATCGCCCCGAACGCCGCGTCCAGCGCGCCGCGCACGGTGCGCACATGCTCGATGTCCGCATAGGGCGGCCGGTAGCGCGGATCCTCCAGCATCTCCGCCTTGCCGATCGCCCGCATCACGTTCGGATAGTCGTTGGGGCTCTTCACCACCACCACGAACCAGCGGTCGTCGGCGGTGTGGAAGAAGCCGGAGAAGGCGACCATCCGGTCGCGCTTGGGCTGGGCGGTGGTGACGTCGCCGTAGCGGAGCAAGAGCGACAGGTCCCAGCCGACCGCATAGGCGCCGACCCGCATCAGCGCGGTCTCCACCTGCCGGCCCTGGCCGGTGCGCGCGCGCTCGTGCGCCGCCGCCAGCACGCCCGACAGCGTGGCCAGCGCCGTGAAGTGGTCGCCGAACCCGGGCCGGCTCGGGAACGGCTCCTGGTCCGGCGGGATCATCGAGCGCGCCACGCCGCTCCTGGCCCAGAAGGCGGTGATGTCGAACGCCGCCTGATCGGCCATCTCGCCGGTCAGGCCGTAGCCCGTGACGTTGGCGTAGATCAGCTGCGGGCATTCGCCCTTGACGCTGTCGTAGTCGAGGCCGGCCCGCTTCAGCGAGCCCGGCCGGACGTTGGTGATGAAGACGTCGGCCTGTCGCATCAGCGCCAGCATGGCTGCGCGCCCCTCGGGCTTGCCGGTGTCCAGCACGATGCCGCGCTTGCCGCGGTTCTCCATGGTGAACACCGGATTGCCGGGGCTCTCGGCGGTGTCGGGGAAGAAGGCGCGGGTGGCGTCGCCGGCCGCGGACTCGACCTTGATCACGCTCGCGCCCCAGTCGGCCATCAACGCCGCCGAGCCCGGCCCCGCCACCCAGGTGGACCACTCCACGACCTTCAGGTCCGACAGCAGCATCGGCGTCACCTCGTGTTTTCCGGACCTATAGGGGGAGGGCGCGCGAAGCGTCCAGCCGCGCGGCGCTGCGGCGGCGAGCGGAGGGGCCCTGGGGGCGCACCGCGCGATGCGGACTCGCCGAGCCGCGCTCGGGGCGAGGCCAAAAGAAAAGGGCGGAGCCGAGGCCCCGCCCTTCCACCGAGATTGGTCGTTTGGACGCTTAGAAGTCCATGTCGCCCATGCCGCCGGGCATGCCGCCCGGGCCGCCGCCGCCGGTGTTCTTCTTCGGCGCCTCGACGATGGCGGCTTCCGTCGTGATCATCAGGCCGGCCACCGAAGCGGCGTCCTGCAGAGCCGTGCGGACCACCTTCGCCGGGTCGATCACGCCGGCCTGCACCAGGTCGACGTACTCTTCCGACTGGGCGTCGAAGCCGAAGGTCGCCGAGGTGTTCTCGAGCACCTTGCCGACCACGATCGAGCCTTCCACGCCGGCGTTCTCGGCGATCTGGCGGATCGGCGCCTGCAGGGCGCGGCGCACGATGGCGACGCCGGCCTCCTGGTCGTCGTTGTCGCCCTTGAAGCCGTCCAGCACCTTGGAAGCCTTCAAGAGGGCGACGCCGCCGCCCGGCACGATGCCTTCCTCGACCGCCGCGCGGGTGGCGTTGAGGGCGTCGTCGACGCGGTCCTTCTTTTCCTTCACCTCGACTTCGGTCGAGCCGCCGAAGCGGATCACCGCAACGCCGCAGGACAGCTTGGCGAGACGCTCTTGCAGCTTCTCGCGGTCTTCGTCGGTGGTGGTGTGTTC
>NZ_JAICYI010000057.1 GCF_025934275.1 Phenylobacterium sp.
CGAGCAGGGCGCGCTGAACCTCTCGGCCAGCCTCTGCCATGTGCTGAAGGACCAGGGCGCGCAGGAATACGCGGCCAACCAGACCCGCGAGGAGGCCCGCCACGTCACCGCCTTCGCCCGCTACATCAAGGCCCGCTGGGGCCGGCCGGTGGAATGCGGCCCGGTGCTGAAGGACCTCCTGGTGGAGATCATCCATGCGCCGGAGGTCTACAAGAAGATCATCGGCATGCAGATGCTGGTGGAAGGTCTGGCGATGGGCGCCTTCGCGACCATCTTCAAGGAAACCAACGACCCGCTGGCCCGCAAGCTCACCCAGCTGGTGATGACCGACGAGGCCTTCCACCACAAGTTCGGGAAGATCTGGGCCGACCGCACGATCCCGCACCTGACGTCGGCCGAGCACGAAATCATCGAGAACTGGGCGGCGCACTGCTTCCAGACGCTGCTCTTCAACCTGGTCGCGCCGAACCAGAACATGAGCCTCTACGCCGAGTTCGGCCTCGATCCGCAGCGCGTGGTGGCCGAGATGGCCGAGCTGGTCTCCGACGAGACCCGCCGCGAGAACATGAAGGAGGCGACCAACATCTTCCGGGTGCTGGTCAAGACGCTGGTCAACGCCGGCATCATCACCGAGCGCACCAAGGCCTTCTACGCCACCTACGTCGACATCGACGAGCTCAAGGGCGAGGGCGACAAGATGGTCGGCGACGAGATCGCCGAGCAGGGCATCCAGTATCTGCAGGCGATCAACTTCAAGGACCGCGCCCGGCAGGTGCTGATCGCGGCCGAATAGCTCTCGAGTTCGGGCCAGCGAGGACGCCCGCCGGATCGCTCCGGCGGGCGTTTGGATTCAGGCCGCCAGCGGCGCGACGATCGCGATCGCCGCCAGCGACGGGCCGAACCACGGATCGGCGAAGCCCATGCCGTGGACCACCAGGGCCGCGTAGAGCGAGTTGGTCAGGTAGGCGGCGGCCGCGAAGATCAGCCCGGCGCCGAAGTAGAGGCCGGGCTTCGCCGCCCGATCGCGCGATAGCGCCCGAGCGTGCGCGCGCGCCATGCGGCCGCCGAACCTGACGCCCGCGCCATTTTCTTTGACGTGAGGCCGGGCGCGCGCGAACATCGGTCATTATTTTCGCATCGGGCCCGCCGGTTCGCGGGCCAATTCCGGCGGAGGATCTCCGATGGCCGACGGCAACATCACCAAGGACGCGATGTACGGGGCGGTCGCCCCCGACGACTTCGAGTCGATGCTGACGCTGGACCGCTACGGGCAGCGCTCGACGGCCTTCGACAAGATCATCTCGGCCACCCACGACCACTTCTGGGATCCGCTGGATCCCAAGTACATCGACTTCTCCGAGCCCTGGGACATGGAGAACGAGCCGCTGGTGCCCGAAGACCAGATGCCGCTGTTCCGCCTGCCCTACATCGACGAGACGCTGAAGGACCCGAAGGAGCGGGTGCGCTTCATCAACTACATGCAGCTGCGCAGCTTCTCCTCGATCCTGCACGGCGAGCAGGGCGCGCTCAACCTTTCGGCCAGCCTCTGCCACGTGCTCTACGACCAGGGCGCGCAGGAATATGCGGCGAACCAGACCCGCGAGGAAGCGCGCCACGTCACCGCCTTCGCCCGCTACATCAAGGCCCGCTGGGGCCGTCCGGTGGAGTGCGGGGCGGCGCTGAAGGCGCTGCTCATCGAGATCATCGAAGCGCCCGAGGTCTATAAGAAGATCGTCGGCATGCAGATGCTGGTGGAGGGGCTCGCCATGGGCGCCTTCTCCAACGGCTTCAAATACAATCGCGATCCGCTGGCTCGGAAGCTGTTCCAGCTGGTGATGACCGACGAGGCCTTCCACCACAAGTTCGGGAAGATCTGGGCCGACCGAACCGTGCCGCAGCTCAGCCAGGCCGAGCGCGACCTCGTGGAGGACTGGACCGCCCACTGCGCCCAGAACCTGCTGTTCGATCGCGGCGACCCGCGTCAGCAGGCCGAGATCTACAGCCAGTTCGGCCTAGATCCCGAGCGGGTGATCGCCGACATCGTCCAGCGCCGCAAGGAGCGCGACCCGACCCGCAAGTTCAAGGGCGAGACCAATGTCTTCCGGGTGCTGATCAAGACGCTGCTCAACGCCGGACTGATCACCGCGCGGACCCGCGGCTTCTACGCCATGTACGTCGACATGGACGAACTGGCGGGCGAGGGCTCGCGAATGCCCGGCGACGACATCGCCGAAGAGGGCATCCGCTACCTGCAGGAGATCAACTTCAAGGACCGCGCCCGCCCGGTGACCATCGCCGCGGAATAGAGCGCCAGCTGTCATCCCGGTTTCGCCGGAGCGAAGACCGGGACCCTCGACGCCTGCGCCTTGCAGGCGGCGGGGCGCCGGGCCCTACCTCCGGGATGACATAGGAGCGCAACGCTTCTGAACGGAGCTGTCATCTGGGGTTAAGCTTGGCCGCCTATCTTGCGTCCAAATGACCCGCCGCCCGGACTCGCCGGACGGTTTGCAGATCGCGGTTCCGTCTCTATCTGGGCGTCATGCTGAAGCCGATCCTCGTCTCCGCCGCCGCGTTCGCCGCCTGCTCGGTCGTCTCGCCCGCGCTCGCCGCCCCCGCCGCGGCGGCGCGCCGGATCGAACTCGCCCAGATGACCGGCCGCTGGTACGAGGTGGCCCGCACGCCCAATCAGCTGCAGCGCGGCTGTGAGGCCGGAACCTCCGACTGGACGCGCTCGACCGACGGATTCGCTGTGGTCCAGGCCTGCCACAAGGGCGCTCCCGACGGGCCGGTCTCGCAGTGGAGGGCCCGGGCCCGCGTCGCCGACCCGGTGACCAACGCGGTGTTCAAGATGAGCTTCTTCGGCGGCCTGATCTCGAAGGAGTACCGGGTGCTGGACCACCGTCCCGACCAGGGCTGGCTGATCCTCGCCACCGACGATGGCCATTACCTGTGGCTGATGTCGCAGAAGCCAACCCTGCCCGCGCCGATCCGCGCGCAGGCGCTGGCGCGCATCAAGCAGCTCGGCTTCGACGTGGGCCGGCTGGAGTTCCCGCTGCCGCCGCGCAGCTAGGGCTCCGCCGACGGACGCGGCTCCGACCGCGGCGAGCGCGTCGCGCTTGATTTGCGAACGGAGCCGGAACAGACTTTCCCCATGGACGTCTCGGTCACCGTCGTCTCGGTCTCGCGGCCGGAGACCACCGCCGCGGTCACCCGCGGCGTGGCGCGGCTGCTGACGGCGCTGGGGTATGCGCCGCTGGCCGAGGTGACGTTGCCCAACGGCCGCCGGGCCGACCTGATGGCGCTCGGGCGCAAGGGCGAGTTCTTCATCGTCGAGGTGAAGTCGTCGCTCGAGGACTTCCGCACCGACCAGAAGTGGGGCGAGTACCTGCCCTACTGCGACGCTTTCGCCTTCGCGGTGGCGCCGGAGTTCCCGCGCGAGGTGCTGCCCGAGGAGCCCGGCCTGATCGTCGCCGACGGGTTCGGCGGCGCGGTCCTGCGGGAGCCCCCGATGGCCCCCCTGGCCGGGTCTCGCCGCAAGGCGCTCACCATCGCCTTCGCCCGGCTCGCGGCGCTGCGGGCCGGCGGCGTGCAGGCCCTCGAATTGTAGTGATCAATCCACCGTGAGCACGATCTTGCCGACGAAGTCGCCGCTCTCCATGAGGGCGTGGGCCTTGCCGGCCTCGGCGAGCGGGAAGGTGCGCTCGACCAGCGGCTTGACCTTGCCGGCCTCGATCCAGGGCCAGACCACGCGCTCGACTTCGCGCGCCAGCCGGGCCTTCTCGTCAGGGTCGCGCGGCCTGAGCGTCGAGCCGGTCACCACCGCGCGCTTCTGCATCAGGCGGAACACCGGGAAGCTGATCTCGCCGCCGCCCAGCGCGGCGATGAACACGATCCGGCCGCCGGTCTTCAGCGCATCGAGCTCCTTCGGGAAGTAGTCGCCCGCCACCATGTCGAGGACCACGTCGACGCCGCCCTCGCGCTTGACGACCTCGGCGAAGTCTTCCGCCTTGGCGTCGATCGCGATGTCCGCGCCCAGCCGCCGGGCCTCGGCCGCCTTCTCGGCGCCGCGGGCGGTGGCGATCACGCGCGCCCCGGCCGCCTTGGCCATCTGGATCGCGATGGTGCCGATGCCGGAGGTCGCGCCGTGCACCAGGAAGGTCTCGCCGGGCTTCAGCGCGCCGTGCTCGAAGACGTTGGCGTAGACGGTGAACACGGTCTCGGGCAGGGCCGCAGCCTGGACGAGATCGAGGCCCTTGGGGATCGGCAGCGCGTGCCGCGCGTCGCAGGCGGCGAACTCCGCATAACCGCCGCCGCCCAGGAGGGCGCAGACCGCATCGCCCGCCTTCCACCGCCCGGCCGGCTCGACGACCTCGCCCGCGACCTCCAGGCCGATGGTGTCCGGCGCGCCGGGCGGCGGCGGATAGCCGCCCAGCCGCTGCAGGATGTCGGGACGGTTGATCCCGGCCGCCTTCACGGCGATCAGCACCTGCCCCGGCTTCGCCTCGGGGCGCGGGATCTCGCGCGGGCGGAGCGCTTCGGCGGGGCCCTTGCCGCCCTCCACGCCGATCGCGGTCATGGTCGATTGGCTCATGGGTGTGGCTCCCCCGGTCTTGCGAAAGGCTCGCGTGCGCGCTTGGATAGCGCCCAAACGGGGGCCGGCAAAGGAGGCTCGCGAATGGAAGAACCGGCGGAAGTTCGTGTGGTCCGCGGGCAGCGACTGACGGAAGCGGTCCGCGAGGACCTGGAGCTGTTCGGGGTGGCCGAGCTGCAGGAGAGGCTGGAGATCCTGCGTTCGGAGATCGCACGGGTGGAGGCGCAGCTCGAGCGCAAGCGCGCAGGCCGGGCCGCGGCTGACGCCCTGTTCGGCGCGAGGTCCGGCTGATCGGCCGGAGTTGGCACGGCGGTTGCACGCGGTCCCGTCGATCAGGCGGCGCCGTGCGGCGGCGGGAAGGCTAGAGGGGGCTCACGCCCAGATGTTCGACGCAAACGCCGCACGCCTTCGCGCCGAGGTCATCCAGGACTTCGCCCGCTCGGAGCTCTTCGAGCGCACCTTCCTGGAAGGCATGGAGCTGGTGGAGGAGACTGCCGGCTATCTCGACGGCGCCGGCCGCCAGGCGTCCAAGCTCCTGTCGCGCAACGCGGCGCTCGCCTACGCCTCGGAGAGCATGCGGCTGACCACGCGGCTGATGCAGGTGGCTTCGTGGCTCCTGGTGCAGCGCGCGGTTCGCGAAGGCGACATGGCGGCCGAAGCCGCGTGCGAGGAGCGCTATCGCCTCTCCGACGTCGCTGTGGCGGAAGCGCCGGGCGAGGGGGACCTGCCGCGCGAGCTCATCGTGCTGACCGGCCGCGCCGAGCGGCTCTACGAGCGCGTCCGTCACCTGGACCGCCGCATGTACGTCGAGGCGCCGGCCGAGGAGGAGCCGCATCCGGTGCTCTCGCAGCTCGACCGGCTGAAGCAGGCGTTCGGGGGTTAGGGGTTTCGATCCGGCTGGGGGGCTGGGGAACGGAAAAGCCGCGGGGGGCGACCTCCGCGGCTTTTCTTATCGCGACGGGACCCGGCGGCTCACTTGCGGGTGAAGGCGCCGAACTTGGCGTTGAAGCGCGACACGCGGCCGCCGCGGTCGATCAGGTGCTGGGCGCCGCCGGTCCAGGCCGGATGCGTGCGCGGGTCGATGTCCAGCTGCAGGGTCGCGCCTTCCTTGCCGTAGGTCGAGCGCGTGCGATAGCTCGTGCCGTCGGTCATCACCACGGTGATGAAGTGGTAGTCGGGGTGAGCATCTTGTTTCATCGCGCGGACGCCTGACGTAAAGGTGCGGCCAAATGGCAAGAGCCGCCGGGGGCGGCGGCCCGAAAGAGCCAGCGCCTATAGCTGAAACCCCGGCGGAAATGCAAGGTGTGAGTGGGTTATGAGTGAACCGTCGGCCGCAGCCGCGGCGCCGGGGAGGCCGAGCAGCGGCCAAGCGCTTGTCCAGGACCTGAGCGAGGCGGCCGCGCGCCGGCCGCGCAGCCGCAACGTCGCCGCGCTCCGCAGGCTGGCGCCGTTCATCGCCCACCACCGGCTCGACGCCCTGCTGGCGGGTCTCTTCCTGCTCGTCTCCTCCAGCGCCACGCTCGGCATCACCGGCGGCGTGCGGCTGCTGGTCGACCACCTCACCGGGCCCAGAGCCTCGCCGGCCGGGATCGACCGCTGGTTCGTGCTGCTGGGCGCCATCGCGCTCACCCTCGCGCTGGCCACCGCCGGGCGGTACTTCTTCGTCACCAAGCTCGGCGAGCGCGTGGTGGCCGACCTGCGCAAGCTGCTCTATCGCCACATCCTGACGCTCGATCCCGCGTTCTTCCTGCACACCCGCACCGGCGAGGTGCTGTCCAGGCTCACCACCGATATCCAGATCGTGGAGACGCTGGTTTCGACCTCCATCTCGGTGGCGCTGCGCAACCTCGTGATGTTCGTGGGCGCGCTCGCCCTCATGCTGGCGGTGAGCCTCAGGCTGACCGGCCTCGTGCTGCTCCTGATCCCGGTGGTGATCGTGCCGCTGTTCCTGTTCGGCCGGCGGGTCAGGGCGCTCACCACCTCCGCCCAGGACCAGTTCGCCGACGCTGTCGGCTACGCTGGCGAGACCCTGGACGCGCTGGAGACCGTGCAGGCGTTCGGTCGCGAGGGCCGCGCCGCCGAGGGCTTTGGCGAGGCCGTGGAGGCGGCCTTCCGCACCTCGCTTCGCCGCATGTCGGCACGTTCGGTGATGACCGCCCTGGTGATCGCCCTGATCTTCGGCGGCGTCGTGGTGATCTTCTGGCTGGCCGTGCACCAGGCGCTGGCGCACGCCATGGGCTGGGGCGTGCTCTTCCAGTTCGCCTTTCTGGCGGTGCTCGCCGCGAGCTCGGTGGGCCAGCTCGGCGAGACCTGGGGCGACGTGCAGAAGGCGGCCGGCGCCATGGAGCGGATCGGCGAACTGCTGGACGCGCGCCCCGGCGTCGCCGCGCCCGCCAACCCCAGGCCGCTGCCCAAGCCGCCGCGCGGCGCGTTCGCCCTGCAGGACGTGACCTTCGCCTACCCGGGCCGGCCCGACCTTCCGGCGCTTCGGGAATTCAGCCTGCAGGTGAGCCCGGGCGAGCGGGTGGCGCTGGTCGGGCCCTCGGGGGCGGGCAAGAGCACGGTGCTGCGCCTGCTCCTGCGGTTCTATGACCCGCAGGCCGGCCGGGTGTTGGTCGATGGCGTCGATGTCCGCGACGCCGATCCGGCCGAGGTGCGCGCGCGCATGGCTCTGGTGGCGCAGGATTCGCCGCTGTTCTCCGGCTCGGCGGCCGAGAACGTCCGCTTCGGCCGCGAGGCGGCGAGCCCGGAGGAGATCCGCGCCGCCGTGCGGGCCGCCCAGGCCGAGGGGTTCCTGGCGTCCCTGCCGGAGGGGCTCGAGACGGCGGTGGGCGAACGCGCCCGAGCGCTCTCCGGCGGCCAGAAGCAGCGGCTGGCGATCGCCCGCGCCCTGGTTCGCCAAGCCCCGATCCTGCTGCTCGACGAGGCCACCAGCGCCCTCGATGCCGAGAACGAGCGCCTCGTGCAGCGGGCGCTCGACGAGGCCATGCAGGGCCGCACCACCCTAGTCATCGCCCACCGCCTGGCCACCGTGCTGAAGGCCGACCGCATCGTGGTGATGGAGGAGGGTCGCGTCGTGGAGGAGGGGCGCCATCACGAGCTGGTGGCGCGCGGCGGCCTCTATGCGCGGCTGGCCGCCCTGCAGTTCGGCGAGGCCGCCTAAGTCGTCTTGCCGGGCGGCGGTCCTGCGCCGTGGCCGGGGCTATTTCGCGGCCCCGAGGCGGCCCAGCAGCAGCGGGTGGATGTCGAGGTTGCCGGCGCAGACCGAGCCCGCGCCGATCACGTCGGCGCCGCCGTCGGCGTCCGTGGTCTTGCCGCCGGCCTCGGCGACCAGCAGCGTGCCGGCCGCAACATCCCACGACGACAGGTCGCGCTCCCAGTAGCCGTCGTAGCGGCCGGCCGCGACCCAGGCCAGGTCGAGCGCCGCGGAGCCGAAGCGGCGCACGCCCGCCACCTTCTGGCTCACCTGGTGCAGCTCCTTGAGGAAGCGGGCGTGCTGGCCGTGGCCGAGGAACGGGATGCCGGTGGCGATCACCGCCTCCTGCAGCCGGGTGCGCTGGGCGACGCGCAGACGGCGGTCGTTGACGAACGCCCCCTTGCCCTTCTCCGCCCAGAACATCTCGTTGGTCGCGGGATTGTAGGTCACCGCGGCCACCACGGCGCCCTCGCGCTGCAGGGCGATGTTGATCGCGAAGTGCGGAATGGCGTGCAGGAAGTTCGTGGTGCCGTCGAGCGGATCGACGATCCAGGTGTGGGTCTTGTCGGTGCCCTCGATCAGGCCGCGCTCCTCGGCCAGGAAGCCGTAGCCGGGCCGCGCCTTGGAGAGCGCCTCGAACAGCACCTGCTCGGACTTGAGGTCGGCGGCGGAGACGAAGTCGGCCGGCGCCTTCTTGGCCACCACCAGTTCGGAAAGCTCGCCGAAGTCGCGGTTCAGCCCCCGCGCCGCCTTGCGCGCGGCGTCGCTCATCACCTTCAGCAGGGCCGACTGGGTGGTCATGGGGCGCGGACCCTATTGGCGCAGGTCTGGCAAAGCAAGGCGGGCGCGCCCACCTCTGAAGCGCGGCGATGGAGGCCAGGATGGCGGAGGATCGGGTGCGCGAAGCGGGCTGCGCGTGCGGGCAGCTCAGGATCCGCGTGCGGGGCGAGCCGGATTACGTCTCGAGCTGCGCCTGCCAGCAGTGCCAGCGGCGCACCGGCAGCCCGTTCGGCGTCACCGCCTTCTTCCTGGACGAGCAGGTCGTGGGCCACGCGGGCGAGGCCCGCCAGTTCCGCCGCACGGCGGAGAGCGGCGACGACCTCACCTTCCGCTTCTGTCCGGAATGCGGCTCGACAGTCTGGTGGGAGCCGCACGGCCGGCCGGGCCGGACCTGCATCGCCTGGGGGACGTTCGCCGATCCGGCGTTCCCGCCGCCGCAGCGGCTGATCTGGGCCGACTACAAGGCGCCCTGGGTGCAGGCGCTTCCCGGCGCGTCGGAGTTCCCGCGCGGACCGAATTAGGCCCTTTCGGCGAGGCCTCTTGCGATCTCGGCGTTCAGCGCCTTCACTGCCGCCGCGGGCCCGTCGCCGTACGACCACACCCCGGCCGAGACCGCCAGGAAGTCGGCGCCGGCCGCCGCCAGGCCGGCGGCGTTCGCCACCTGGATCCCGCCGATCGCCACGCACGGCGTCTGCATGCTCTCCTGCCAGATGGTGAGGATCTCCGGATCGGCCCGGGTCTTGGCCGCCTTGGTGGCGGTCGGGAAGAAGGCGCCGAACGCCACGTAGTCCGCCCCGGCCTCCGCGGCCTCCATGGCCAGGTGGCGGCTGTCATGGCAGGTGACGCCGACGATGCGGTCCTTGCCGACCAGCCGCCGGGCTTCGGCGTAGGGCGCGTCGTCCTGGCCGATGTGGACGCCGTCGCAGCCCAGCCGGACGGCGAGGTCCGGGCGGTCGTTGAGGATCACCGCCACGCCGCGAGACTGTGCGATCGGCGCCAGCGCATCGACGGCGGCCGCGACGACTTCGTCGGGCGCGCCCTTCAGCCGGATCTGCAGGGCGGCCACGTCGCCGGCGTCGAGCGCATGGCTGAGCACGCGCCCGAAGCCGGCCAGGTCGTCCAGCCGGACCGGGGTGATCAGGTAGAGACGGCAGAGCGGCGGCGCCATGTCCGCCTAGACCATCATCTGAGCAGCGCCTTCAAGAGGTAGGCGAGCGCTGCGGTGGCGGCGGCGCTGCCGAGCGCGAGGGCCGCGAACCAGGCGAGCCGGATCCAAAGCGGCCCGGCCGGCGCGCCGGGCTCCGGCGGGGGTTCAATGATAAAACTGCGCATCGGGCCCCACCTTGCCGCGGAACGTGTAGTAGACCCACAGGCTGTAGCCGATGATCGCCGGCAGCAGGATCACGCCGCCGGCGAGCAGCAGGCCCAGGGCGTTGTCGGCGTTGGCCGCCTCGCGGAAGGTCACGGCGTAGGGCACGATGTAGGGGAAGAAGCCGACCGCCAGGCCCAGGTAGCCGGAGCCGAACACCAGGATCGCGCCGAAGAACGGCCAGAAGTGCGCCCGCCGGCGCAGCGCGATGGCGATCACCGCAAGGCCTGCGCCGCCCAGCAGCGGAATCGGCAGCCGCGGCGTGAGCTGGCCCCAATCGACGCGGCCGGCCGAAAGGCCCCAGCGTGCGGTGATCTCCGGATGGACCACCAGGGTCGCGGCGCTCACCGCCGCGAGCAGTACCGCGACCGCCGCGGCCGAGATCGCAGTCCATCGGCGGGCCTTTTCGTGCAGCTCGCCCTCCGTGCGCCAGACCAGCCAGCAGGCGCCGAGCAGGGCGTAGCCGGCCACGAGCCCCGCGGCGACCAGCAGGCTGTAGCCCGAGAGCCAATCGAATGGGCCGCCCGCGAACCTGCCGCCCGCCACCCGCACGCCCTGGACGAAGCCGCCGAGCACGAACCCCTGCGCCAGGGTCGCGGCGATCGATCCGCCGGCGAACGCGGCCGTCCAGAACCGCTTGCCGGTCCTGCGCCCGCGCAGGCGGAACTCGAACGAGACGCCGCGGAAGATCAGCGCCAACAGCATCAGCATGATCGGCGCGTAGAGCGCCGGCATCACGATCGCATAGGCGAGCGGGAACGCCGCGAACAGGCCGCCGCCGCCCAGCACCAGCCAGGTCTCGTTGCCGTCCCAGACCGGCGCGACGGTGTCCATCATCACGTCGCGCTCGACGGGGCTGGCGGCGAACGGGAACAGGATGCCGATCCCGAGGTCGAAGCCGTCCAGCATCACATACATCAGGACCGCCACGGCCATGACGCCGGCCCAGATCAGCGGCAGGTCGAGGCTCACGGGACCGGCTCCGGCTCATCCGGCGCGGCGGCGAGCGCATAGCCGGGCGGCCGTCCGTGGCGCAGCGGCTCGGTGTCGGCGGCGGCGGTGGGGTGGGCGCCCTCGGCGATCAGCCGCAGGATATAGAGCCCGCCCACGCAGAAGATGATCGCGTAGGTCACCATGAAGGCGAGGAGCGAGATCGAGACCTGGCCGGCGCTCACCGGCGAGACGGACTGCGCCGTGCGCAGCACTCCATAGATGGTGTACGGCTGGCGCCCCACCTCGGCCACCACCCAGCCGGCGATCACCGAGACGAAGCCGGCCGGGCCCATCAGCACGCAGGCCCGCAGGAACAGGCGGTGGCGCTCGGGCGCGCCGCGCGAGGCGAGGTAGGCGCCCCAGAAGCCGAGCCCGATCATCAGCAGCCCAAGGCCGACCATGATGCGGAACGCCCAGAAGACGATGAACACCGGCGGCCGGTCCTCGCGCGGGAAGGCCTTCAGGCCGCGGATGAAGGCGTGCGCGTTCCCCGCGGCGATCCAGCTGCCGAGCTCGGGCGCCTCGATCGAGAGGTGGTTGGTCTCCTGCGCGCGGTCGGGCCAGGCCGCGATGTGGAACGGCTGCTCGGAGCGGCTTTCCCAGAACGCCTCGATGGCCGCGAGCTTGGCCGGCTGGACGCTCAGCAGCTGCTTGCCGGAGAGATCGCCGACCACCAGCTGCAGCGGGGCCACGATGGCGAACATGCCGATCGCCATCTTCAACGCCAGGCAGGACTCCTCTTCCTCCGGATCGCGCAGCAGCCGCCAGGCCGAGGCCGCACCGACCACCAGGGCCGTGGAGAGGTAGGCCGCCAGCACCATGTGGACGAAGCGGTAGGGGAAGGTGGGCGAGAAGATCACCGCCATCCAGTCGGTGGCCCGAAGCGCCCCGCTCGGCAGCCGCACATAGCCGGTGGGATGTTGCATCCAGCTGTTGGCGGAGATGATCCAGAACGCCGAGGTGAGCGTGCCCAGCGCCACCAGCAGGGTCGCCGCGAAATGCAGGCCGGGTCCCACCTTACGCCAGCCGAACAGCATGACGCCCAGGAAGCTCGCCTCGAGGAAGAAGGCGGTCAGCACCTCGAAGGCGAGCAGCGGTCCGATCACCGGGGCGGCGACGTTCGAGAACACGCTCCAGTTGGTGCCGAACTGGTAGGACATCACCACGCCGGAGACGACGCCCATGCCGAAGGAGAGGGCGAAGATCTTGATCCAGAAGAGGTAGAGGTTGCGGAACGCCGCGTTCTTGGTGGCGAGCCACAGCCCTTCCAGCACCATCAGGAAACTCGCCAGGCCGATGGTGAAGGCCGGGAAGATGATGTGGAACGCAAGCGTGAAGGCGAACTGCAGGCGCGACAGCACGAGCGCGTCGAAATCCATTTCGCCCTCGATCCGCGCACAAGGCGTGCGCGGCGTTTCTCAGGCTTCAACGCGCCATCGCGGCGCTCGGGCTCGCGTCAGACTGTCGCGCAACGAGCCGTTCGAAGCTTCACCGGAACAAAGACATCGGCCCGCGGTTTTCGCAAGCGAGCCGGAGGGGTCGCTGGGAGCCCGCGATGCAAGCCGCCCGTACGATCCGCGGGGCCGCGGACAGCCTCGCCGACAGCCGCGGCCGCTCCATGCGGCACGTGCTGTTCGGGCTCGGACTCACCGCCGCCGCGGTCGGAATCTCGGCGCTGATCGCCCGCGCCAACGCGCCCGCCGAAGACCATCCGGAGATCTATTCCGACTACCAGCCGCCGGAGCCGCCGAAGACCAAGCCGACGCGGGCGGCGTTCTCGCTGATCTGGCCGCCGCTGTTCATGGCCCTGACCTTGTCCGGCCTTCGGATCTGGAACGCGCCCCGGAGCGCGCAGCGCACCCAGGCGCTGACGCTCTGGAGCGTCGTCCAGGGGCTGAACGCGCTCTGGATGGCGCTGGGCCCGCGCCGGCTGGGCGGCCAGCTCGCCACCGCGACCGCCGCCCTGGGCACGGCGAGCGCCTACGTCTGGCGGGCGAAGAAGGTGGACGCCCCGGCCGCCGGCATGGTCGCCCCCTACGTCGGCTGGATCGGCTTCGCCAATGTGCTGACCGAGGAGCTCTGGCGGAAGAACGAGGCCAAGCCCACGATCCACTAGCGCCAAGGCGCAGCTTGATCGTGACGTCGTTGTGCGAAAAACGGACCAGAGCGGCCATCGGGTGATGGCGGCGCTGGAGGCGGCGCAATAGGGGCGATCGTCCGCCACGTCTTCAGGGCCGGTCTTCAGGACCGAAGCGGTCGTCGTAGCCGTGGTTCGCCGAGTAGAAGGCGAGCCACATGAGGAACCCGGCGAGCAGGCCGACCACGGCCGCGCCGCCCGCCACATAGGGCCAGATCGGCCCGAGGCTACGCCAGCCGCCGCCGATCTTGGAGCCCTCGAATGTCGCCCAGCCGGCGAATCCGGCGAACGCCGCAAAGCCGACCAACGCCAGGCCGATGACGACGCCGTGCTTGCCCATGGCCAACCAATCGGCGGGCCTATGGCGAAGTTCCTAGGCGGCCGCCTCCAGCGCGCCTTCCCACTGGCCGATGCTCGCCAGGCTGTTCATCCGCGCGCGGTGGGCGAAGGCGCGCTGGGCGGCCGGCACGTTCTGGCGCTCGCCCGACCAGGCCTTCTGCGGCGCGGCCTGCAGGGCGCGCCCGAACGAGAAGGTCATCTTCCACGGGAATCCGCCGATCTTGTTCATGGCGTCGAGATGGGCGGTCGCCTCCTCGTCCGACTGGCCGCCCGACAGGTAGGCGATGCCGGGCACCGCGGCCGGGACCGTGGCTTTCAGCGCCGCGATCGTGCGGTGGGCGACCTCGTCGACCGAGGCCGGCTTGCCGCAGTCCTTCCCGCAGACCACCATGTTCGGCTTCAGCACAATGCCTTCCAGCGCCACGCGCTGCTCGAACAGCTCCCGGAAGACGGTCATCAGCACCAGCCGGGTGACTTCGTCGCAGCGTTCGATGTCGTGCGCGCCGTCCATCATCACTTCCGGCTCGACGATCGGCACGATCTGCGCCGCCTGGCAGATCGCGGCATAGCGGGCCAGCGCATGAGCGTTGGCCTTGATCGCCCCCCAGGTCGGCAGGCCGTCGGCGATGTCGATCACCGCGCGCCACTTCGCGAACCGCGCGCCGCGCGCATAGTCCTTCTCCAGCCGCTGCGGCAGGCCGTCGAGCCCCTCGGTGATGGTCTCGCCGGGGAACCCGGGCAGCGGCTTTGCGCCCTTGTCGACCTTGATGCCAGGCGCCGCGCCGGCCTCGGCGATCAGCTTGACGAGCGGCGTGCCGTCGGCGGCGTCCTGGTAGAGCGTCTCCTCGAACAGGATCACGCCCGAGATGTAGTTCCGCATCGGCTCGGCGGCGCGGAAGATCAGCTCGCGATAGTCGCGCCGGTTCTGCTCGGTGTTCTCGACGCCGATCGCATCGAACCGCTTCTGGATCGTGCCGGTGGATTCGTCCGCCGCCAGGATGCCCTTGCCCGGCGTGACCATCTTCTCGGCGATTTCGTTCAGAGCCGCGAGATTCATCGTGCCTCAAGTCCCCAAGCTATCCGGCCAGCGCCGCCACCCCGGGCAGCGTCTTGCCCTCCATCCACTCCAAGAACGCGCCGCCGGCGGTGGAGACGAAGGTGAAGTCGTCCGTGACGCCCGCCGCGTTCAAAGCCGCCACCGTATCACCGCCTCCGGCGACCGCCACCAGCTTGCCGGCCTTGGCCCGTTTCGCCGCTTCCTGCGCAGCTTGAACGGTCGCCCGATCAAAGGGTTGCACCTCGAAGACGCCCAGCGGACCGTTCCAGATCAGGGTCCTGGCTTCGGCGATCGCGTCGACGATCTGGGCGAGCGTGTTCGGCCCGACGTCGAAGATCTTGTCGTCCGGCTGGATCTTGGCCTCGCCGCCGAAGCGGGCGATGCGGGTCGCTGCGTTGGGCTCCAGCACCTTGGCCACCACGACGTCGGTCGGCAGGATCATGTGGCAGCCGACCGTCTTGGCGTTCTCCAGGATCTCCCGGGCGGTCTCCGCCATCTCCGTCTCGCAGAGCGACGCGCCGACGTCGTAGCCCTGCGCGAAGCGGAAGGTGTTGGCCATGCCGCCGCCGATCGCCAGGACCTGCAGCTTGCCGACCAGGTTCTCCAGCAGGTCGAGCTTGGTGGAGACCTTGGCGCCGCCGACGATGCCCATCACCGGCCGCTGCGGCCGCCCGAGCGCCAACTCCAGCGCCTCCAGCTCTCGGCGCATCTGCTCGCCGGCATAGGCGGGAAGCAGGCGCGCCAGACCTTCCGTCGAGGCGTGCGCCCGGTGCGCGGCGGAGAAGGCGTCGTTGACGTAGAGGTCGCCGTTCGCCGCCAGGGCCCTGCCGAACGCCGGCTCGTTCGCCTCCTCGCCCGGATGGAAGCGCAGGTTCTCGAGCAGCAGCACGTCGCCCGGCTTCATCGCCGCGACCGCGGCGCGGGCCGGCTCGCCCACGCTGTCCTCGGCGAAGGCGACGGGCCCGCCGATCAGCTTCGCCAGCGGCTCGACCACCGGCCGCAGGCTCATCTCCGGGACGCGCTTGCCCTTTGGCCGGTCGAAGTGGGCCAGCAGGATCACCTTCGCGCCGGCCCGGCGCAGCCGCTCGATCGTAGGGACCGCCGCACGCAGCCGCGTGTCGTCGGCGACGCGGCCGGCCTCCATCGGCACGTTGAAATCCACCCTCACCAGCGCGCGCTGGCCGGCGAGATGGGCCTGATCGAGCGTTCGGAAGCTCATCGCCTTCGGGTCAGATCAGGCCGCCCATGTGGACCGCGACGTCGGCCATCCGGGTCGAGAAGCCCCACTCGTTGTCGTACCAGGCGAGCACCCGGCCCAGGCCGCCGTCGACCACCTGGGTCTGCGGCAGGGCGACCGTCGAGGACGCCGGGTTGTGGTTGAAGTCGTGGCTGACCAGCGGCTCCTTGGTGGTGGCCAGGATGCCCTTCAGCGGGTTCGACGCGGCGGCTTTTTCCATGGCCTGGTTGATCTCCTCGACGCTCACCTTGCGGCCGGGCACGAACTTCAGGTCGACCACGGACACGTTGGGGGTCGGCACCCGGATCGAGGACCCGTCCAGCCGGCCCTGCAGCTCCGGGATCACCAGGCCCAGCGCCTTGGCCGCGCCGGTGGAGGTCGGGATCATCGACATCGCTGCGGCGCGGGCGCGGTAGAGGTCCTTGTGCAGGGTGTCGAGCGTCGGCTGGTCGCCGGTGTAGGAGTGGATCGTCGTCATGTAGCCCCGCTCCAGGCCGCAGAGCTCCTGGATCACCTTGGCCACCGGGGCCAGGCAGTTTGTGGTGCACGAGCCGTTGGAGATGACGATGTCCTCGCCGGTCAGGGTGTCGTGGTTCACGCCATAGACGACGGTCTTGTCGACCCCGTCGGCGGGGGCCGAGACGATCACCCGCTTGGCGCCCGCCCTCAGGTGGGCGGCCGCCTTCTCCTTGGTGGTGAAGAGGCCGGTGCATTCCAGGGCGACGTCGACGCCCAGCGCCTTGTGCGGCAGCTCCGCCGGATCGCGGACGGCGGTCACCTTGATCGGCCCGAAACCGACGTCCATGGTGTCGCCTGCGACCTTCACCTCGGCGGGGAAGCGGCCGTGCACGGAATCGTAGCGCAGCAGGTGGGCGTTGGTCTCCACCGGGCCCAGGTCGTTGATCGCCACGACCTCGATGTCGCGCCGGCCGTGCTCGACGACCGAGCGGAGCACCAGCCGGCCGATCCGGCCGAACCCATTGATGGCGACGCGAACGGTCATCGATATCCACTCCCTTCCTGACGCGCTCAGGCGCTGCGGTGGGCGGCCTTGTTGAAGCGCGCGTTCGGCGAGTCAACCCTTGAGGAGCCCAATGGCGCCAAGCGATCGTGACGCCCTCGCCCGCGCCTGCTGCGCAGCTTCCGGGTTCAACGTTCCCTGGCCGCCAGCACGAACCGGTGGACCACGCGCTCGGCGAGGGCGATCTCGTCCCAGGCCCTGGGACGCGCCGCGGCGATCACCTTCGGCCAGAAGGCCATGGCCGCGACGTTGGCGCGGTAGACCTGCAGCTCCCAGGTCCCTGCCGTCCGCGCCAGGGCGGCGAGCGCGGCGGCCCGCCCCACGCCCTCGCGCCGCCGCTCGGGCAGCACGCAGAACTCGGCGAGCGAGCGGTCGACGCCCAGGCCCGAGGGGGAGTGCACGTTGAGGAGCACGAAGCCGGCGCGCGCGCCGTCCGCCAGGATCCACAGCGGCTCGCGGCCCGGCTCGTTCCAGTAGAGATCGAAGTAGGGCTGCTGCAGCGGATCGCCGTGCCGCCGCTCGGGATCGACCAGGTCGGCATGGGCGATGAGGTAGGGATCGAACATCGCCCGCAGCGCGGCCTTCTCGGCCAACGGAACCGGGGCCAGATCGACGCGCATGGCTAGGCTTCGACAGGCCGTACCCGGCCGGCGGCCCCGCGGGCGCGGCGGCGCGCCTCGTCGCTGTCGGCGCCGCGGGCGAGCGCCACGCCCATCCGGCGGCGCAGGTAGCTCTCCGGCTTGCCGAACAGGCGCAGGTCCGCGCCGGGCACGGAAAGCGCCTCGGCGACCCCTTCGAAGGCGATTCCCCGGGCTTCCAGGCCGCCGTAGATCACTGCGCTCGCGCCGGGTTCGCGCAGCGCGACGTCCACCGGCAGGCCGAGGATCGCGCGGGCATGCAGGCAGAACTCGCTCTGGTATTGGCTCACCAGGGTGACCAGGCCGGTGTCGTGCGGCCGCGGCGAGACCTCGGAGAACCACACCTCGTCGGCCCTGACGAACAGCTCGACGCCGAAGATCCCGCGGCCGCCCAGCGCATCGGTCACCGCCTTGGCGATCTCGCGCGAACGGGCGAGCGCCGCCGCGCTCATCGGCTGCGGCTGCCAGCTCTCGACATAGTCGCCCTTCACCTGCCGGTGGCCGATCGGCGCGCAGAAGCTGGTCGCGGTCTCGGCGCCGATCAGGTGGCGCACGGTGAGCTGGGTGATCTCGAAGTCGAAGTCCACGCGCCCCTCGACGATCACCCGCGGCTGCTCCACGCGCCCGCCCTCCAGCGCATAGCGCCAGGCCTTGGCGATCTCTTCAGGGCGCTCGACATACGACTGGCCCTTGCCCGAGGAGCTCATCACCGGCTTCACGAAGCAGGGGAAGCCGGTGGCCTCGCGAGCCGCTCTGGCCAGCTCGGCCTCCGACGAGGCGAAGGCGTAGGGGCTGGTCGGCAGCTTCAGCTCCTCCGCCGCGAGCCGGCGGATGCCCTCCCGGTTCATGGTCAGCTGTGCGGCGCGCGCCGTCGGGATGACTACGGCCAGTCCCTCGGCTTCGATCGCGACCAGCTCGTCGGTGGCGATGGCCTCGATCTCGGGGACCACCAGATGCGGCCGCTCGGCTTCGATCACCGCCCTCAGCGCCTGCGGGTCGGTCATGGCGATCACGTGGCTGCGGTGGGCGACCTGCATGGCGGGCGCATCGGCGTAGCGGTCGACGGCGATGACCTCGCAGCCCAGCCGCTGCAGCTCGATCGCCACTTCCTTGCCGAGCTCGCCCGCTCCCAGCAGCATCACCTTGACGGCGGTGGGGCTGAGCGGCGTGCCGAGGCGCATCGGCCTCAGAGCCTCGCCTTGGCGGCGGCGGCGACGGCCTCGGGCGTGATCCCGAAGTGCTTGTAGAGGACCTTGTCGGGGGCGCTCGCGCCGAAGCCCTGCATGCCGACGAACGCCCCGTCCGCGCCGATGAAACGGTCCCAGCCCATGCGCACGCCGGCCTCTACGGCGACGCGCACCGGGGTCTCCCCG
This sequence comes from Phenylobacterium sp., assembly GCF_025934275.1. GTDB lineage: Bacteria > Pseudomonadota > Alphaproteobacteria > Caulobacterales > Caulobacteraceae > Phenylobacterium. The sequence goes on from NZ_JAICYI010000057.1 coordinate 18,732, forward strand.
ATCAGCGCCGCCTGGTAGTCGGCCGGCTGGTCCTCGAAGATCTCCCAGCAGGGGGTGGAGACCACCCGCGCGCCGATCCCCTCGGCCTCCAGCAGGTCGCGCGCGCCCAGCGCCACCGCCACCTCGGAGCCCGAGGCGAAGAGGGTCACCTGAGCGGGATGGCCGGCTCCGGCCAGCTGATAGGCGCCGCGCGCGCTCAGGTTCTCGCCGATCGGGCGGGTGCGGACCGCCGGGACCTTCTGGCGCGACAGGGCGAGCACGGCCGGGCCGCGCGCCGAATCGAGCGCCAGCTTCCAGCACTCCGCCGTCTCCACCGCGTCGGCGGGCCGGAACACCTTGAGGTTCGGCACGGCCCGGAGCGCGGCCAGGTGTTCGACCGGCTGGTGGGTCGGCCCGTCCTCGCCCAGGCCGATGGAATCGTGGGTGCCGACGTGGATCACGCGCACCCCCATCAGCGCCGCCAGCCGTATCGCCGGGCGGCTGTAGTCGGTGAACACCAGGAAGGTGCCGCCGTACGGGATCACGCCCCCGTGCACGGCCATGCCGTTCATCGCCGCGGCCATCCCGTGCTCGCGGACCCCGTAGTTGATGTAGCGGCCCGAATAGTCCGGCGCGTCCAGCACCCTGGTGTTCTTCACGTAGGTGTTGTTCGACCCGGTGAGGTCCGCCGAGCCGCCGATCAGCTCGGGGATGTCGCCGAAGATCCGCTCCAGCACCGCCCCGGAATGCTGGCGCGTGGCCGCGGCCGGCTGGTTGGCCTCCGCCTCGGCGATGAACCGGTCGAGAGACTCGAAGGCGCGCGCCGGCAGCTCGCCGGCCATGGCGCGCTCGAATTCGCCGCGCATCGGCGAGGCGGCGAGTCTGGCCTCCCAGGCCCTGCGCGCCTTGCCGCCGCGGCGTCCCGCCGCGCGCCACGGGCGGTAGATCTCGTCCGGCACGACGAACGGCGGGTAATCCCAGCCGAGGTTCTTGCGGGTGGCGGCGACCTCGTCGGCGCCCAGCGCCTTGCCGTGGACGTCATGGGTGCCCTCGAAGCTCGGCGCGCCCTTGCCGATGGTGGTGCGGCACGCGATCAGGCTCGGCCGGTCCTGGCGCTGCGCCCAGGCGAGCGCCCGGCGGATCTGGCCGGCATCGTGGCCGTCGATCGCCCTCACCGCCCAGCCGGCGGCCTTGAAGCGCGCGGCCTGGTCGGTGGTGTCGGAGAGGCCGATCGCGCCGTCGATGGTGATCCGGTTGTCGTCCCAGAGCACGCTGAGGCGGGAGAGCCGCAACCGCCCGGCCAGCGTGATCGCCTCCTGGCTCACGCCCTCCATCAGGCAGCCGTCGCCGGCCAGCACCCAGGTGCGGTGGTCGACGAGCTCGGCGCCGAAGCGGGCCGCCAGATGCCGCTCGGCGATCGCCATGCCGACCGCGGCGGCGAGCCCCTGGCCCAGCGGGCCGGTGGTGGTCTCGACGCCCGGCGTATGGCCGTACTCGGGGTGTCCGGGCGTCGCCGAGCCGAGCTGCCGGAAGGCCTTCAGCTGGTCGAGCGTCATGGCCTTGAAGCCCGTCAGGTGCAGCAGGCTGTAGAGCAGCATCGAGCCGTGGCCGGCGGAGAGCACGAAACGATCGCGGTCGGGCCAGGCCGGCTGGGCCGCGTCGTACTTCAGCACCTTGGTCCAGAGCACGCTCGCCACGTCGGCCATGCCCATCGGCATCCCCGGATGGCCGCAGCCGGCGCGCTCCACCGCATCGAGCGAGAGCATGCGGATGGCGTCGGCCATGGTCTTCAGAGGCGCAGGCATCGCGGTCGGGACTCAGGGCTATGGCGGCGGTCCCGCCCGCCTCGCACGCGCGTGCGGAGCGGTCAAGGAAGCGGCCTTCGCAAGAGCCGCGACGCATGTCTAAGATCGGGCAGGCCAGACCCTTTCCGGAGGAGCAACGGCATGAGCGGCGAAAGCGCGCTCGATCTCGCGGCGCGGCGGCTGGAGCGGGCGGTGTTCCTCCTGGAGCAGCGGCTGGCGGAGCGGCTGAAGACGGCCGGGGCCGAGGCGGGCGGCCTGTTCGACCAGGACCGCGCCAAGCTCGCCGACGACCTGGACAAGGCCCGCGCCCGCGAACGCGAGCTGGAGGAGGCCGGCGCCGAGGCCTCTGCGGCGCTCGGCCGCGCCATCCTCGAGATCCGCGCGGCGCTGAACGGCGGCGCGCCCGCGCAGGAGCACTGAGATGGCGCAGGTGACGGTTGAGGTGAACGGCCGGCCCTATGCGGTGGGCTGCGAGGACGGCCAGGAGGCCCGCCTCCTGGAGCTTGCCCGCATCTTCGACCGGCAGGTCCGCGACGTCTCCCAGGACATGGGCCAGCTCGGCGACTCCCGGCTGTTCCTGATGGGCGCCCTGCTGCTGGCCGACGAGCTGGCCGACGCCAGGGCGCGGCTCGCCGCCATCCAGACCGAGCTCGGTCACGCTCAGACCGACCGCGCCCGCATCGAAACCCGGGCCGTCGCGGCCCTGGAGTCGGCCGCGGCGAAGATCGAAAAGCTGGCGGGGGAATAGAGTTCATCTTTTGTTCTTGACGCCGAACTGGCTCCGCCGTAGCTGGGAGCCGCAAGTGGATCGCGCGTACGAGGACCAAGAAATGGGATTGTCGCATTCCTGGATGGCGGTGAAGGCGTCGAGCCGGACCGCGGCCCTGGAGGCCCTGGGCTTTTTGGAAACCGGTGACGAGGCCGATCTTTCGGCCCTTTTCGCGGGCGCCGAGCTCGCCACCGGCTGGTATGTCATCCGCTCCCGCGACGTTGAATTCGCGACGCCGAAGCGGCTGTCGCAGGTCTCGGCGGCGTCCGGGGTGGTTCTCGCCGGCCAGGTCGAGGAGCACGTGATGGTCAGCAGCCTCCGACGCTTCGACGACGGCGACGAGACTTGGTGGGTCATCCACGAGCCTGAGAAGGGCATCTTCGATCTAAGCTTCGGCGGCGCTCCGCCCAAGCTCCTGAGCGAGATCCGCGAACGATTGGTCGCCGTGCAGCAATCCGAAGGCGGCGAAGAGGCCAATGTCGACTTCATCTTCGAAGTTCCCGTGCAGCTCGGCGTGGCGCTCTGTGGCTATCGGGTCGACGGCGGCGACGGCTCGGAGGAGCCTGAGTTCACGGAATTGCAGCCGCCGCGCCGCCCGAGCCTTCTGGCGAGGCTCTTCGCGCGCGCCTGATCGTGCTAGCCTCGGGCCGGACGATGGAGCACGCCCATGGCTTCCCTCGACGCGGCGCGCGAGCCCGGATTCTTCGCCTCCGACGCCTGGACGTGGTGGCAGGCGCGGCGGCTTCGCTACAACCTGACGCTCGCCGCCGGCGGCTGGGCGGCCTACGCCCTGGCGGTCGCGCTCAACTACGGCTTCGGCCATCCGGTCTGGAAGAGCTGGCGCGGCGGGCTCGGCGTGACCCTCTTTCTGGGCACGGCCTATCTGGTGGTCATGGGCGCCGCGAACGTCTGCTACCTGCTCGGCCCGGCGCTGGAAGGTTGGGCGCGGCCCGCCGACGTCGACCGTTACCGGCGCACGGCTTTTTCCATGGGGCTCTGGGGCTCGCTGATCGTCCCGTTCAGCTTCGCGCTCGTGCAGCTGGCGCTGCTGATCGCGAAGGCCTGATCGCCGCGGCGCCTTGAGCCGGCGCGGCCGGCTCACTACCTTGCAGCCTCGGCGGGTCTGCTGCGGCTCGCGTCGAAGGCGACATATCCCAGCGACCTTAATTCTCTCTGAGGGAGCTGTCCCTGGCCGGGATCGTGGTCTCGGGCACACGGCGCCCACCTGGTGTATCCAGGTCGAGGGGATGCAACAGTCCTTCACGGTTCTCGCGGCGCCGCCACCAATCCCTTAAGCTCAGCCCTCGTGACGCCGGCGCTCGACAAGACGGCCCTTCGGCTGCGGATGCGCGGGCTTCGTCGCCGCCTCGCGGAGGCCGCGCCGGACGCCCCGCGCCGGGCGGCGGCGCTTGCGCCGCTCGAGCGCCTGGCCGCCTTCGCGATCGTGGGCGCCTATCATCCGCAGGGCTCGGAGATGGATCCGGGACCGCTGGCCGAGCGGCTCGCCGAGGCGGGCGCGGCGCTCGCCCTGCCGGTCGCCGCGCGGCGCGAGGCGGCGCTCGAGTTCCGGCTGTGGAGCCCCGGCGATCCCCTCGCGCCGGACGCCGCCGGCGTGCTGTCGCCGACCGAGGCTGCGCCGGCCGTGCGGCCGCAGCTGGTGATCGCGCCGCTGCTCGCCTTCGACCGGCGGGGCGGCCGGCTCGGCCAGGGGGGCGGCCATTATGACCGCACCTTGCAGAACCTTCGCGCCGCGGGGCCGGTTTTCGTCCTCGGCCTGGCGTTCGCGGGCCAGGAGCTGGCGGCGATTCCCGCGGAGCCGCACGATCAGCGGCTTGACGCCATTCTGACCGAGGCCGGCTATATCGCGGCGTGCTAGAGGAGATGCGATGCGCTTCGCCTTCTTCGGGGACGTGGTCGGCCGGTCGGGCCGCGAGGGCCTCGCCGAGCACCTGCCGGAGCTGAGGCGGCGGCTCGGCCTGGAGTTCGTCGTGGCCAACGCCGAGAACGCCGCGGCCGGCTTCGGGATCACCGAGGCCACCGCCCGCGAGCTGTTCGCCGCCGGGACCGACTGCCTGACGCTCGGCAACCACGCCTGGGACCAGAAGGAGGCGCTGACCTACATCCTGCGCGAGCCGCGCCTGATCCGGCCGCTGAACTATCCCGCGCTCGCCCAGCCGCCCGGCCGCGGCGCCCAGCTGTTCCAGACCGAGGCCGGCCGCAACGTGCTGGTGATCAACCTGCTCGGCCGCCTTCAGATGGACTCGCTGGACGATCCGTTCTCGGCCGTCGACCGCGAGCTGGAGGCCTGCCCGCTCGGCGCGGCGGCCGATGCGGTGATCGTCGACATGCACGCGGAGGTCACCTCGGAGAAGATGGCCATGGGCCACTTCTGCGACGGTCGCGCCAGCCTGGTGGCGGGCTCCCACAGCCATGTGCCGACCGCCGACGCCCAGGTGCTTCCCGGGGGCACGGCCTACCAGACCGACGCCGGCGCCTGCGCGGACTACGACAGCGTCATCGGCAACGACAAGGAGGAGCCGCTGCGCCGGTTCACGACCCGCATCTCCGGCGGCCGCTTCAGGCCGGCGGAAGGGCCGGCGACGGTCTGCGGCGTCTTCGTGGAGACGAATCCCCTGACCGGCCTGGCGCGCCGCATCGAGCCGATCCGCATCGGCGGCCGGCTGGCCCAGCACGTGCCGCACGTGCAGCACGTGGCGGCGGAATAGGGCTCAGCGCTTCGGCGGCGCCTCGCCGCGCAGCGCCGCCAGCGTCAGCCGGCCGGCCTTCGGCTTGTCGAGGGTCGCGAAGCGCCTGGCGGTCGCGCGGCGCCACTCCTCGAGGCTGACCCGGCCGTCCAGGTTCTCGTCCGCGCCCGCCACCGGCTCCGGCTCGTTGATCAGCGAATAACGCGCCGCCCCTTCCCGGCCGGACCCGC
>NZ_JAICYI010000051.1 GCF_025934275.1 Phenylobacterium sp.
CTAGGGCGTAGCACGGTTCTCGGGAAGGTCGGCGACGGGTCGGAAGCGGTAATTGGCTCTCTTCCCGTAGCCGGACGTTGGCAGTCGCCGCTCCGGGTCGGACCTCGCCAACGTCGCCTGAGGGCGGAGAGCGGACCTGGCCTTCCGCCTGAAAGTGCCGCTCGGCCGTAGGGCGGCGCGGGCCGGTCAGTGACGCGATCAGCGGCTCGGCGAGAGCGGCAACGGAACCACGGTCGACCTTAGTCCACCGCCTCCGGCTGCGCCGCGGCCGGCGCGGCAGCCCTGCCGTCATCGCTGACGCTCAGCACCGCGCCCTCGAGCTCTTCCGGCGCGGGCGGCTCGTAAATGGCCTCGAGCATTTCGAACATCTCCGGCGTCACCTCCATCACGAAGGTCTCGCCCTTGGCGGTGTTCCGGCTGGCGACGCGGGCACGGCGGACCTCCTGCGGCGCGTCGACAAAGTGCCAGCGCAGCGACAGGCCCTTGGCCTCGGCAATCTGGCGGACGCGATCCCGGTCAGCGCGCCGCATGGCGCCGATGTCGAGCACCACCGGGGCCCCGGCGGCGAGCACGCCCTCGGCGGTGGACCAGATCAGCGCATTGCAGCGGCCGAGACGCTCCAGCATCCACGCGAACTCGATGGGACCCTGGAGGTCGGGGCCGAACAGGCGCGCGCCCCATTCGTCGAGGACGAAGGCGACCGCGCTCTCGCGGCGGGCCAAGGCGTGGGCGTAGGTGGTCTTCCCTGCGGCGCAAGGTCCGAAGATCACGTTGAGCGTGGCTTGCAAGGCGCAACTTCCTCCCTTGAAGCTCGGGAGCAAGGCTTCGGTTCATGCTCCCCCTTGGCGCGTGCAACGGCTAAGCTTGATCTTCGTTCCCCACGCTCAGGCTGGGCAGCGGCCATCCCACCCTTCAATGAAACTCCATGAGCTCGCGCTTGGTCAGCGGGGCCCGACATGGAGATCCACCTACCGACGCCGTTTCATGGTTGCAATCGACCGAACTCATATGGGAGCGCGAAAGGTAGTCGACGTCCGCCATGGGTCGTGAGCCGTTGCTCGGCTCCGATGCGACAAGACGATGTTGGCCAAAGGGCTGGTTCCGCCCTGGCCGGCCCTGGCGCGATTGCACGCGGAGTGAAGCTCTACTGTTGCGAGTTCGGGGCGCGCCGGCGAGGCGGGCGGTCGGTCGATCCCGCCGAAGCTTCGCGTTCCGCTATGGGACCCATTGCGGCATTCGGCGGTCGGCCGGCGCCTCGACCGCTCAGCGTCCGCTGGCGGGATGAGAGTATCCCGGGTCGCTTCCCGGCTAGCGGAAATCGGCTGCATACAGACGGCCGCTCGTTGACGCGTCGCTGGATGATCTGAACCGCTGCAAGCGGAAGCGAGGGCGCCATGGCATTGGATGTTGCTGCAACGGCAGACCGGTTCGAAGCGGTGATCCCCGCGCTGCGCGATGAAGCCGCCGCGGGCGAGGCGGCGCGCAGACTCACCACAAGCGCGCACCGGGCGCTCCTCGGCGCCGGCGTCTTTGACCTCCTCCGCCCCAGGTCTCTTGGCGGTGAAGAAGCCGATCTGCTCTCGATGGTCCGGGCCATCCGGACGCTGGCCAGCGGCGACGGTTCGGCGGGATGGTGCGCCATGCTGTCGGGCGCCTACGCCGCATTCGGCGGGTTGCTGCCCCGCGCCGGCGCGGAGGAGGTGTTCGACAAGCCCGCGACGATCCTCGCGGGTCAGCTCGCGCCCAACGGCCGGGCCCGGCGGGTGGCGGGCGGCTACCGTGTGAGCGGCCGCTGGCCCTTCGGCAGCAACTGCCACCATGCGCGATGGCTGGTCGGCGGCGTCGTTGTCTTCGAGGAGGGGCGGCCGGTCATGGTTCGCGACGGCTTGCCGCTGATCAAGCTGGCGATCTTCCGGAAGTCCGAGGCGACCATTTTCGACACCTGGCGGACGACGGGCCAGCGCGCCACGGGCAGCCATGATTACGGGTGCGAGGACGTCTTCGTCCCGGAGCATCGCACGTTCTGGTTCTCGGACGAGGCCCGCGAGGACGGCCCGCTCTATCGGTTGCCGACGGTCGCCGCGTTCGGCGCCGCCATTGCGGCCGTGAACCTGGGCGTCGCCGACCATGCCCTGGACCTGCTGGCCGAGATCGCGCCATCCAAGAAGCCGGTCATGTCCGCCTTGACGCTGCAGCAGAAGCCCAATGTCCACGACCGCGTCGGCGTGGCGCTGGCCACTCACGAGGCGGGCGCCGCCTATCTCGAGCGGGTGGTTGCCGAGGCCTGGGCGATCGCCGAGGCTGGGCGGCGGCCCACCTTCGCCGAACGGGTTCGTCTGTGGCTGGTGGCGACTCATGCAAGCCAGTGCGCCCTGCAGGCGACGGAGGCCGTCTACACGCTCGCCGGGTCGAACTCAGTCTATGAGGACAATGTGATCGACCGCTGCTTGCGCGACGCCCGGACCGCCGCACAGCACGTCATGACCCAGGTCCTGAACTACGAGATCGCCGGAAAGCAACGTTTGGGGCTTGCCGTGCAGGATTCGACCTGGGCGCTGGACGCCAGACCCGGAGATCCGGCCTGAAGCATGCTTCCAGCCCAAATCCCCCCACACCGTGAAGGTCTCAAGAGGCAATGATGAGGTGGGGCGCAGGGCCGGGCGCCGGGGCTCTGCCGCCGCCGGGGCGGACCTTGCCGGACGTGGGCGCCGCGGCGGCGGGGGCGGGCGCGCTCGCCTTGGCGGCGGCGGCGGCCTCGGCGGCCTCCTTCTCGGCGCGCCTGGCGCCCGCCAGGATCGAGGGCAGGGCGTAGTTGCCCTCGTGGCAGGCGTATTCGTAGATGATCCCCTTCATCGGGTAGAAGTCGTACTCGCCGCCCCAGGGCTGGGCCCAGGTGTCCGGGTCCTCGACGGTGAACTGGTAGTTGATCCGGGTGGGCGAGACGCGGGTCAGCCGCTCGGTCACCTTGAGGTTCTTCCACGAGCCCATCAAGCTTTCCCGCTCGGGGATGTTGGTCGTCTCGATGACCAGCGTGTTGCCCTCGTAGTGGCCGATGGAATCGCCCATCCAGGGCCGCACGCCGTCGGTGCGGTGGGTCCCGTTCAGGCGCACGATGCGGGTGTCGTGGATCAGCTCCACCTGGATCGCCACCGTGTCGCCGGTCTGGATGATGTAGTAGTCGTTGTTGTAGTAGCCGTTGGCCAGCATCGGCGGGCCGGCGTTGCGGCCGAAGCCCATGATGCAGCGCTCGCCGATCGAGCGGGTCTCGTACGAGTCGTAGGAATCGCGGCCGTAGCCGCCGAAGAAGCCGCCGCGCTTGCCGTCCTTGCGCGGCGGGATCTGGCCGTCGGGCGTGGTCAGGATCGAGGTCCGGTACTCGCCGTTCACCTCCATGACGTGGGTGCCGGGATCGATCCAGGCGACGTTGTAGCCGCCCACGTCGCCCCCGGCCGCGGCGAAGTCTGGCCGAAGCTTCAGGAGCTCCGACTTGCTGAACTGGTTCTGCACCGCTTGCGTGCTCTCGTTCGGGTCGGTCGGCTTGTCGGCGTCCTCCAGCGCCTTGGTGAAGACGCCTTCCAGCTGGTGCGCCTCGGCGGCGGTCAGCCGCGGCTTGTCGGTGATGTTGCGGCTGCGGGTGAGCGGGGTCAGCGTGGCGTTGGCCCAATAGCCGGAGAGGTCCGGCTGGCCCCAGGCGTTCTTCGGCGGCGCCCAGCCGGGCTGCGGAATGGTCGGGTCGGCGGCCGTCGCGGCAGGCCTGGCGGCGGGCTTCGCAGCCGGGGCGGCGGCGGCGAGCCCCGTCGTGCAGAGGGCCGTTCCCACGGCCAGGACCATCAGTCGGCGCATCGTAAGCCTCCCCAAGCCTGATCGGCGTTATCCTATCAGCCTCCGGGTCCTCCGGGAACGGCGTCGTGGCCGCGGGCCCGGCGGAAGGATCAAGCGAGCCGGTACTGCCCGTTCGGCCCGGGCTCGCCGTCGGCCTTCAGCCGCCCCTCGCGCACCAGGTGGATCATCGCCGCCAGCATGGAGCGCGACGCCGCCGGCCAGAGCTTGGCGTCGACGTCGGCGTAGAGCCGCGGCACCAATTCGCTGATCGTGGCGGGCCCGGTCTTCAGCGCCCCGAGGATCTGGTCGATCCGCTCCTGCCGGTGCTCCAGGTAGGCGTCGATGAACGCCCCCACGCCGCGGATCGGCGGCCCGTGGGTCGGCCAGAGCGTCGCAAACCCCCGCGCCCGGATCCGCTGCAGGCTCGCCAGGTAGTCGGTCATGTCGCCGTCCGGCGGGGTGATCACCGTCGTCGACCAGCCCATGATGTGGTCGCCGGTGAAGCAGGCGTTCTCCTCGGGCAGGGCGTAGCAGAGGTGGTTGGAGGTATGGCCGGGCGTCGGGATCGCCTCCAGGGTCCAGCCGGGGCCCTTCACCTCGCCGCCGCCGCAGAGGCTGACGTCGGGCCGGAAGCCGAGGTCGTGGCCGGCCTCCATCCGCACCCCGCTGTCGTCCGCCTCGTGCCTGGCGACCGCGCAGCCGTAGATCGGCGCCCCGGTGCGCGCCTTCAGCGGCGCGGCCAGCGGCGAGTGGTCGGCATGGTGGTGGGTGATGACGATCGCCGTCACCCGCTCGCCCTCGAGCGCCCCGAGGATCGCCTCCAGGTGGGCCGGATCGTCGGGGCCGGGGTCGATCACCGCCGCCTCGCCGCGGCCGACGATGTAGGTCCCGGTCCCGAGGTAGGTGAACGGCCCCGGGTTGTTGCAGATCACCCGCCGGATCAGCGGCGAGACCTGGTCGCAGCGGCCGTAGGCGAAGTCCAGCTGGCGGACGTAGGGGATGCCCATCGCGCTCAGCCGCCCAGCGCCGCGGAGAGGTCGTAGCCGGCCTGTCGCCCGAGGGCGACGAGCGCCTGGCGGTCGCGGCCGCCGGCGCGGGCCTCGGCCAGCGCCCAGGTGATGATCGAGCGGGTGCCGGAGCGGCAGAAGGCCAGCACCGGCTTGTCGGCCTCGCTCACCACCCGGGCGGTGGTCGCCACCTGCTCCGGGGTCGGGCCGCCGCGCACCGGGATGTGGAAGTAGGCGAGTCCCGCCTCGCGCGCCGCCTGCTCGATCTCGTGGCCGGTCGGCTGGCCGGGGACCTCGCCGTCCGGGCGGTTGTTGATGATCGTGCGGAAGCCCTGGGCGGCGGCCTGCGCCACGTCGTCGGGCCCGATCTGCGGGCTGACGGAGATGTCGTCGGTGACATGTCGGAAGTCGGTCATGGAACACGCTCGCGGGCGGGGAGGGGAGTTCGTTGACATCATCGGGGGCGGGTGGAAGTTTCGCAACGCCTCGGCCCCGAAAAGGCCTGCCAGCAGGGCCTTGATCCGCGCATGCTCCGCTACATCGGCCGGCGCCTCCTGATCGCGATCCCGACCCTGTTCCTGGTGGTCACCGCCGCCTTCTTCATGATGCGCGCGGCGCCCGGCAGCCCGTTCGACATGGACCGCAAGCTCTCGCCCGCCATCGAGCGCAACATCCGCGAGCGCTACGGGATGAACAAGCCGCTGCCCGAGCAGTACCTTGATTACGTCGGCGGCGTGCTGAAGGGCGACCTCGGCCCCTCGCTGAAATACCAGGACAAGACCGTCCTGCAGATTCTCAAGGAGAACTATCCCGTCAGTCTCAAGCTCGGCCTTTCCGCGATCGTCATCGCGGCCCTGGTGGGGATCAGCCTGGGGGTGATCGCGGCGCTGCGCCAGAACCGGGCCGCCGACCACACGGTCATGACGCTCGCCATCCTCGGCGTCTGCATTCCGACCTTCGTCACCGCGCCCCTTCTGGTGCTGGCGCTCGCCTCCAAGCTGGGCTGGCTGCCGACCGCCGGTTGGAACAACGGCGCGCTGCCCAACCTCGTGCTGCCGGTGACCGTGCTGGCGCTGCCGCAGATCGCGATCATCTCGCGGCTGACCCGCGCCGGCATGATCGAGGTGCTGCGCTCCAATTACGTGCGCACCGCGCGCGCCAAGGGGCTGTCCGAGGGCCGGATCGTCGTCCGGCATGCGCTGCGCGCCGCCCTCCTGCCGCTGGTGAGCTACCTCGGGCCGGCCTGCGCGGGCCTGCTGACCGGCTCGCTGGTGGTGGAGCGCATCTTCAACCTCCCGGGACTCGGCAAGTTCTTCGTCATCTCGGCCCTGCAGCGCGACTACACCGTCGTGATGGGCATGGTGATCCTCTACGCCGGCCTGATCCTGACGCTGAACCTGGCGGCGGATCTGCTCTATGCGGTGCTTGACCCGCGGGTGAGGCTCGGATGATGGGCTCGGTGCTTGCGCCGGGCTCACGCCGCGGCGTCGAGGCCATGGAAGGCGCGGCGGTGCGCGGCCGCAGCCTCTGGGACGACGCCCGGCGCAGGTTGTTCCGCCACCGGGCGGCCGTCGCCGGCATGATCGCCCTCAGCGTGCTGGTGCTGGCCGCCGTGTTCGGCCCGGGGCTGATCCCCTTCAGCTACGACGAGATCAACAAGGCCGACACCTGGGTCGGGCCCCTGCAGCACGGCCATCTGCTGGGGGCCGACGCGCTTGGGCGGGACCTGCTCGCGCGGCTCCTGACCGGACTTCGCGTCTCGCTGGCGATCGGCCTGGTCGCGACCCTCGTCTCGCTGCTGATCGGCGTCGCCTGGGGCGCGGTGGCGGGTTACGTCGGCGGCCGCCTCGACGAGGTGATGATGCGCATGGTCGACGTGCTCTACTCGCTGCCGTTCATCTTCTTCGTGATCCTGCTGATGGTCGCGTTCGGGTCGAACATCCTGCTGATCTTCGTGGCCATCGGGGCCGTGGAGTGGCTGACCATGAGCCGCATCGTCCGCGGCCAGACGCTGGCGCTCAAGCAGAAGGAGTTCGTGGAGGCGGCGCGCGCCGCCGGCCTCGGCCGGGGCGCGATCATCGCCCGCCACATCGTGCCGAACCTCCTGGGGCCGGTGGTGGTCTATGTGACGCTCACGATCCCGGCGGTGATCCTGGCGGAGAGCTTCCTGAGCTTCCTGGGGCTCGGCGTGCAGCCGCCGATGGCTTCGCTCGGCACCCTGATCGCCGGCGGCGCGCAGGACATGGAACTCGCCCCCTGGCTGCTCGTCTTCCCGTCGCTCACCATGGTGGTCACCCTCATGAGCTTCAACTTCATCGGCGACGGGCTGCGCGACGCGATCGATCCCAAGGACCGGTGAGCCGCCGCGCCGGCTCACGAAAATGTCTGTGGGCAAGTTCGCCCAAATTGCAGCGCCTTTGCCATTTGTTAAGGGACGATCCGGGCGATTTCGGGTGTGTTGGGGGCACAAATCGTGCTGGCTTTTCGGCGCCTCTGAGAATTTGTGACCAGAATGCGACAGGTGCCAGTCCTGCAACATGACAGCCACGTAATGTGCGTTGACCCTTCCATGCCAGCGTTCGTTACTCCACCGTAACCGGAGATCGACTCCGACTCCGGGACCGAAGTTTGTTGGGGAGCCGGTTCGCGTGCCGCTCAGGGCCTCGCGGTCGGCCGGAGGATGTAGACCTTGAAAAACACGTCAATTCGGGAGCGCCTGCTGGCGTCTTCAATGATCTGCGGGGCCGCCGTTCTGGGGCTGTCCGCGACCCAGGCTCAGGCCCAGACCGCCAGCGGGGGGGCTCAGGTCTCGGAAATCGTGGTCACCGGCTCGCGCATCCCGCAGCCGAACCTGACCAGCGTCAGCCCGATCACCGCGGTGAACCAGCAGGAGCTGAAGCTGCAGGGCACGACCAACGTCGAGAACCTGCTCAACAACCTGCCGCAGGTGATGGCGGACTTCAGCTCGGGCGTTGCCAACGGCGCGACGGGCACCGCCACCGTGAACCTCCGCGGCCTCGGCAGCGCGCGCACGCTTGTCCTGATCGACGGCCGCCGCCTTATGCCTGGCGACCCGATCGTCCCGTCCCCGGACCTCAACGCGATCCCGGCGGCCCTGGTCCAGCGGGTGGACGTGCTCACCGGCGGCGCCTCGGCCGTCTACGGTTCGGACGCCGTCGCCGGCGTCGTCAACTTCATCATGGACCGGAACTTCGAAGGCTTCCGGGTCGACGGACAGTATGGGGCGTACTGGCACAAGAACAACAACACGCACGCCAGCCAGCTGCTGAAGGATGCGTCGTTCGCCATCCCGTTCCCTGACCAGGACATCTGGGATGGCCAGACCTACGACATCACCGCGGTGTTTGGCGTCAACGCCCCGGACGGCAAGGGCAACATCACCGGTTACGTGGGCTACCGCAACCTGCAGGCCGTCACCGAGAACACTCGCGATTTCTCCACCTGCTCCGTCGCGACCACCTACTTCACGTCGGACAGCACGCTCTACGATGGGCAGGTCTGCGCGGGATCTTCCAACAGCGCGTTCGGCCGGTTCCGTAACGCCAACACCTCGGCCGTATTCGGATCGGACGGCGCCTCGGTGAACCCCGACGGATCACGCTCGTTCGTGCCGTTCAACTCGGCCTTCAGCTTCAACTTTGCGCCGCAGAACTACTTCCAGCGGCCGGATGACCGCTACACGGCGGGCTTCTTCGCCCATTACGAAGTCAACAAGATGGTCGATCTCTACAGCGACTTCATGTTCGCTGACGACCATACGATTGCACAGATCGCGTCTTCCGGCTTCTTCGCCGGCACCGGCTCCAACGGCAACAGCACCGTCGGCATCAACTGCGACAACCCCCTGATGACGGCGGCCCAGGCGCAAATCATCTGCGGCGCCAACGCCGGGACGCCGTTCGTCCAGCAGACCACGCTGGGCTTCCGGTTCACCGGCCTGCCTCGCCAGGACGACCTGCGTCACAGCCAATACCTCATCACGCTGGGGTCCCGAGGGGAGCTTGGCGACGGCTGGAATTACGACGCCTACCTTTCCTACGGCACGTCGATCTTCAATGAGCACTATGAAGGCGACGTCTCGGTGGCGAAAGCGCAGGAGGCCCTGCTCGTCGATCCGACGACCGGCCAATGCCAGGTCGGCGCCTCAACGGGCTGCGTGCCGCTCGACATCTTCAAGTTCGGGGCGCTTTCACCAGCGGCTCTGAGCTTTGTCATCACGCCGGGCTTCAAGAGCGGGCAGACGACGCAGCAGATCGCCTCGGTGTCTGTCACCGGCGACCTCGGCAAGTACGGCTTCAAGTCGCCGATGGCCAACGACGGCATCGGCGTCGCGTTCGGGGCCGACTACGCGCGCAATTCCCTCGACCTGCGCGTCGACCAGGAGTTCCTGTCCGGCGACCTGTCCGGCCAGGGCGGTCCGACCCTGCCCAACAACGGCAGCATCGACGTCTACGAGTTGTTCGGCGAAGCCCGCGTTCCTCTGGTTCAGGACGCGCCCTGGGCGAAGGACCTGAATCTCGAGCTCGGCTATCGCTTCTCCGACTATTCGACCGCGACCAACACGACCCAGGCCTACAAGATCGGCCTGAACTGGGGGATCACCGACGACATCAAGATCCGTGGCGGCTACAACCGCGCGGTTCGGGCGCCGAACGTGACCGAGCTGTTCACGCCGCAGTCCGTCGGCCTGTTCACCGGCAGCGATCCGTGCGCCGGCTCCAACCCGCCGGTCGCCCAGTGCAAGATCAGCGGCGCTACCGCGGCTCAGCTCGCGGCCGGCATCACCCAGTGCCCCTCGGCGCAATGCTCGGCGCTGCAGGGCGGCAACCCGAACCTGCAGGCGGAGAAGGCCGACACCTATACCCTCGGCGTCGTCCTGCGGCCGCATTGGGTTCCGGGCTTCGACATGTCGGTCGACTACTTCAACATCAAGGTGGCGAACCTGATCTCCTCGTTCCCGGCCCTGACGGTGATCAACTGCTTCCGGAACAACGATCCCAGCTCGTGCGCCCTGATCCACCGAGATCCGACCACGGGCTCGATTTTCGGCAACCAGGGATTCGTCATCGCGACCAACGTCAACGCCGGCTTCCTGCGAACCAGCGGCGTCGACATCAACGCCAACTACCACACCAACTTCTCCGATTGGGGTCTTGGCGAGTGGGGCGGCCTGTCGTTCAGCTTCACTGGGACCTGGACCAGGGAGTACGTCACCCAGCCGTTCCAGGGCAGCGGCACCTTCGACTGCGCCGGCCTCTTTGGCGTGGTGTGCTCGGCGAACGCCAACAAGGGTCCGATCCCGAAGTGGCGGCACAAGCTGCGGATGACCTGGACCACGCCGTGGCCGGTCACCCTGTCGGCGGACTGGCGGTACATCTCGGCCGTCAAGTTCGACGTCAACGACCAGAATCCATTCCTCCGCGATGCGTTCGGCCGCAGGGACCTGCCGGACGCCAAGATCCCGGCGGTCGGGTACCTCGATCTTTCGGGCACCTGGAAGGTGCGCGATACGGTCACGCTGCGGGCGGGCATGAACAACGTGTTCGATACCGACCCGAAGATCCTGGACTCCAACGACTTCGCCGCTTCCGGGCCGCCGGCGGGCAACGGGAACACCTATCCCGGCACCTATGACTCGCTCGGCCGGTTCGTGTTTGTCGGCATCACCGCGGACTTCTAGGCCGCGGATCACGGCAGTGAGTGAAGCGGCGGGCTGAAAGGCCCGCCGCTTTCCATTTGGCCGAAGCGTCGGAGACGTGAAGTTCGTCCGCGTCGGCGCCCGTTCGCGGTCAGCAGATTTTGCGGACGCCCTCTATCCGGTAGGCGACAGGTTCGCCGGTGTCGTTGCGTGTGATCACCGCCGGTTGTGCCAGCGAAAAGTATCCGGACAGGATCGAAAGGTGACGCTCCAGGCGCTGCGGAGTCAGGCTCGATCGTTCGAGCTGTCGGTTGATTTCAATCCCCAGAGACAGGGCATTCCCCAGCGCGTTCCACGCCTGCAGTCGCTGCATTTCGCCCCGATACAGGTGCGGGCGAAGGAGGCGCAGGCACTCCGAGATCAAAGGGTCGTCTCCGTGCGCCGCCTGCAGATTCGCGGCCTGCGTCCCGAAGCCCGCGACGTCGCCCGCCAGGACGGCCGCTCGCATGGCCTCTCCCAGGAGCAGCGCCTGGGCCTGCATGCGCGAACGGCTCTTGGCGAGAATGCTGCTGTCGGAATGGTGAGCGACGAGGGACAACGGCGCGCCCCTGGAGAGCACTCGCGCCAGTTCCGGCGCCGCGCGTTCCGGGTCTCCATACTCGTAGCCGAACTGGCTGACCGCGGCTCCGAAGCTCGCGGCGGCAAATGGCAGCTCCTCCATGGCGATCCCCGAGAGGATCGTCATGCCGCGCTCCACATGCGGGATCGTAGCCAGATCAATTCCGACGACCCGTAGCTCCGGCCGCGCAGCGAGCAGCATGCGGCCGACGACACCCGCGCCGCAGCCGAGGTCCAGGACGCGGGTTCGGGGCGGCAGGCGGGAGGCCAGCGAGTTCCAGTGCTCCTCCAGGGGCCTCCACAGAGCCGGCGAAGCGTCCTGCATGCAATGGGCGTTCGCGCCCTGGCTGGTCCAGAACTCCGTCCAGGTCGATGCTGAAGCTTCGGCGTCCAGAAGCAGCTCCCAGCCTTGTGACTGGCGTCCTATGGTCTCGACGGAAAGCCCGCAACACTGATCTTCCGGCGTCCTGTCGCGCGTCCGGCCCCAGGCCGCGGCGGTCGGGCCGCCGCTTTCCATTTGGCCGCGTTGTTCGCTCCCGGGGCCGGTGCTAGGCATCGGCGCGGGCAAGCCGGGTGAGCGATGTTTCTGGAGATCGAGGAGGTCCTGACGCCGGACGAGGTGGCGCAGCTGCGCGCCTTGGCGGAAAGCGCCCGATTCGTGGATGGACGGATTTCCTCGCCGCACTCCACCGTGAAGAACAACCTGCAGATCGACCACGGCGATCAGGCCTACCAGCTCTCGTCCCGGCTGATGGCCGAGGCGCTGATGCGCAACGAGCCCTTCCGCAACTTCGCCTTTCCGGCTCTGCTGGCCCCGCCTCTGTTGGCTCGCTATGAGCCCGGGATGCGCTACGGCCTGCACTCGGACTCGGCCACCATCCAACTCGGACAGCGGCAGCTCCGCTCCGACGTCTCCTGCACGATCTTTCTGAGCGACCTCGAGGACTACGACGGCGGCGCGCTGTCGATCCAACTCGGCGCTCGGCGCGTGGAGTTCAAGCTTCAGCCCGGCGCGGCCGTCATCTATCCGTCCACCACGCTGCACGAAGTCACGCCGGTGACGCGCGGCCGGCGACTCGTCGGCATCACCTTCATCGAGAGCCAGATCCCAGACCCGGCCCTGCGCGATCTGCTCTATGATCTCGACGAGGTGGCGGCGACCGAGGGCCCGCAGATGTCCGATGAGGGCCGAGTGCGGCTGCAGCATGTCCGCACCAACCTTCGGCGTATGTGGAGCCTCTCGAAGTGAGCGAGGTTTCCGGCCCGGCAAGGGCCTCGATCCACGACATCGAAGCGGCGCTCGATGGCCGCGACATGGACCGCGCGATCGCCCTCGCGCAGCGGGCGTACGCGCAGGGCATGCGCCACCCGCTGGTTCTCAACCTCGTCGCCTACAAGCTCGAGCTCGACGACCGGATCGACGAGGCGCTGGGGGTCCTCAACGAGGCGCTGAGGTTCGCGCCCAACGACCCGTTCGTGATCAACTCGATCGGGGTCTGCTATTCCAAGCTCGCCAAGCCCGAGAACGCGCTGGCGGCGTTCGACGCGGCGCTGGCGATCGATCCGAGCCTCGCCCACGCTCACAACGGGCGGGGATTGGCCCTCCTGAGCCTGGGCGACAAGGAAGCCGCCAGGCTGGCGCAGCTCCGCGCCGCCGAACTCGATCCCCAGTTTCCGGAGCCGCTCGGCGCGCTGGCGGCTCTGGCCGCGGAGGACAAGATTTGGGACGAGGCCCGCGATTACGCTGAGCGCGCGCTCCGGCTGGAGGCGAACCAGCCGGCGGCTTCGCTCGCCATGGCCGGCTTCGAACTCAACGCCGGGGATGCCGCCGCGGCGATCGGCCGGATCGACGCCTTGATCGCGACGGGTCGCCTGACGCGGCTGCATCTCGCCAACGCCTTGAACCTGCGGGGCGACGCGAAGGAGGCGCTCGGACGTGCGCCCGAAGCCATGGTCGACTACATCGCGGCCAACCGCGAAAGCCGGCCGTTGCACGTCGCGGCCCTGAACGCCGGTGAACTCGGTCTGGACATGGCCGAGCGGCTCATCGCCTACTTTGAGGCGGCGGATCCCGCGGACTGGCGGCCGATCCCGGACGGCGACGACCTCGGGCGCGAGCGGGGCCACGTTTTCCTCGTGGGTTTCGCCCGTTCGGGAACGACCCTGCTCGAGCAGGTCTTGGCGAGTCACGCCGACATCGTCGCCCTGGAGGAGAAGCAGACCGTCGATCCCGCGATCCTCGAATTCGTGAAGGACAACGCTTCCCTCGACCGGCTGAAGACCCTCGATGAGGCGGGGGCCCGGGAGTGGCGCGAACTCTATTGGAACCGCGTGCGCGAGTTCGGCGTCGAGCCGGCCGGCAAGGTGTTCGTCGACAAGCTGCCGCTGCACACCTTCTATCTGCCCGTGATCGCCAAGCTGTTCCCCAGGGCCAAGATCCTGTTCGCGCTACGCGATCCGCGCGACGTGGTGATCAGCTGCTTCAAGCACCGCTTCCGTCCCAATCCCCTCACGGTCGAACTCGCAGACCTGGAACGCGCGGCCCGCATTTATGCCGCGGCCATGCGGCTCGCGGAGCTCTATCGTGAGAAGCTCACCCTGCCGTTCCACATTCACCAGCACGAGCATCTTGTGGAGGACCTGGACGCGGCGAGCCAGGCGATCTGCGAGTTCATCGGGCTCCCCTGGGACGCCAATATGCGCAACTTCGTCGAGACCGCGAATAAGCGGGAAATCCGCACGCCGAGCGCGGGCCAGGTGCGCCGGGGCCTCTACCGCGACGGCATCGCCCAGTGGAGGAAGTACGGCTCCACGATCGACGTTATCCAACCCATCCTGAGGCCCTGGGCCGAGCAGTTCGGCTATCCCGCCGCTCAAGGGACCGGCTCGCCTTGACGAAGCCCGGCGGCGCCTTCAACGCCTCCACGCGGAGCCTCTGGTTTCCGGCCGATCTCGATGCGGCGCGGCGCAGTCTTCTGTTGGTCGAGACGGACGAGGTGACGCTTGCGGAGCAGCCGTTCCTTGATCGGCGATGGCGCCGGACGGCGCTTGCCGAGCGATGGGCGCCGCTTGAACCCGTCGGCGCAGCGGATGAAGCGCCGGGCCTGGGATTCATTTTCCACACCTCATTCTGCTGCTCGACGCTTATTGCAGCAGCTCTCGACCGCCGCGGTCGCAGCCTGGCCCTGCGCGAGCCCTGGGTGCTCGTCCAGCTCGCCGACGCCTTGCGCGCCGGGCAATGTGAGCCCGGCCAGCCTCTGGAGGGCGCGCCTGGGCTGGTGTTCCGCGCCCTGGCCGGCCTGGCCTCCGCCGGCAAGGTCGTGGTCAAGCCGAGCAATTTCGCCAACCGCGTCGCGCGCGAGGCGGCGCACGGGACGTCGGGCAGGGCGCTTTTGCTCTACTCCGACCAGCCGAGCTTCTTGATCTCCATCGCCAAGGGCGGGGTCCAGCTTGGCCGTTTTGTGCGCAGCCTGTTCGCGACAGTGGCGGCCGACCTCGGCGAGCGGATGCCCTTCACCGGGCGTGACCTCCTCGAGATGGCCGACCTCGAGCTTGCGGCCCTCGTCTGGCGCATGCAGATGGCCGTCGTGAAGCGCGATCTGGCGCGCTACGGTCCGGCGCGCACGGCCTCGCTCGACAGCGAGGCGTTCCTGGCCGACCCCCCGGGCGCGATCGCAGCGCTCGATGGCTTCTTCAACCTGGGCCTCGGGCCGGCCCACGCGCGTGAGGTCGTCGAAGGACCATTGCTGGGTCGCCATGCCAAGACGCCGGAGCTGGCCTTCACCCCGTCCGACCGGCTGTCGCAGGCGGCGGCGGTCCGCGAACGCCTCGGTGGCGACCTCGATCGGCTGGTCGAATGGAGCCACACGGCCTGGCCCGACCTGGACGGTTCGAATTCCATGCCGCCGCCGCTCACTTGGACAGGCGCGACGAGCTAGGCCGGTTCGCCGGGCCGGACCTATTGATCCCGGTGCACCTTGATCGAAGGCTGGCCGTCGACGTTCATCAGATAGCTGTCCAGCGAGCCGCGGCGGATCGCGACCTTGGAGCCGTGCTTGGGCGGTCGGTACAGGTCGCCCGAGATCTGCCGCCATATGGCGCCGCCCTCCAGCCGGAAGGTCCAGTTGCCGTTGATGTCGGCGCTGGCGGATTCGACGACGCCCTCGATGCGGTTCACGTCCTCGGGTCTCAGCGCGCGGGTCAGGAATGACAGGCTGGGCACCGGCAGGCCGAACGCCTCCCGGTGAGCCGCCGCCGCCTGCGCCCGGTCGATGACCACGATCTCCCCCTTCGTCTCGGCTTCGCCCATTTTCGCCGCGGCGGCATCGAAGCAGGCCAGGCGCTGGGCGTTGTCGGCGATGCCGCGGCAGTCGAGCACTGCCTGGAAGGCCGCGGCGCGGGCTTTCGGGTCCGGGTCCTTGGCCTGCGCGGCGCCGGCGACGGCCAGCAGTAAGGGGATGGCCATGCTCAGGCAAGTGGCGGCTTGGCGCATGCTCATCCGCCTAGTGGCGAAATCCGGTCGTGACCCGCTGGCTCTCGCGGATCTGCTCCTGCGTTTCCGCCTTGTCCCGCTCGGCCTCCGCCTTCCGGCGGCAGACTTTCTTCGAGAACATGGAGCCCGTCACTTCCTCGGTCTTGCAGACGAGATCCGGCTTCTTGGGAGCCGCCGCCCGGGCCGACAGGGCGGCAGGGGCCGCGGTGACCGATGCGGCCGCAGGCGTGGACGCGGCCAGAACGGCCATAACCGAAAGCAACATTGGAATCCTCTTGCGAGTCCGCAGGAAGCTAGGCCGGCGTTGACCCAGGTGCAACTCGCCTCAACCCAGCGCTCGGTCCCGGATCCACTGCGAGAGCAGCCATTTTTCGCCAGTCGTGGGCGGCAGGCCCGCATGCAGCGTCCGCCGGTCGGGCGCGCCCGCGGCGTCCACGTTGGAGAACATCAGGGCGTCCCCGGCCGCGCCCTTGTAGCGAATGCTCAGGCGCGGGAAGTCCGTCTCGCCGCCTTCGAACCCGTGGTTGAGATACACGAGAAGCGTCGCGATCCGCTGGCCGCCGCGCTCGATCTCGGCGGCGAAGCCAGGCTCGGCCGGATCGAGGAAATCGAAATGCCGGTCAAACTGCTCGCCTGGCGCATAGTGCAGGACCTGGGCGGGTTCGAGCGCACCCGCGGGCACGGACAGGGCCGCGGCGATACGGGCGCGAATCGCCGCCGTCACGACGTCCATGTCCTCGAAGGCGAAGGAGAACGCGCTGTTGGTGCGGCCGGGCTCAGTCCGGAAGTCGCCGCTCGCCGGTTCGAACACCAGGGCCCGAGAGACGCGGCCACGCGCACGCTCGATCACCCACTGGCAGGCGAGCGGCGCCAGGAAGCTCGTCGAGACCGCGACGCGCGGGTCGGCCGAGATCCGGCTCTTTGGCGGTGAGGCGAGCCACGCTGTCCAATCGATCGCCTGGGCGAGATCGGCGTACGGAGCGTCGCGGCCATCCGCGAGCACCCGCAACTGCCCCGCGGCGGCGGGCGAGCCCGCCTCGGCGGCGAGGCCCAGACGTACCGCGGCGCTCCGCCAGTCCTGCGGCTCGAAGGCGCCAAGGGCTGCGAACATGGCGGTCGTGGCGAGCGCCTCGGCGTCGCCTCGCTCGGCTTGCGCGCGGACGTCGCGGGCTTCCTCAGGCGACATGCGGCGCGTCCTGCGCGAACCGATGCGCCTCGGCGATCGCGGTCGCCGCGGCTGCTTCAAGCCAGGCCAACCCTTTGCGAATTTCGTGGCCGCCGCCCTGGCGGGCCGCCTGGAGCACGCGGCGACGCAGGTCCGGTCCATAAGCCCATTCCGGCGCCTTCGAATAGCGCTCGAGATAGCCCGAGCGGAGCATGGCCTGCACATGGACGGAATCGGGGTCGCGCCGGAGGTGGCGCAGCGCGCGCGAAAGCCCCGCCGCCGGATCGGCGAGGAAGGCGTCGAAATCGAGCCAGAGGACTCGGTCGCCCAGCGCGGCCGCGGCGGCGCGCAGGGCCGTCATCTCGCAGGCCCACGTCATCGCCGCCAGCTCGCCATCCGAAAGGCTCTCGCCGGCCTGCGAAGCCGGGCCGAGCCTGCGTGCGAGTCGCTCCCGGCGCGAGCGCGCGCCAATCCTGAGTTCGCCCAGGGAGTTGTCGCCGCCGAGGATCGTAGCGATGTAGCTCTCGGGCCGGACGTACATGAAGAGGGCTCGCGCGTCGGCCGCCGCCTGCATGAGGCCGGGCGCGATCTCGCCGACCAGGCTGGTGGCCTTGAGGACCACTCGCTGCTCGGGCCGCCACGTTCGGGAATAGAGCGCCAGGAAAACCGCCAGCCTGGCGCGGAACTCCGCGGGCCCCCAGGGCGCCTGGCGGAGCTCCGCCTCGGCGAAGCTGCGCAATGCCTGCGGCTCGCGCAGCGAGAAGACCTGCGGATGACGGCCCAGCAGCCGCGACATCAGGGTCGAGCCGACGTGGCCGATGTGGAAGATGAAGTCCGCAGCGACCCGCAGGCCTCCGGCCGCCTGGGCGAGATCGGAGTAGGGCAGGTGCGCGACGAAGGGGTTGTCGAGCCGCGCGTCCAGGAAGCTCGCGCGCTCGTAGTCCGCGGGCGCGAGCGCGCGCACGTCCACGACCTCCGGCGACACGAAGTCGAGCGGGAAGAGCTCGGGCGAGGCTAAGAGGCGCTCGGGCCAGGGCGGGGCGGTCATCAGGGTCCCGATGTCTTCACCGAGCGTTACGATCCGTCGCGCGGCTTGTCGAGCCAGCTGGCGGATCGCCGCTTTCCGGGACTCGGGGCCTGTCTTAAGCCTCGTTGCCATGCGCGCAGCGTGGACGCGGCGGGGAGCCTTGGCGGGCCTGGCGGCGCTGCCGACGTTGAGGATCGCGAGGGCCCAGACCGGCGGCGTGAAGGTTGCTGTCCCTGCCGCGCCCGATGTGGACAAGGTGCTGGAGACCGCCTTCGATCAGGCGCGGCGCGTGGAGGTTCCGGTCTACCTCGACGGGCGGGGGCCGTACCTCTTCGTCGTCGACACGGGCTCAAACCGGACTGTGGTCTCGGCGGAGGTCGCCAAGACACTCGATCTCCCGCCGGCGGGAACCGCCGAGGTGCACGGCATCCTGAGCGCTGAACCGGCGCCGCTGGTGACGGTGAAGCGGATCCGCGTGAGCGACGTGATCTCGTCGAATCTCAAGGCGCCCGTCGAACCGGCCTCCAGGCTGGGCGCGGACGGCCTGCTCGGCATCGACATGCTGACCGGCCGGCGGATCGCGATCCGGTTCCGCGATCAGACCTTCCAGGTTTCGGGATCAGGCGGGCTGAGCATCGGCGAACAGGTCAACAGCCGGATCCGCTCGCCGCACGCGCCCTTCTCCGTGCCGGCGCGCTACAAGTCAGGCCAGTTGCTGATCGTCGACGCGGTCGCCGCCAACCGCCCGATCACCGCCTTCCTCGATTCCGGCTCGCAGGTCACGGTGGCCAACCTCGCGCTGCGGCAGGCGGCGCTTGCGATCGATCCGACGCTCGAGAGCCGGCTGATCCACTCTGCCCTGGTCAGCGCCACCGGCCAGCGCGCCGAGGCGGAGTTCGGTCCGTTGCCGGGGTTGCGGATCGGCGGACGGGACGTGGAAACCTCACTGGTGGCCTACGCCGACCTGCACGTCTTCGCGCTGTGGGACCTCGAGACCACGCCCAGCATCCTTATCGGCGTGGACGTGCTGCGTCGCTTCGACGAGGTCGCGTTCGACTTCGGGGAGAAGCTCATAACCTTCTGGCCGGCGCGCACGCCGATCCACCCGCCGCCGCCGCCGGGCCCGCACTGAGCGATCAGCGCAGCGGCTGCGGCGCCAGGGCCAGTGCGCCTTGCTCGCGCAGGCGCGCCTCGGCCATCCGGTCCAGGATCGCCTGGGCCCGCGGATCGCCCAGCACCCAGGCGGCGGCGGCCAGGGTCCTCACGGACGTCGCCGACACGCCCAAGAGCTTCTCGATAGCCTCGAACGGCGAGGCCGTGGGGGTCAGGCGTTTCAGCCTGGGCTCGCCGGAGATCTTGGCCAGCGCCTGGGCCTTGGCGACGGCGTCGTAGAAGCCGCCCACCTCATCCACCAGGCCGAGCTGCTTGGCCTGCGCGCCGGTCCAGACGTGGCCCCTGGCGATCTGGCGCACCCGGTCGGGTGAGAGCTTGCGGCCCTGCGCGACCCTGGCGACGAAGTTGTCGTAGATGCGGTCCATCCAGTGCGAGATCGCCGCGCGCTGCTCGGGCGTGAATTCCTGCCCCAGACCGAACGCCCCGGCGTAGGAGCCCCCGACGCCGAGCTGCCGCACGTCGATCCCGAACCTGGCGAGCGCCGGGCCCACGGCGAACTTGCCGCCGAACACCCCGATCGAGCCGGTGAGCGTCGAGGGCTCGGCGACGATGGCGGAGGCCTGCGAGGCGACCCAGTAGCCTCCGGACGCGCCGTAGGTCCCCATCGAGACGACCACGGGCTTGCCGGCCGCCTTCGCCGCGCGCACCGCGTCCAGGATCTGTTCCGAGGCGGTGTCCGATCCGCCCGGCGAGTTCAGGCGAAAGACGATCGCCTTGACGTCCTTCTCGCGGATCGCCTCGTAGAAGGCGTCCGACAGGTCGTCCGAATAGATCGAGGAACCGCCGGAGAGCGGATTGGCCGCCCCGTCATGGCCGGTGACGATCGCGCCCTCGCCCTCGATGATCGCGATCGCCGGGCCGGTCCCGCGGTCGCGATGGCGGCCGCGCGCGAAGTCGTCGAAGTCCACCATCTCGGCGCCCGACCCGGCGCGGCGCAGCAGGGCGTTCTCCGCCTCGTGCTCCTGGCCGACGCGGTCCACGAGATGCAGCCGCTGGGCGTCCTCGGCGAGGTAGGGGCCGGCCTCCAACGTCCGCTTCAGCGCCGCCGGATCGAGCTTGCGGTCGGCGGCGGCGGCGGCGATGTCGCTGCCGTAGACCGAGCCCATCCACGACAGCTCGGCCTCGCGGTGCGCTGGCGTGTAGTCGTCATAGAGGTAGGCGTTGACGGCGTTCTTGTACTCGTAGCGCTGCTGGTAGTCGGCCTTGACGCCGTACTTGTCGAACGCCCGCTTGAAGAACAGGTCCTCGTTGGCGAAGCCGGTCACCTGGAATGAGGCGCCGGGCTGAATCCAGAACTGGTCGGCCGCCGCGCCCAGCATGTAGGTCGTGGTGACCGGGCCGCCGGCGTAGAGGCCCTGGCTGTGGGCGAAGACCGGCTTGCCCGAGGCGCGGAAGTGGCGGATGGCCAGCCGCAGCTCGTCGGCCAGGCCCGGCTCCAGGCCCTGCTCCGGCAGGCGGATGAACAGGCCCTTGACCCGGTCGTCGGTCTCGGCGCGCCGCAAGGCCTCGATGATCGACATGGCCGATTCCGAGCGGCGGCCGAAGCCCGCCAGCGGGCTCTGCGGACTCTGGTCGGTGAGCGGATCGCGCAGGTCCAGCTCGAGCACTGCGCGGGCAGGCATGGCCGGCGGGCCGGCGGCGCCGGCCGCGATCATCACCAGGACGAACGGCACCCCGATCAGGAAGATCATGAGCCCTGCGAACACGCCGGCGGCGGTGATCAGGAACTGCTTCATCGGATGAACTCGCCGTCCCGCGGAGGCCCGGGATTCGGCGTCCGCCAGGGGGGCTGTCGCATACTATCGATGCGGCGGAAAGGTGGGTGTTTTCGGGGTAAAGCCTGGCCGCGGGCGATGATGGTCGGAGTGGCAGGATTTGAACCTGCGACCCCCGCGTCCCGAACACGGTGCTCTACCAGACTGAGCTACACTCCGACTTGGGAGCGGGCCTTATAGGGGACCATCCGAACCGCGGCAAGCGCGCCCAAGGGGCCCGTTGCATACCCCCAAGGCGTGCGCTATGTCGGCGCCTCCGCGGCGGGGGCGAGCCCGCCTGACGCCGTTCCTGCTGGGGGATGGTGTAATGGTAACACAGCGGTTTTTGGTACCGTTATTCTAGGTTCGAGTCCTAGTCCCCCAGCCAGTCCCGCCGACTTTGCGAGGGTCACGCCGGCACGGCGTCGAAGGCGATGGTCATGCGCCGCTCGTCGGTCGTGAACGGCTCGGTGCCGTGCCACATGTAGGACGGGAACAGCACCAGCCGGCCGGGCTTGGGGCGCACGTAACGGGCGGGCGCCATCGGCGGATCTAGCTCCAGCGGCGGCCGGCCGAAGCGGATCCAGCCCTGCTTCTCGGCGGTGTCGAGCGCGCCCTCCGGCGTCTCGACATAGAAGGCCGAGGAGATCCAGCCCTGCGGATGGAAGTGGTCCTTGTGGAAGCCGCCGGGCCTGAGCAGCACCGACCAGGCGGTGTCGAAGTGGTAGTCACTGGCGTTGCGCCGTCGGAACGGGTCGCTTCCCTTGCCGAGCCTCTTCATATGGGCGCGGATCGGCTTGTCGACGGCCTCGAAGAAGGCGCCCAGCACGGGGTCGGTCGAGGCGGTCAGCGGTTGCATGGTCTGGCTGCCGTGTCGGATCGACTGGTGGAACGGATGCTGCTCGTAGGGGTGCATCCGGTTCAGCGTCGCGGCCAGGTCCGTGAGATAGGCCGCCAGCGACGGCCAGCCGCTCGGCGTCTCGATCTCATAGACGCCTACGAAGGCGTCGTAGTCGTAGAGGGTCTCGTAGAGCGGATCGCCCGCCGCCCGGGCCGCCGCGGCCGCCCAGCCGATCAGCGACTGGTGTTCGGGCGCGATCGCCAGCCCCCGCCGGGCCACCGCCAGCGCCGCGCCCGGCGCGCCGCGCGCCAGCTCGGCGATGGCCAGCTGGTTCAGCACCGCCGGCTCGTCGCCCGCCATGGACTCGGCGGTCTTGGCGAGCTCCCAGCCCTCCTTGCGGTAGCCCAACTCGATGGCGCTCTGGGCGGCGGCCAGCAGCACCACCAGGTCGCCTGGCATCCGCTCCACCGCGGCCGAGAGCAGCCGCGCGCTGGCCTCGACGTCGCCCGCCGCCTCGAACAGCTTGGCCTTGGCGATCACCAGCGGCCCCGGCGGGCCGCCGGCGCGGAACGCCTCGTCCAGCACGGCCTGCGCGGCGGCCATGTCGCCGCGCCGCATCCAGATCACGTTGGCGAGTTCGGCGGTCGCTTCCAAAGTGAGAGGCGGACGCTTCAATGTCTCGCGGTAGGCCCGCTCGGCCTCGTCCATCGCGCCGGTGGCGAGCAGCGCCCGCGCATAGACGTGCCAGGTCGGCCCCCGGTCGAGCCCGAGCGCCATGGCGCGCTTGACCGCCGGTATCGCCGCCTCCACGCGGCCCAGGTCGCCCAGCGTGGCGGCCAGGTTGTGCCAGGCGATCGGGCTCTGCGCGTAGTCTCGCGTCGCCTGCTCGTTGAACGCCAGGGCCTCCTGCAGCCGCCGCAACGCCTTCAGCGTGAAGGCGTGGGTGGCGAGCGCCTGGTGCGTCGGGGCGGGTTCGGCCACGAGCCGCGAGGTGATCTTCAACGCATCGGCCGCCCGGCCCTGCGAGAGCAGGGCTTCAGCCTCGGGGATGTCGCCTGGAGTCACGGGATCCTTCAGAGGCTCAGTGGCCGAGGAACGCATTGCGGGCGGCCAGCAGCGCGCAGACCAGCTCGCGCTCGGCAGGTTCGAGGTAGGGGTTCCAGATGTCGAAGATCAGGATCACGCGCAAGGCCTCGGCGTCGTTCCAGGCCTCGTGCTCGATGGTGTCGTCGAACACCCAGGCCTCGCCCATCCGCCATGACCGCGTCTGGTTCCCGACCCGGAAGCGCGCCGGCCCCGGCAGGATCAGCGGCAGGTGGCAGAGCAGCCGCGTATTGGTCGAGCCGGTGTGGGCCGGGATGTGGGTCTTCGCCTCAAGGGCCGAGAACATGGCGGTGGGCGCAAAGCCCGGCTGGATCGCCATCGGCAGCCGCTCGAGAATCGCCGCGGTCTTCGGACACGCCGTGCAGGCGCCCTCCTGGCGCTGGCCGTCCCGCCACAGGAAGTAGGAGCTCCAGCGCGCCGAGTGGTTGAGCTCGCCCCACTGGTTCACCGGCGCGCCCGGGGGAAAGTCGATGTAGGGCGCGAAATCCTGGCGGCTTTGCAGCACCCCTTCCAGCTCCGCGCGGATCACCTCCGTCTCCGCTTCGAGCGTCTCCAGCCACGGGAACAACGAGCGGTCGTAGAAGCCGATCTCCGGCAGCTGGGTGTAGTGCAGCAGCAAGGGCTCGTGGTGGTAGACCCGCGCCTGGCCCGAGAACACCCGCACGGTTTCCTCCAGCCGCGCCTTGGCCGGGCCGCTGCAATCTGCGTCCAGGCCGGCGATGCGGCGGCGCAGGTGCGCCTCCAGCGCCTCGGCGCTCTTCTGCACCACCTCGCGGGCGCGGGCGATCGCCGGGCGCAGGCCGGGCGGCGCATCGGCGGGAGCGATCTTCAGGGCGTTGCGATAGACCTCGGCCGCGTCGCGCTCCCCGGCGAGCCGTTCGAGCAGCGCGCCTTTCCCCAGCAGCGCCATGAAATTGTACGGCTCCAGCGCCAGGGCCGCGTCGAGCGCGGCCAGCGAGGCCGGCAGGTCGCCCGCCACGCGCAGGGTCACCGCCTTCTGCATCTTCAGTCCGACATCGGCGGGCCGCGCCTGCTCGGCCGCCTCGATCAGCGATAACGCGGCCCGCACGTCGCGACGGCGCAGCGCCTCGTCGACCTGCCTGGCGAGCGATGCCGCCGCGTCCGCATCCGAGACCGACATGCCGCCCCCTGCCAGCGTGAGGCCGGCAATCTATCGGAGTTGCAGGAGGCAGACCATGCAGGGGGCTGCGGCGTCGGGCCGCTAGAGCGGGCTCATGCCGCGCGCCATCTCTCCTCGAGCGCCCAGATGGCGAAGGCGTAGTCGAGGGCGATCTCCTTCAGGAAATCGAACCGGCCCGAGGCCCCGCCGTGCCCCGCTTCCATGTTGATTTTGAGCAGGATCGGCGCCTCGCCCGCATGCAGCTCGCGCAGCCGGGCCACCCACTTGGCCGGCTCCCAGTAGGTGACCCGCGGGTCGGAGAGTCCGCCGGTCGCCAGGATCGGCGGATAGGCTTGGGCGCTCACGTTGTCATAAGGGCTATAGCCGGCGATCACGTCGTAGGCGGCCGGGTCCTCCAGCGGATTGCCCCACTCAGGCCATTCCGGCGGGGTGAGCGGCAGGCTCACGTCGCTCATGGTGTTGAGCACGTCGACGAACGGCACGGCGGCGATAACCGCGCCCCAGAGATCCGGGCGGAGGTTCGCGACTGCGCCCATCAGCATGCCGCCCGCCGAGCCGCCATAGGCCGCCATCTTGCCCTTCGTCGCATACCCCTCGGCGATCAGGTGCTCGGCGCAGGCGATGAAGTCGGTGAAGCTGTTGGGCTTCTTCGCCTTGCGTCCGTCCAGGAACCAGCCCCAGCCCTTGTCGGAGCCGCCGCGGATGTGCGCCACGGCCCAGATCCAGCCGCGGTCGACGAGCGAAAGGTTGCGGATCGAGAACGCGGGCTCCATCGCATGCCCGTAGGCCCCATAGCCGTAGAGCAACACCGGCGCCGAGCCGTCGCGCGGCGCGTCCTTCAGCATCAGCAGCGTGATCGGGACCGTCTCCCCGTCCGGCGCGGTCGCATGGAGCCGTCGCGCGAGGTAGCGGCCGGCGTCGTGGCCGGAGGGGATCTCCTGGGTCTTGCGCAGCGTCCGCTCGCGTGTGACCAGGTCGTAGTCGAACCATTGCCGAGGCGTGGTCGGCGACTGATAGACGAAGCGGGTCGTGGTGGTCGCGTACTCGTAGCCGTCTTCCAGCCCAAGCGCGTACGCCTCCTCGTCGAAGGCGACCATGTGTTCGGCGCCGTCGCGGGCGGTGACCACCAGGCGATCGAGCGCCTCCACCCGCTCGGCGCGAACGATGTGGCCGGCGTAGGCGGCGAAGCCCATGATGTAGTGGCCCGGCCGGTGCATGATCCAGTCCCGCCAGGTCGCCTTGGCCGGGACCGCGGCGTCGGAGACGCAGAGCTTGAAGTCCACCGCCCCGTCGTCGTTGGTGCGGATCACCCAGCGGTCGCTCCAGTGGTCGAGGCTGTATTTCACCGCGACGCGGCGCGGCTCGGCGACCAGCGGCTCGGCGGTCGGATCCGAGGACGGGATCAGCCGCAGCTCGGTGGTCTCCTGGTTGCCGATATGGATCAGCACGTGGCTGTCGTCAGAGGCGACGCCCACGCCAAGGAACATGCCCTCGTCGGCCTCCTCGTAGACCAGCGCGTCGTCCCCGCCGCGGGCCGGCCGGCGGAAGACTTTCGAGGGCCTGGCGTTCTCGTCGCGCCAGATCCAGAACAGCCACTGCGAATCCGGCGAGAAGACGAAGTCGCCGTAGGCGCTGTCGATCGGCGGGCCGACCTCCTCGCCCGTGGCGAGGTCCTTGACGCGGATCGCGTAGTACTCCGAACCCTGCTCGTCGGCCGCCCAGGCGTAGAGCGCATGGTCGGGGCTGTGGCTCGCGGCGCCCACGCGGAAGTAGGGCTTGCCCTTGGCGAGCGCCTCCTCGTCGAGCAGCACCTGCTCGCGGTCCGTTTCGCCCCGCCGCCGCCGTGCGTGGATCGGCTGCTGCGCCCCCAGCTCGTAGCGGGCGTAGTATTCCCAGGGCCCGTCGGGGGCCGGAACGCTGGCGTCGTCCTCCTTGATGCGACCCTTCATCTCCTCGAAGATCGCGGCCTGCAGCGGCACGGTGTCCGCCAGCATCGCCTTCGTGTAGGCGTTCTCCGCCTCGAGGTGCTCGCGGACCTCGGCGCGCAGGACCTTCGGGTCGCGCAGCACCTGCTGCCAAGCCTCGTCCTTCATCCAGGCGAACTCGTCGACCCGCACCCGGCCGAGCTGTTCGATCCGCTTGGGCTCCTTGCGGGCGATCGGCGGGACGTGGCGCGGGGCGGTCTGGTCCATGGCCCGCTAAATGCCCCGCGCCTCCGCCGCGCTCAAGCGTGGCCGTCCGCGCGTCGAATGAGCGCACAGGACAAGCTGTCGCCTTGGCCGCGGCGCGGACTCCGCCCAATGTTTCTCAAGCATCGAGATCGCGCGAAGACGCGAGCGGGAAGAGAGAGTCGGGAACGCCATGGCGATGGACCTCGCCATCCAGCTCATGCAGGCCACCGTTCAGGTGGAGCAGCCGCTTGGCGACGGGACGCGAACGGTCGGCACCGGCTTCCTGATCTCCGACCCGACGCCGGACGGCCGGCCTCGGACCATCCTGATCACCGCTAACCACGTTCTCGAAGGCATGCCCGGCGCGGCCGCGCGCATCGGCTTCCGCTTCCAGAATGCCGATGGCAGCTGGAGCTATGCGCCGCAGCCGGTGGAGATCCGCGACGCCAAGGGTCACGAGCTCTGGACGCACCATCCGTCGCGCGACGTGGCGGCGCTCGCCATCACCGCGCCTCCGGCGTTCGCCAAGGCGGCGATCCCGCTGAACTACCTCGCCGGCGACGACACCTTCACCCACTACCAGGTGGAGGCGGGCGACGAGATGATGGCGTTGGGCTTCCCGCGCGGCCTGGCGGCCAATCAGGCCGGCTTTCCGATCCTGCGGGCCGGCCGCGTGGCCTCCTATCCGCTGGCCCCGGCCAAGATCTTCCCGACCTTCCTGCTCGATTTCTCGGTCTTCCCGGGCAACTCGGGCGGCCCGGTGTTCATGACCGACCAGGACCACCGCCACGATCCGACGGGCGTCCAGGACCCGCAGTTCATCGCCGGCCTGCTCACCCAGCAGGTGGAGCTCAATCACGAGCGGCTGGAGATCGGCATCGTCACCCACGCCAAGTTCATCCGCGAGACCCTGGCCCGCCTGGACGATCCGCAGGCGCCCGCGACCATGGTGGCCGAAACTCCGGTGGAAGGCGCCAAGGCGGCCTCCGCCGAGGAAGCCGCCACCGCCGACTAGCGCCGCTCAGCCGTAGAGGATCGACATCGTCTCGGCGATGCAGGCCGGCTTGTCCTCGCCCTCGATCTCGATCGTGCACTCGTTCTTGATCTGCATGCCGCCGGCCTTGGCCTCGGCGCCGATCAGCTTCTGACGCAGCCGCACGCGCTTGCCGACCCGCACCATGTTGGTGAAGCGCACTTTGTCGGAGCCGTAGTTGATGCCGCGCGTCACGCCCTTCACCGGCAGCATGCCGGCCGAGAGGTGCGGGATCAGCGACAGGGTCAGATAGCCGTGCGCGATCGGGCCGCCGATCTCGCGCTTGGCCCGCTCCACGTCCACGTGGATCCACTGGTGGTCGCCGGTCGCGTCGGCGAACTTGTTGACCCGGTCCTGGTCGACCAGCAGCCAGTCCGAGACGCCCACTTCGGTGCCCACCAGGCCCGGCAGGTCCTTGATCTCCACAGGGTTCATCGCGTTCTCCGTCCGTTGGCTGGCCCGCCCCCTCTACCACCTCGCAAGAGTGGGACAAGACGATGCATTGCGGAATTTCGGCCCCGCATTACTCTTACGGGTAAGAGTAATGCACCTAAGACGCTGGGTTTAGTGTCGGCAGTCGGCGCAACTCCCGGGGGCGTCCATACATGAGCGCGCGCCACAACCACTCCATCGGACCGAACTGAAAGCGGCGCAGCCAGAGGGTGCTCAACAGGACCTGGGCGGCATAGACGCCGAGCCCGAGGGCAAAGGTTGGGGTCGGGGCGAGCCGATCGAACAGGCCCAACCCGTATCCGTAGAAGATCGAGCTGAAGATCACCGACTGAAGAAGGTAGTTGGTGAAGGCTGTGCGACCCAGCGGCGCCGCCCAGGTGACGAGCACTTTGC
>NZ_JAICYI010000018.1 GCF_025934275.1 Phenylobacterium sp.
GCTGCGCAAGGCCGCCGAGCGCTCCGTGGGCGGGCTCTGGGATCGCATCGGACAAGTGCTCGACGCCTTCACACCACAAGAATGCGCCAACTACTTCCGCCACGATGGCTATGCCTCAGCTTGAGCGCCGAACGCTCTAGACGTCGACCTCGGCGTCGAGGGCGTTCGCCTGGATGAACTCGCGGCGCGGCTCGACGAGGTCGCCCATCAGGCGGGTGAACATGTCGTCGGCGTCGTCGGCGTGGTTGACCCTCACCTGCAGGAGGGTGCGCGCGTTAGTGTCGAGCGTCGTCTCCCAGAGCTGGTCGGCGTTCATCTCGCCAAGGCCCTTGTAGCGCTGCACCGTCAGGCCGCGACGGCCGCCCTCCATCACCGCGTTGACCAAGTCGATCGGCCCGCGCACCGGGGTGGTGCGATCGCGGCGCGTGAACACCGCGGGGCCCTCGAAGATCTTGGCGAGCTCCTTGGAGCGTTCCGAGAGCCGGCGGGCGTCGGCGGCGTGCAGCAGGAGCTCGTCGAGCACGATGCGCTCCGAGACCCCGCGCTTGACCCGCGAGAAGACGTAGCCGCCGGCCTCGCCGCGCTCGCCTTCCCAGGGCCCGTCCCCCTCCTCGGCGTAAAGGTCGAGGCGCCGGGCGGCCTTGGCCGGATCGCCCTTGTCGCCCAACAGGCCCGCGAGGGCCGCCTGCTCGACCGCGAACGGCGGCGCCCGCGTCGCCAGGCGTTCGACATTGGCCTTCGCGCCGCGGGCGGTGGTGACCATCGCCAGGAGGTCCTTGCCGGCCAGCCGTTCGCCGCTCGAGAGGTCGAGGGTCGCCCCGTCGACGCCCTCGTCGATCAGGTAGATCTCCAGCTCGGCGTCGTCCTTGAGGTAGCGGATCGACTTGCCCTTGGCGGCCTTATAGAGCGGCGGCTGGGCGATATAGAGGTAGCCGCGCTCGATCACCTCCGGCATTTGCCGGTAGAAGAACGTGAGCAGCAGGGTGCGGATGTGCGCGCCGTCGACGTCGGCGTCGGTCATCAGGATGATCTTGTGGTAGCGGATCTTCTCGATGTCGAAATCGTCGCGGCCGATGCCGGCGCCGAGCGCGGTGATCAGGGTCCCGACCTGCTCGGATGACAGCATCTTGTCGAAGCGGGCGCGCTCGACATTGAGGATCTTGCCCCTGAGCGGCAGGATTGCCTGGTTCTCGCGGTTGCGGGCCTGCTTGGCCGAGCCGCCGGCGCTATCGCCCTCCACCAGGAAGATCTCGGACTTGGCCGGGTCCTTCTCCGAGCAGTCGGCGAGCTTGCCGGGCAGCGAGGTGATGTCGAGCGCGGACTTCCGGCGCGTGAGCTCGCGGGCCTTGCGGGCGGCTTCGCGCGCCGCGGCCGCCTCGGCGATCTTCTGCACGATGAGGCGGGCCTCGTTCGGATGCTCCTCGAACCAGGCGCCGAGGCCCTCGCCGACCAGGCCCTCGACCGCAGGGCGCACCTCCGAGGAGACCAGCTTGTCCTTGGTCTGAGAGGAGAACTTCGGGTCGGGGATCTTGACCGAGAGCACGCAGGTCAGGCCCTCGCGGGCGTCCTCGCCGGAGACGGAGACCTTCTCGCGGCGAGCGGCGCCGGAGGCTTCGGCGTAGTTGGTGACGATCCGGGTCAGCGCCGAGCGGAACGCCGCCAGGTGGGTGCCGCCGTCGCGCTGGGGGATGTTGTTGGTGAAGCAGAGCACGTTCTCGTGGTAGCCGTCGTTCCACCAGAGCGAGAGGTCGAGCTCGACGTTCTCCCGCTTGCCGCGGACCACGATCGGGTCGCGGATGAGCGGCGACTTGGCCTTGTCGAGATGGCGCACGAAGGCCTCGATGCCGCCGTCGTAGTGCATCACCTCCTCGAAAGGCTCGGCCTCGCGGTTGTCCTTCAGCCAAATGGTGACGCCGGAGTTCAGGAAGGCGAGTTCGCGCAGCCGGTGCTCCAGGGTCTTCCGGTCGAACTCGATGAAGGCGAAGGTGCCGGTGGAGGGCAGGAAGCTGACCTCGGTGCCGGTCAGGAATTCGCCGTTCTCGCGCAGCGGGGACTTGCCGACGATGGCCAGAGGGGCGACCGGATCGCCATGGCGGAACTCCATCGCGTGGGTGAAGCCGCCGCGGTGGATGGTCAGCTTCAGCCACTCGGAGAGCGCGTTCACCACCGAGACGCCGACCCCATGCAAGCCGCCGGAGACCTTGTAGGAGTTCTGGTCGAATTTCCCGCCGGCGTGCAGCTGGGTCATGATGACCTCGGCGGCCGAAACGCCCTCGCCCTCGTGGATGTCGGCCGGGATGCCGCGGCCGTCGTCGGTGACGGTGCAGGAGCCGTCGGCCTGCAGGATCACCTCGACGCGGGTGGCGTAGCCGGCCAGCGCCTCGTCGATGGCGTTGTCGACCACCTCGTAGACCATGTGGTGCAGGCCCGAGCCGTCGTCGGTGTCGCCGATGTACATGCCCGGCCGCTTGCGCACGGCGTCCAGGCCCTTGAGGACCTTGATGGATTCCGCGCTGTAGTCGTCGCCGTTCCCGTTGGATTCGGGGCCGGTGGTCTCGTTGTCTTCGCTCATTCGCCTTCCAGCTGGGGCGGGGCGGCTCCGGAAGAGTCGCGCGCACGCGCGCGTAAGGGCCCGCAACAATGTGAGCCCTCTATATAGGGTTTCCGTCTGATTCTGCACGTTTTTGCGCCGGCGGGGCGGCGCTAGAGCGCCGCTAACCCGGAGGCTTCGACACGCACGCCCTGGGCGCGGCCGGCGAGCGCCTCGAACAGTTGCGCATCCGTGCCGGTGAGGAAGGCCTGCAGGCCGGTGGCCTCGATCTCGTCGAACAGGGCGGCGCGGCGGCGCGCATCGAGGTGGGCCGCGACCTCGTCGAGCAGCAGGATCGGCGAGGGCTGGCCCGCGACGCGCGCGAGGCGGGCGGCCTGGGCGAGCACGAGGTTGAGGACGAGCGCCTTCTGCTCGCCGGTGGAGCACTCCGCGGCGGGGCGGTCCTTCTCAGTGTGGACGACGGCGAGGTCGCCGCGATGCGGGCCGGTCAGCGCTCGTCCGGCGGCCGCGTCGCGCGGGCGGGCGGCCTTCAGCGCGCCCAAGAGCCGCGTCTCGATCTCGGCGATGGCGGCGCCGGCGGCGGCCAGCTGCTCCCATTCGCCGGCGAAACTGAGACGCGCCTGCGGGAATGGGCGTTCGCCGCGCTCGGCGATCTCCGCCTGCAGGGCCGACAAGGTCCGGGCGCGGGCCTCGGCCATCAGCGCGCCCGCCTCGGCGAGCCTCGCCTCCAGCGCGTCCAGCCAGGCGGCATCGGCGGAGCCCTCTGTCAGGAGCCGCATGCGCTCGCGAAGCGCCCGCTCGTAGGATTGGGCGTGCGATGCATGGGCGGGCTCGGCGGCGAACACCAGCCGGTCGAAGAAGCGCCGCCGCTCGCCGGCGCCCTCCAAAAACAGCCGGTCCTGCGCCGGCGTGAGCCAGACTTCGCGGAGATGCTCGGCGAGCCGGCCGGGCGGGACGGTCTCGCCCTCGAGGCGCACGGTGCGGCGCGGGGCGCCCGCCTCGGCGACGCCCGTGCCGAGGCGGGTCTCCTCGCCGTCCGCGGAGATCGCCGCGGCGACCGCCCAGGCGCGGCCGCGGGGCTCGCCCGGCAGCCGGCGGCCGACCTCGGCGAGGCTCGCGCCGCGCAGGCCCCGGCCCGGCGTCAGCAGGCTCACCGCCTCCAGGAGGTTGGTCTTGCCGGCCCCGTTCGGTCCGACCAGGAACAGCGGTCGCCCGTCGAGCGCGAGCTCTGCCCGCTCGTAGGAGCGGAAGTCGGTCAGGGTCAGTCGGGTCAGGGCCGTGCGCACGCGCGGGGTGATACCCGGTTTTGCCGCCTAAATTCCAACCGTCATCCCCGACCGCAGCGAAACGGAGAGCCGGGACCCAAGCTGTTCACCATGCGGCGGCCCCGGGGTCCCGGATCGGCCGAGCGGACGTCCGGGATGACGGCGTCGTTGGTGGCCGATTCTCGCGAGCGACGGGCGCGGGGGCGCCTATATGTGCGCGGAAGCACGAGCATCCGGAGGGAGCATGGACCAGAAGGCCAAGGCCGAGGCGTTCGCGAGGCTGCACCACGCGGCGGAGATCCTGGTGCTGCCGAACGCCTGGGACGGGGCGAGCGCGGCGATCCTGGCCGACGCCGGGGCGAAGGCGGTGGCGACGTCGTCGGCGGCGGTGGCGTGGGCGCACGGCTACCCGGACGGCGACAAGCTGCCCCGCGCGCGGCTGATCGCAACCCTCGAGGCGGCCGCCCGCGCGGCGGGCGAGACGCCGCTCACCGCCGACATCGAGGGCGGCTACACCGACGACCTGGGCGAGCTCGCCGAGCTGATCGCGGCGGTGATCGAGGCGGGCGCCGTCGGGATCAACCTGGAGGACGGCCGCCGTTCGCCGGACCTGCACGCCCGCAAGATCGAGGCGGCGCGCAAGGCCGCGGACGCCGCCGGCGTGCCGCTGTTCATCAATGCGCGCACCGATGTGATCCTGAAGGGATTGGCCGAGGGGCACGCGGCCTACGCCGACGTGGCGCAGCGGGCGGCCGGGTACCGCGACGCCGGCGCCGACGGCATCTTCGTGCCGGGAGCGAAAGACGAGGACCTGATCGGGCGACTGGCGGACGCCATCGCCCTGCCGCTCAACATCATGCTGCTGCCGGGGCTCGCGCCGGCCGAGCGGCTGCAGGCGCTGGGCGTGCGCAGGCTGTCCTCGGCGACCGCGCCGTTCCGCGCGACCTATGCGCCGCTCGCCAAGGCGGCGGGCGACTACCTGCAGACCGGCTCCTACGAGGCGTTCTCCGCGGGCGCCGAGGGCCTGGCGAACCTCAACGAGAGGTTCGGGCGTTAGCCGAGCGTCACGATCTCCGGGCGCAGCCGGCCGGCGTCGACGCTCAGGCGGGCGAAGGTGGGTTTTGCGCCTTCGCCGGGCAGCAGCGCGCTGCCGGGATTGACCGCCCAGACGCCGCCGAACTCGGCCGCGGCCGGCTTGTGGGTGGAGGCATAGAGCAGCGCCTCGACTGGGCCGCCGAACGCCCGCGCGAGCGCCTGCGGAAAGTCCGCTGCCGGCTGGAAGGGATCGGCGGAGGCGGCGAGGCCCGCCGCCTGGGCATCGAACACGCAGCCCAGGGCGAGGCCGCCGATCTGGAGGCGCCGGAGCCTGGGCGAGGTCCGCGGGTCGGGCCGGTCGTCGGCGCCGGCGACGCCCACCACCGGCGCGATCTGGGCCAGGCGATCGAGGCCGGCGCTTTCGCCCATGTCGCCGAGGGTGAGGATGAGGTCGCAGCCCTCCACCGCGCGCAGCACAGGATCGGTCCAGTCGGGGCCGCCGCCCGGGTGGATGTGGCAGTCGGCGAGGACGGCGACGGTCCTGGCGGCAATGGTTTCGAGGTCCGGCATGAGCCCCTCCGCGTGTGGACTTTAGCGCAACCTTGACTTCAACTGCACGCCAAAATGGAGGACGTCATGACCGAGCGGGAGATCGAGCAGATCGTCCAGGTGTTCCAGGCCGTCTTCGACGACAGCTTCGGCGAGGGCTTCATGATCGGCAACCGCTCGCTCGCGCTGTTCGTCCGCCATTTCGGCGCGGTGGTCCGGCGAGCCCCCGACCAGGAGCAGGTCTTCAAGCATCTGATCGAGGACGGCCCGCGGGAGCGGGACCGGATGCTGATGCTGGCGCGCGACCGGGGCGATGTCGCGTTGCTGCGGGATCACCCCGTGACGGCGCTCACGCAAGACGCCTACGGCGAGTTCAGCCGGCGCAAGCCCTCGCCGCCGGATTTCCCGGGCTGAGCCGATGAGTCCCCCCGTGGTCGGATCGCCGCCGCCCGCAACCGCGGAGGCCGTGCTGCCGAAGTCGCTGGAATGGTGGCTGGACGGGTTGAAGTGGCTCGTCGCGATCGGCGCGGGCGCCATCGCCTTCGGCATGGCCAGCCTGGAGAAGACGGGATTCTGGGGCGCCTACCTGGCGTTCGCGCTCTATGGCCCGTTGCTGGCGTTCGGAAGCGCGGTGGGCGTCTTCTATCTGTTCAACCGGTACTATCATTCCGGGCTGCGCGAGCTCGGCAAAGCCGCAGACGAGACCGAAGAGGTCCACCAGGCGAACCTCGCGCGCTACCTCAAGCGGTCGAAGGCCTTCTATCGCCTCACGGTCTGGAGCCTCAGCCTCGGCATGCTGCTGTTCGCCGTCTTCGCCGGCGCCTACGTCTGGGACCTTTGGCGCAAGCAGACCGACGAGCGCGTCCTGGCTGTTCAGGCCCTGCCGCCCGGCGGGCCGGACCTGGCGATCGCGCAGACCCATGGACGCGGCTACCTCCTGCATCGTCGTCCCGACGGCTCGCTGGTCTGGCGTCCGCTCAAGCCGCCGCCCTGAAGACGCTCCGCGGGCTGCCGATCGGCTCGGCCGCTTCGCCACGGATGACCTCGCCGCGGCCAGCGCCTATCTTGAACCGATGAGCGACACCCTCGAAGCCCCTCCGGAGACCCTGGGCGAGATCCCGCGCGAGCCGACGCAGGACGGGCCGCGGGTGCGGCTCTATCTGGTGGACGGCTCGGGATTCATTTTCCGGGCGTTCCATGCTCTGCCGCCGCTCACCCGCAAGTCGGACGGGCTGCCGGTGGGGGCGGTCTCGGGCTTCTGCAACATGCTGTGGAAGCTGCTGGTCGACATGAAGGCCGAGGCCGAGGCGCCGACCCACCTGGCGGTGATCTTCGATCACTCGGAGCGGACCTTCCGCAACGAGCTCTACGCGGCCTACAAGGCCCACCGGCCGCCGCCGCCGGAAGACCTGGTCCCGCAGTTCCCGCTGGTGCGCGAGGCGACGCGGGCGTTCGGCGTGCCCTGCCTGGAGCTGCCCGGCTATGAGGCCGACGACCTGATCGCCGCCTACGCCTGCAAGGTGCGCGACCTCGGCGGCGAGGTGGTGATCGTCTCGTCCGACAAGGACCTGATGCAGCTGGTCGGCCCGCAGGTCGCGATGCTCGACACCATGAAGAACGTCCG
This sequence comes from Phenylobacterium sp., assembly GCF_025934275.1. GTDB lineage: Bacteria > Pseudomonadota > Alphaproteobacteria > Caulobacterales > Caulobacteraceae > Phenylobacterium. The sequence continues at coordinate 7,025 of NZ_JAICYI010000018.1, forward strand.
CATCGGCATCGAGCAGGTGGTCGAGAAGTTCGGCGTTCCGCCGGAGAAGGTCGTCGACGTGCAGGCGCTCTGCGGCGATTCGGTGGACAACGTGCCGGGCGCGCCGGGCATCGGGGTGAAGACCGCCTCGGCGCTTATCACCGAGTACGGCGACCTGGAGACGCTGCTGTCGCGCGCCCACGAGATCAAGCAGGAGAAGCGCCGCCAGACGCTCATCGAGTTCGCCGACCAGATCCGGCTGTCGCGCGAACTGGTGAAGCTGGACTGCGACACGCCGCTGCCCTCGCCGATCGACGAGCTGGCCGTGCGGGCGCCGGAGAGCCAGGCGCTCGCCGAGTTCCTGGAGAAGATGGAGTTCCGCACCATCGCCCAGCGCGTCGAGACGCACCTGCGCGGCGAGGCGCCGCCGGCCACGCCCGCGCCGGAGGTCAAGGCGCCGGAGCCGCCGAGGCACGCGCCGATCGACCTGGAGTCCTACGCCTGCGTGCGCGACATCGCGACGCTCGAGGCCTGGATCGCCCGCGCCCACGAGGCCGGGGTGATCGCCTTCGACACCGAGACCGATGCGCTCTCCTCGTCCAGCGCCAGCCTGTGCGGCGTGTCGCTGGCGGTGGCCCCCGGCGAGGCCTGCTACGTGCCGGTCGGCCACAAGCACGCCGACGAGGGGCTGGAGCTGGAAGCCCGCGAGGATCTGGCGCAGATCCCGCTGGAGGCGGCGCTGGCGCGGCTGAAGCCGCTGTTCGAGGACCCGTCGGTCCTGAAGGTGGCGCAGAACGGCAAGTACGACATGGCCGTCCTCTCCCGCTACGGGATCGAGGTGGCGCCGATCGACGACACCATGCTGATCAGCTTCGCGCTGGAAGGCGGTCTGCATAAGAGCCACGGCATGGACGAGCTCGCCAAGCGTCTGCTCGACCACGAGCCGATCAGCTTCAAGAAGGTGGCGGGGACGGGCCGCGGCCAGAAGAGCTTCGCCCACGTCGACCTGAAGGGGGCGACCTGCTACGCCGCCGAAGACGCCGACGTGACGCTCAGGCTCTACGAGCACCTGCGCCCGAGGCTGGCGCGCGAGGGGCTGCTCACCGTCTACGAGACGCTCGAGCGGCCGATGCCGAAGGTGCTGGTCGAGATGGAGCTGGCCGGCGTCAAGGTCGACCCCGACCGGCTGCGGGAGCTGTCCAACGACTTCTCGGTGCGGATGGCCGAGCTGGAGGCCAAGGCGCACGAGCTGGCCGGCCGGCCGTTCAACCTGGGCTCGCCCAAGCAGATCGGCGAGGTGCTGTTCAAGGAGATGGGGCTGGGTTCGGGCCGGTTCACCGCCACCGGCCAGCTCTCCACCGACGCCTCTCTGCTGGAGGAGCTGGCCGCGCAGGGCCACGAGCTGCCCAGGACGCTGCTGGACTGGCGCCAGCTCTCCAAGCTGAAGGGCACCTACACCGACAACCTGGTCGAGGCGATCGATCCCAAAACGGGGCGGGTGCACACCTCGTTCGCGCTGGCGGCGGCGACCACCGGACGGCTCGCCTCGACCGATCCGAACCTGCAGAACATCCCGATCCGCACCGAGGAAGGCCGCAAGATCCGCCGCTGCTTCATCGCCGAGCCCGGCAATGTGCTGATCAGCGCCGACTATTCGCAGATCGAGCTTCGGCTGCTGGCCCATATCGGCGACATCGCCCAGCTGAAGAAGGCCTTCGCCGAGGGGCTGGACATCCACGCCTCCACCGCCTCGGAGATGTTCGGCGTGCCGGTCGAGGGCATGCCCGCCGAGACCCGCCGGCGGGCCAAGGCGATCAACTTCGGCATCGTCTACGGGATCTCGGCCTTCGGGCTCTCCAACCAGCTCGGCATCCCCCGGGAAGAGGCCGGCGCCTACATCAAGACCTACTTCGAGCGGTTCCCCGGCATCCGCACCTACATGGACCGGCAGATCCAGCAGGTGCGCAGCCAGGCGTTCGTCACCACCATCTTCGCCCGCAAGGTCCACATCCCCGCCGCGCGCGGCAAGAGCCAGGCCGAGCGCAGCTTCGCCGACCGGGCGGCGATCAACGCCCCGATCCAGGGCGCGGCCGCCGACATCATGCGCCGGGCGATGATCCGCATGCCGGGCGCGCTGAAGGCGGCGGGGCTGCAAGCCAGGATGCTGCTGCAGGTGCACGACGAGCTGGTGTTCGAGGCGCCCGAGGCCGAGGCGGAGGCGGTGATCGCCGTCGCCAGAGAGGTGATGGCCCGCGCCCCGGAGCCGGCGGCGGCGATCTCCGTGCCGCTAGTCGTCGACGCTCGCGCCGCCGCGAACTGGGACGACGCGCACTGAACCACCCGGTCATTCCCGCGGAGGCGGGAAGTCCAAGCCTGCGCGGGGTACGGGCGGTTCAGGTGGCGGGCGGCGCAGGCGCTGTGTAGCGGGCGAGGTCGGAGAGACCGAGGCGCTGCTCGATGCCGGCCACCTGCTCCAGCGCCAGGTCGAAGCCGTCGCCCTTGAAGGTCTGGTGCTCGATGTCCTCGAACTTGTCGGACCAGCTGTCGAGCTCCTTGGCGTTCAGCGAATCGCGCCAGGCCTGGAAGACGACGGTGTCCTCCATGGCCGCATGGATCTCGTACATCCGCGCGAAGCTCTCCAGGGCTGCGGCGAGCGGCTCGGCCTGGCCGGTCCCGAGCCGGCCCGATGTCGCCAGGCCCGTGACGTAGTCGTTGATTTCGCGGCCGCGCCGGTGCTGCGCGATCAAGGTGTCGATGAGGCTGGATCCCGCGCCGCCGGCCTTCTTCACCATGGGGAAGATGTGCGCTTCCTCGAGCGCCTTCTCGTGATAGTTCTCGCCAAACCTGCGGAACAGGTCGGCGGCCTGGCCGAGCGCGGCGAGGTCGAGGGTTGCGGCCGCCGCGCGGATCACCCCGGCGGTCTCGCGGTAGATCACCAACAGGCGGCGCAGCACGCCGTGTTCGCGCATCAGGTCCTCGGTCGCCGAGACGTCGGCGGCGCCCTTCTTGCCGGCGTCGGCGGCGGGCTTGGCGCAGCCAGGCAGGCTCAGCACCGCGCCCGCGGTCAGCAGGCCGGCCGCGGCGAAGGCGGCCCGGCGGGACGGATCGGCGGGCTCGAAGACCATGGCGAAGCGTCCTCCTGCGATCGAACGCGGCGAAGCCTAGGCGCTCAGAATGCGCCCTGTCTCGCGCGGCTGCGTTGCGCTTCGGTTTCAGCGGCGTCGCGCCGACGCTATCGCAGGCAGGTGTCCTGTGCCACGTTTCACCCCGGCCGCCGCGGCCGGACAGCCGGCGCGGCGAAGGATGGGGAGGCCTCGATGTCCATCGGAAGCGAATTCAAGGAATTCATCGCGCGCGGCAACGTCATCGACCTGGCGGTCGGCGTGATCATCGGCGGCGCGTTCGGCAAGATCGTGTCCAGCCTCGTCGACCAGGTGATCATGCCGCCGATCGGGCTGGTGACCGGCGGCATCGACTTCGCGCAGATGAAGATCGTGCTGAAGGCCGCCGACCCGGCCGCGAAACGGACCGAGGTGGCCATCCAGTACGGCGCGTTCCTGAACACCGTGATCCAGTTCGTGATCATCGGCATCGTGATCTTCCTGCTGGTCAAGGCGATCAACAACCTGCGCCGGCAGGAAGCGGCGGCGCCGGCCGCCACGCCGCCCGCGCCCACCAAGACCGAGGCGTTGCTGGAGGACATCCGCGACGCGATCCGCAGCCGGAGCTGAAACCCGGCGGCCGGACGCGGCGGTCAGGGGCGGGGGAGTCTGGTGGAGCCGAGGGGGGTCGAACCCCTGACCTCTACATTGCGAACGTAGCGCTCTACCAACTGAGCTACGGCCCCACGCGAAGCCGCGGAATAAGGCGGCTGGGGCCTCTCCTGTCAAGCGGCCCCCGCGCGCGGCGGCGGGCCGCAGGGCGTGCGCCCGGCGGCTTTGCTGCGGCGCCAAAGCCGGGTAGAAGCGGCGCACATGGGCAACCTTTTCGGATTCATCTACTTCATCGTCAATGCGCTGCTGGCGCTGCTCATCTGGGCGATCATCATCAGCGCGATCATCTCCTGGCTGGTCGCCTTCGACGTGATCAACTTGCGGAACCGCATCGTCCATTCGATCACCCGCTTCCTGGACGCGGTGACCCGGCCGGTGCTGCGGCCGTTCCAGAGGATCATTCCGCCGCTCGGCGGGGTGGACATCACCCCGATCCTGGCGATCCTCATCCTGCAGGGCCTGAGGATCTACATCCTGCCGATGATCTTCGGGCCGCTGCAGGCGATGTAGCCGCTCAGGGGTTCCAGGCGCGCTCGCCGTGGGCGGCGAGGTCGAGGCCCTCCTCGATCACCTCCTCGCGGGCCCGAAGGCCCACCGTCTTCTCGCAGAAGAACGCGAGCCCGAAGGTGGCGATCGCCGACCAGCCGACGGTGGCGACGACGCCCAGGGCCTGGGTGGCGAGCTGGCCCGGCATGTCGACGCCCGGCGCGTAGCCGGCGCCGCCCAGCGGCTTGGCGGCCAGCACCGCGACCAGCAGCACGCCCAGCATGCCGCCCACCCCGTGGACCGCGAAGACATCGAGCGCGTCGTCGATCTTCACCCGATGGCGCACGAACTCGACGGCGTTGTAGCAGATGAGGCTGGCCGCCGCGCCGATCGCCGCGCCCGCGATTGGACCGACGAAGCCGGACGCCGGGGTCACCGTGGCGAGCCCGGCGACGACGCCGGTCACCATGCCAACCATGCTGGCGCGCTTGAAGCGGATCCATTCGATCAGCGCCCAAACAAGACCGGCGCTGGCGGCCGAGAGGTGGGTGGCGATGAGGGCGGCTGCGGCGTCTCCGTTGGCGGCCAGCGCCGAGCCGGCGTTGAAGCCGTACCAGCCGACCCACAGCATGCCCGCCCCGATCATCGTCAGGCCGGGATTGTGCGGCGGCGACAGCTCCCGCGGGTAGCCGTCGCGCGGGCCGAGCCGCCAGGCGAGCACGATCGCCGAGGTCCCCGCGGTGGCGTGCACGACCAGGCCGCCGGCGTAGTCCATGACGTGGCGGCTCATCAGCCAGCCGCCGCCCCACACCCAGTGGGCGACCGGCGCATAGACCACGAACAGCCACAGCCCGGAGAAGACCAGCACGGCGGCGAAGCGGATACGCTCGACGAAGGCCCCCACGATCAGCGCCGGGGTGATCACCGCAAAGGTCATCTGGAAGGCGAAGAACAGAGTCTCGGGCAGGCTGCCGGCGACGCTCTCGCGGCCGACGCCCATGAGCCCGAACTTGGCGAGGTCGCCGATCAGCGGCGCGGTCCCGGAGAACGCCAGGCTGTAGGCCCCGAACAGCCACAGCACCGAGGCGAGGCAGGCGATCGCCACGCAATGCATCATCACCGAAAGCACGTTCTTCATGCGCACCAGGCCGGCGTAGAACAGCGCCAGCCCCGGCAGCGTCATGAACAGCACGAGCGCAGTGGCCGAGAGCACCCAGGCGGTGTTCGCCGGATCGATCTTGCCCATGGATGACGTCCCCGAAGCACAGGGCGCCCGGACTCGCAGGCGCCGCCCCCGCGGCCGAATAGCCGCAAAGCTCGGCCGGGGCAAAGCCTGAACACCGGACCGACGGCGGGGCCGATCGCCTCATGCCCCGGCCGCCCGCGGGTCGGCGATATTTCCGCAACCAAGCCGGAACCTATCATTTGAGACCGGGTTGTGCGGGCGGCCTCTCGACGACTTGCCTGTCGGATAAGAGGGGCTCCGGTCGACCCGGCCTGACAACCCTGGCATCCCCCCGACCAAGCCGGGTCGACCATCCTTCACCCTTCCGCCTGGAACAGCCCCGCCGCTGGCCGGTTCTTTCCCGCGAAGCCGTCTGCGAGTGGGAGATCCGTCATGGCCGATCGGCGCAACGAGCAAGACCCGGGACGCCTAGGCTATCCGCAGCTCGGGTATGGTCGCGGCTACGGCCGCGACTTCGGCGGCGGCGGCCGGAACCAGGGCTACGACGGCAGCTGGGGCGAGGGCTATGGCGCGAGTCTCGGCCCCTCCGACTACCGCGAGGGTTTCGCCGGCGCCGACCGAAGCGCGCCCGGCTTCGGCGGCCGCGAGGACTTCGCCGGCGACGACCGCACCTGGATGGACGCCCGCGCCGAGGAGAACCGGCCCCTGGCGGGGCCCCACGCCGGCAAGGGACCGCAGGGCTGGACGCGCACCGACGCGCGGCTGAAGGAGCAGGTCTGCGAGGCGCTGATGCAGGACCGGTTGCTCGACGCCCGCGGCATCGAGGTGGCGACGGAGGGCGGCGTCGTCACCCTGAACGGCACGGTCGCCGCGGCCGCCGGCGTGCGACTCGCCGAGACCATCGTGCGCCGCTGCGGCGGGGTGAAGGACGTGAGCAACAACCTCACGGTCGCGCCGCCCCGAACGCCTGACGAGCGCGCGCCGCTCGGAGCCGAGACCGGCGCGCGCTCGCCGCTGCAGGAAGGCGAGCACGACGAGAGCGGCCGCGAGGAAGGCCCGCGCCACTTCCCGAAGCTGGCGATGTGAGGCTCGGCAGGGCTCGTATCCTGGGTCCCTGATCGGCCTTGCGGGCCGTCCGGGATGACGGAACATTGGACGCATGTCGCGATCCGACCTCGCCCGCATGATCGCCGAGGCGCGCCGGCTGGTGGTGTTCACCGGCGCCGGCGCCTCCACCGAATCCGGCATCCCCGACTTCCGCTCGCCGGGGGGCGTCTGGAGCCGGATGAAGCCGATCTATTTCCAGGACTTCGTCGCCGACCCGGCCCGGCGGCGCGAAGCCTGGGAGCGGGCGTTCACCGGCCGCGCCGGCTGGACCGGACGGGCGCCCAACGCCGGCCACTTCGCGGTGGCGCGGTTGGTGGCCGACGGCAAGTGCGCGGCGGTCATCACCCAGAATGTCGACAACCTGCACCAGGATTCCGGCGTGCCGGCGGAGAAGGTGATCGAGCTGCACGGCAACGCGAGCTACGCGGCATGCCTCGACTGCGGCGAGCGCCACGAACTCGCCGAGCTGAAGGAGGGCTTCCTCAAGGCCGGCGAGATCCCCTACTGCCGCGCCTGCGGGGGGCTGGTGAAGACCGCCACCATCTCCTTCGGCCAGCCGATGCCAGCCGGGCCGATGGCCCGGGCGGAGGCGGAGACGCTGGCCTGCGACCTGTTCCTGGTGCTGGGCTCCTCGCTGGTGGTCTATCCCGCGGCGGGGTTCCCGCTGCTCGCCAAGCGCAACGGGGCCAGGCTCGCCATCGTCAACCGCGAGCCCACCGACCTCGACAGGTTCGCCGACCTCGTGCTGCACGATGAGATCGGGCCGGTGATGAGCGGCGTCGTGCCGGCGAACTGAGCGGGGTCGCGGGCCGCGAGCTCCTGGAAGAACTCGTCCCAGGTGATCTGCCGTAGCGGCCGTGGCCGGACAGGCCGCGTGCGGCTCCTTGCACGTTGACAGGGCCGCGAGCCCGCGGTTTGCCTTCAGCGCCCCCTCCGGACCCCCTGAGCCATGTCCCGCATCCGTCCCTTGAGCCTCGTTCCGCCGCTCGCCGCCCTGGCGCTGGGCGGCTGCGTCACCCACAGCGTCAGGCCCACGCCCAGCAAGGCGATCCTGGAAGCCCGGGCGCACCACACGGTGGCGATCCGGCCCAACACCTGTCCCGAGCTCGCCTCGCCTGCCGCCGTCGAGTTCGGCTTCGAGGAGAACGCCCTGAGCGAGCTCGACACGCCGGCGCTCGACACCCTCACCGCCGGGCTCGCCTGCCATCCGGGCGTGAGCGCCATCGTCGTCGGCGAGGCGGACGGCCACGGGACCGCGGCGGAGCAGCACAAGCTGGCCGGCGAGCGGGCGCAGGCGGTCGTCGCCGACCTGCAGCGACGCGGCGTCGCGGCGGCGCGCCTGACCAGCCAGGTGGAGGGCAAGGAGCCCGCGGGCGACGCCCAGCACGTGGTGATCCTGGCCCAAGGGCGACGGTGGTGACACGTTAGCCTCCGGCGCCTCCGGAGACGGGTCAGGGCTGGACGAGCACGGTCTTGACGTTGACGAACTCGTGGATGCCGAACTCGGAGCATTCGCGGCCGTAGCCGGACTCCTTCACGCCGCCGAACGGCAGCCTGGGATCGGAGCGCACGGCGGCGTTGACGAAGCTGAGGCCCGCCTGCAGCTCGTCGCGGGCGATGCGCGCGCCGTTCTGCGCATCGGCGGTGATCACGCCCGAGCCCAGGCCGAAGCGGGAGTCGTTGGCGATCCGGATGGCCTCGCCCTCGTCGCTGGCCTCGATGATTGCGACGACCGGCCCGAACACCTCCTCATCGTAGGCCGGCATCCCCGGGCGGACGTCTGCGAGCACGGTCGGCGGATACCAGGCGCCGGGCCGGTCCGGGACCTCGCCGCCTTTCAGGAGGCGGGCGCCGGCCGCGAGGCTCCGCCTGACCTGGTCGTGGATGTCGTCTCGCGCCTTGATCGACTGCATCGGGCCGAGCCGGGTCGCCGGATCGCGCGGGTCGCCCATGCGGTAGGCCTGCATCGCCTCGACGAGGGCGCGCTCGAACGCCTCGCGGATGTCGCGCACCACCACGAAGCGCTTGCCGGCGATGCAGCTCTGGCCGCCGTTGACCATGCGCGCGGCGGCAGCGATCTCCGCGGCCCTGGCGGGCTCGGCATCGCGCAGGATGACGTAGGCGTCGGAGCCGCCGAGCTCGAGCACCGACTTCTTCAGCACGCCGCCGGCCGCGCGGGCGACCTGGCGGCCGGCCTCGACGCTGCCGGTGAGGGTGACCGCGGCGACGTCCGGATGCTCGATCAGCGCCTCGGTCTCGCGGCCGGGGATCAGCACGGTGCGGAACAGGTCCTCCGGGAAACCCGCCTCGCGGAACACGGCCTCGACGGCGAGCGCGCAGCCCGGCACGTTGGAGGCGTGCTTGAGGAGCGCGGCGTCGCCGGCCATCAGCGTCGGCGCGGCGAAGCGGAAGACCTGCCAGAACGGGAAGTTCCACGGCATCACCGCCAGCACCACGCCCAGCGGATTGAAGGTGACGAAGGCCCGAGCGGAGCCCGGCGGCCCCCCCATCTCCACCGGCCGGTCGGCGAGGAAGCCCTGCGCGTGCTCGGCGAAGTAATCGCAATTGGCGGCGCACTTCTCGATCTCGGCGAGGCCCTCGGTGACGGTCTTGCCCATCTCGGCGGTCATCAGCTCGGCGAACTCGGCCTTGCGGCGGCGGAGCACGCCGGCGGCGGCGCGCATGGCCTTCGCCCGCTCGGCATAGGGCGTGCGGGCCCAGCGGGGCCAGGCGGCGCTCACGCGGTCCAGGATGGCGAGGGCGTCCTCGCGGCTGTGGCCCTCGTAGCTCCTGCCGTTCTGGCCGCTGGCGGGATCGACGGTCTCGATCCTCGGGCGCCGGGCCGGCGGGGCCGCCGGTTCGCGGGCCTGCGATGCGTCGCGTTCCGTGCGGATGGGCTCGTCCATGACGCGCCTCCCATGCCAGATGCCCCCGGCCCGAGGAGCGAACCCGCCCGCGCCGCGCCGGTTCCGGCAGTCTAGCGCATCGGGCGCGACCGCGGCGCAGCTTCCGAACCGGCCCGCAAGCGCCTAGGTAGGGCGCCATGACCGCCGCGCCCGACGGCCCCCGCTTCGACATGGCCAAGCCGGCCGGCCGGCTGCGGGCCTGGCTCGACTACCTGTGGAACGACCACGCCTACCTGCGGCTGAGCTTCTCCAACGCACACTGGATCTCGGACGAGCTGGTGCGCGCCAACCAGCCGTGGCCGCACCAGCTGGCCGTCTGGAAGGCGAAGGGCATCCGGACGGTGATCAACCTGCGCGGCGGGCAGGACGGCAGCTTCTACGCCCTGGAGCAGGAGGCGTGCGCCCGCCTGGGCCTGAAACTCGAGACCTTTCGCGTCGGCTCGCGCGAGGCGCCGACGCGGGAGACGGTGCTGGGGGCCAAGCGGCTGTTCGAGCGGATCGAGTATCCGGCGCTGATGCACTGCAAGTCGGGCGCGGACCGAGCCGGGATGATGAGCGTGCTCTACATGCACTTTCGGCAGGGCCGGACGCTGCGCGAGGCGATGGACCAGCTGGGGCTCAAGTACCTGCACGTCCGCCACGGCAAGACCGGCGTGCTCGACTACACCTTCGAGCGCTACCTGACCGAGGGCGAGCCGGCGGGCCTGTCGTTCCTGGAGTGGGTGAAGAGCCCCGCCTACGATCCGGCCGGGCTGAAGGCCGAGTTCCGCGCCGGTGCGTGGGGAACCCTGGTCACCGAGCGGCTGCTTAGGCGCGAATGAGCGGCCCGGCCGTGGATTGTTTCGGCGGCGACGTCGCCGCGCCATAATCGGCGTCGAAATGAGCGACATGGCCGTGTCCCCAAGCGCTCTGCCCGCCCGGCAGATCCTGGTCGTCGACGACGACACGGAGCTGCGCCGCCAGATGGCGGCCTATCTGCGCGAGCACGGCTATCTGGTGCAGGAAGCCGCCGACGCCGCCGCGATGGAGCGGGCGCTGGCCCAGACCGCGGTCGACCTGGTGGTGCTGGACGTCATGCTGCCGGGCGAGGACGGGCTCTCCATCTGCCGGCGGCTCGCCGACGAGGGCGGCCCTGCGATCGTCATGGTCTCGGCGATGGGCGAGGAGGTCGACCGCATCCTGGGCCTCGAGCTCGGGGCCGACGACTACCTGGCCAAGCCGTGCAATCCGCGCGAGCTGCTGGCCCGGGTGCGCGCCGTCATCCGCCGGCTGGACGAGGTGCGTGGCGGCGGCGCGCCGCGCGGCCGGACCTACCAGTTCCAGGGCTTCGTGCTGGACATGCTCCGCCGCCAGCTGCGGGCGCCGAACGGCACCACCATCCTGCTCACCGCCGGCGAGTTCTCGCTGCTGGTCGCCTTCCTCGATCATCCGCAGCGCATCCTGTCGCGCGACCAGCTGCTGGAGCTCGCCCGCGGCAGCCAGGCCGACGTGTTCGACCGCGCCGTCGACGTGCAGATCAGCCGCCTGCGGCGCAAGCTGCACGCCTGCGTCGAATCCGAGATCATCCGCACCTACCGCGGCGCGGGCTACCTGTTCGACGCGCGGGTGACGCGCCCGTGACACCGCGCCGGCGCTGGCCCGGGCCGCACGCCCCGATCGGCCTGCAGCTCGTCGGCCTCTTGCTGATCAGCCTGCTGGCGGCCCAGGCGATCAGCATGGCCGCGATCCTCTTGATGCCGCCGCCGCGGCCGGCGGTCTACCACCTGAGCGAGGTGGCCCAGGCGCTCCGCGGCGGGTCGTTGCGGACCCGCTTCGGCCGGCCGCTGATCCGCACGGTGGAGACAGAGCTGCCGGCCGAGCTGAAGGCCCAGCCGGCGCGTCGCGAGCGGGCCCGCGCCGCGCTCGCCGCCGCGCTCGGCGCGCCCCAGGCGCGCGTCCGCTACCTGCAGCAGCCCACCGCCGAGTGGCGGCTGTTCCGCGCGCTCGGCGGACAGCGGCACGGGCCGTCGCCGATGCGCGAGCTCGGGCCCACGGATCCCTCGGGGAGCGGCGCGTCGCCGCCGGCCCCGGGCGGCGGCCCAGGCTCTGCGCCGCGCGGACCGTGGCCGCGGTTCGGGCCGGGCAATGCGTTCGACCTGCCGATCATGGGCGAGTTCACGGCCGCGCTCGCGGCGCCGGATGGCCGCTGGGTGGTGGTCCGCAACGCGCCCGAGCCCTTCCCCGGCGAATGGCAGGTCCGCGCCGCGCTCTGGCTGCTGGCCGGGTTCCTGGTGGTGGCCCCGGCCGGCTACCTGTTCGCGCGGCGGATCACCGCGCCGCTGAAGCGCTTCGTCGAGGCCGCCGAGCAGCTCGGGCGCGACCCGCATGCGCCGCAGATGATCCTGACCGGCCCCGCCGAGGTGGGCGCGGCCGCCCGCGCCTTCAACGAGATGCAGGCGAGGCTGCGCCGCTATATCGGCGACCGGACGGCGATGGTGGGGGCGATCTCGCACGACCTGCGCACGCCGCTCGCCCGCATCCGGTTCAAGATGGAGCGCGCCCCCGCCAGGCTGAAGGACGACGTGCTCGCCGACGTGGCGCAGATGGAGCAGATGATCGGCGGCGTGCTCGCCTTCATCCGCGACGAGGGGCAGCCGAAACGGCGCGAGCGGCTCGATCTGCTGTCGGTGCTGGAGTGCGTCGCCGACGACGCGGCCATGCTGGGCGGCGACGTGGAGATCGTCGAGGCCGCGCCGGTCACCGTCGACGGCGATGCGGTCGCCCTGCAGCGGCTGTTCGGCAACCTGGTGGACAACGCCGTGAAATACGGCGGCGCGGCGCGCATCCGGCTCAGCCAACAGGGCGAAGCCGCCGTGGTGGAGATCGCCGACCGCGGCCCGGGGCTGGCGCTCGAGGACCTGGAGCGGGCGTTCCAGCCGTTCTACCGAGCCGACGCCTCGCGCAACCTGGACAAGGCCGGCGTGGGGCTGGGCCTGCCGATCGCCCGCTCGGCGGCGCGCGCCCACGGCGGCGACGTGCAGCTGGAGCCCGCGGCCGGGGGGCTGAAGGCGGTGGTGACCCTGCCGGCGCTGTAGGGCGCCCCTCCGCGCGGCCCTTGCGCGGAACGGCGACGCCGGGACAATGGGGCCATGTCGGGTGCGGGGCTCACGGTCACAGGGCTTTCGAAGGCGTACGGCGCGACGCCTGCGCTGGCGGAGCTCACGTTCCAGGTGCGGCCGGGCGAGCTCTACGCGCTCTTGGGTGCGAACGGGGCCGGCAAGACCACGGCGCTGCGCATCATCGCGGGCCTGCTGGCGCCGGACGCAGGATCGGTGGACGTCTTCGGCGTCGATGCGCTCGCTGAGCCGGCGCGCGCCAAGCAGCTCACCGCCTGGGTCCCCGACGAGCCGATGCTCTACGAACGGCTGACGCCCTGGGAGCACCTGGAGTTCATCGCCGGCCTGTGGAACCTGGACCCCGCCCGGGCGCAGGCGCGGGCCGAGGCGCTGCTGCGGCGGCTGGGCCTGTGGGAGGTGCGCGGCCAGCGCTGCGGATCCTTCTCCAAGGGCATGATGCAGAAGACTGCGCTGGCCGGCGCGCTGCTGCACGAGCCGAAGCTTCTGCTGCTCGACGAGCCGCTCACCGGGCTCGACGCGCGGATGGCGCGCGAGGTCAAGGACATGCTCCGCGAGCTGGCGGCGGCGGGCGCGAGCCTGGTGCTCACCACCCACATCCTCGAGGTGGCCGAGCGGATGGCCGACCGGATCGGCATCCTGCACCGCGGACGCCTGCTGGCGGAGGGCTCGATGGCGGAGCTGCAGGGCCGCACCCGGGGCGCGGGCACCTTGGAGGAGGTGTTCCTCGAGCTCACGTTGCAGCCTGCGGCCGTCGGGCCTTGAGGCTGCCCGCCGGCTCGACCGTGTGGCTGCTGGCCCACGACCTGCGGCTCGACTGGCGCCGCCGCACCTCAGTGACCGGCGCGCGCCGCTGGCTGGCGCTGATCATCACCATCGGCGCGCCGCTGTTCCTGGCCGGCGTGATGGGCGTGCCCCTGGCGCTGGCGCTCAACCATTTCGGCCCGCCGCGGGGCTGGACAGCCCAGCTGGTCGCCGCCGCGGCGCTGGCCAGCGCCTTCACCTTCATGCTCTCGCAGGCGCTCGCCGAGGTGGTGGACGCCCTCTACGAGCGCGGCGACCTGGACCTGCTGTTCTCCTCGCCGATCCCGCCGCGCCGGGTGATCACGGTCAGGGCGCTGGGCATCGCCTTCGCCGCCTTCTCGGTGTTCGGCTTCTTCTCGCTCGGGCCGCTGGCGGCGATGGCGGTCATGGGCCACCCGCGCTGGCTGGCGATCCTGCCGGTGCTCTACGCCTGCGCGCTCGCCGCGACCGGCGTGGCCCTGGCGCTTGGGGCGCTGCTCATCGACTGGGTGGGGCCCAGGCGCACCCGCTTCATCGGCCGGGCGCTGTCGGTGGGCTTCGGATCGGTGTTCTTCCTGGGGACGCAGGTGCTGGCCCTGGCCAGCGGCCAGATCTCCCGCGGGCCGGCCGTGCTGCGCCTGAGCCGGCTGGCGGCGGGCTCGGCGCCGCGTCAGATCGAGATCGTGCTGCGCGCCTTCGAGGGCGAGCCGCGGGCGTTCGCAATGGTGGTGGGCGCGCTGCTGGCGGTCTTTGCGCTCGCCACCGCCTGGTTCGGGCCCAGGTTCGCCGCCTTCCACGCCGCCGCCAAGAGCGCGCCAGCCGCCGGCGCCGCGCGGGCCGGCCGGCCGCGCCCGTTCCGGCGCGGGCTGCCGGCCGCGGTGCTCGCCAAGGAGCTTCGCCTGCTGCTGCGCGATCCCATGCTGCTGCCGCAGGTGATCCTGCGGGTGGTCTATCTGGTCCCGGCCGGCATCGTGGCGGTGCAGTATGGCGCCAGGCTCGACTTCACCGCCCTCTCCGGCGCCGTGCTCGCCATGACGCTGATGGCCAACCAGCTGGCCGGCAGCCTCGCCTGGATGACCATCTCCGCGGAGGATGCGCCTGACCTGCTGGCCAGTTCGCCCGCGCCGCGGACGGTGCTGCTGCGGATCAAGCTGGCGGCGGCGGTGGGCACGGTGATGGCCATCGTCGCCCTGGTCGCCGCGCCGCTGGCGCTCGTCGCGCCCTACCAGGGGGCGGTGGTGCTGACCGGATGCGCCGCGGCGGCCGTCTCGGCGGGCCTGGTGAACCTCTGGTGGCAGCGGCCCGGCAAGCGCAGCGCCTTCCGCGAGCGCGCGCCGGCGCCCTGGTTCGTCAACCTGGCCGAGCTGACGCTTGGGCTGCTGATCGCGCTCGCCGCCGGCCTCGCCTCGGCCCACCACCTCGCCGCCGTCGCGCCGGCCGCCGCCGCCCTGCTGGTGCTCCTGGCGCTGCGCCTGCCGGCGCGGCCGTGAGCGGGAGTCTGTTGAGAGGCGCCGCCCCTGGGTGACTCGAACACCCGACTTACCAAGGTTACTCAGGTCGGCGCAGACCCGAGCTTCGGCGGACCGACGATGAAGGTCGTCGTCCGCGCGGTATCCACCGTCACACTCGCGCCAAACCTGTTTGCCGCTTCGAAATTTTCGCCGCGGTCAACAACCCGCCCGATGGTAAATCCACGCCAGAAGACCGTCTTTCCTCGTACGTGGGCAATATACGGCTCCGCATTCAGGTTCAACGTCAGCGTGTGATTTTGAATGTCATAATCATATACGAAAGATGAGTCGCGAGATCCGTACTTCCTAAGCGGGATTCGCAAGGAGAATGATTGACCGGCGAGCAGTTTTTTGTTTGGACCCTCATCAAACTCATCTATTCTCTTGTAGTCGGCGACCGCAGTCATGGCGTCGGTGAGTTGTTTCTCCGTCGCCACCTGAGCCTGCGCCGTGGTTATCACCAGCACGGCCGTCGCCGCGATCCACGTCAACTTCATCCCGCCCCCGCTAAAGCGTCGGCGTGAAGAGGGGAGAAAAGGCCTAACAAGACGTATCCAGTGCGGCCGGTCGCCTGGTTCGGCTTGGCGCTCCGTTTCACCAGCCCCTTCCGGGAAGCCGCACCCGTCTGGGACCCAAACGCATCGCGCCCGTGCTTCCTAGCCAGAGGTGTGGTGCCGCCTGGGTGACTCGAACACCCGACCTACGCATTACGAATGCGCCGCTCTACCGGCTGAGCTAAGGCGGCCCAAGGAGGTTGCGGCGGCGCGAGGACCCGGCCGCCGGGGCGCGCCTATTTAGCGGCTCTGCGTACGATCGCCAAGCGGCGCGGCCGCCGGCGCCGGGCGGGGGCCCTCCGGCGGACCGGCGGGGCGTTGTGGCAGGAGGCGCGGCGCGAGGCTCCAGATCCCGGCGCCGGCGAGCACGCAGATCAGGCCGAACGCGATCATCGCCCAGAAGCTCGCGCCCAGCACGCTGCGGGGCCGGTCGGCGGCGGGGTCCTTGGGCGCGGCGAGGTCCGGATCGGGCGGCGCGCTCATGGCTTGCGGTCGATCAGATTGAGCAGCGCCGCTTCGAGCGGAAAGGGCGGAAAGGCCTTGGCGGCGAGCCGCGCGCGGGCGAGCGGCCGGATCACCGCCTTCGACAGGCCGAGCGCGCGCAGCTGCGGCGCCGGATGGGCCCTGAGCACCGCGGCCAGCGCCTTGGCGGCGCGCGGCGAGTGCAGCAGGGCGGCGTCGGCCTTGACCAGCGCCTCGGCCCGGGCCGGATCGAGCTTCACCGGGCCGGTCTCGTAGAGCACCAGCCGGCGGGCCGGCACGCCGTGCTTGTCCAGCGCGTCGACCAGGTCGCCCGCCGGCTCCGCCGCGCCCGCATGCAGCACCGCGCCGCGCAGCTCGCTGCGGCGCGAGGCGATGCCTTCGGCCAGGGCGTCGACGTCGCCGTCGGCGGAGAGCACGGTGCGGAACCCGGCGGCGCGCGCCGCCTGGGCGGTCGCCGCGCCCACCGCGAACACCCGCAGCCGCCGCTCGCCGGATGTCTCGGCGAAGGCGTGCACGCCGTTGGCGCTGGTGAAGGCGAGCGCCGCGACCCCGCGCAGGTCGACCTCGACGTCGGCGATCGGACGCACCGCCAGCAGCGGCGCGACGACGGCCTCGTGGCCCAGCGCGCGGACGCGCTCGGCGGTCAGCTCCGCGCCCGGCTGGGTGCGGGTGATCCAAATCGTCTGTCTGCGGCCGGCCATCCGCCGATCCTAAGGCCCAACCCGAGCGCCTGAGACAACCGAAGCCGCGGGTGGCGTCAAGCGTTAGCCGGGCGGCAAGCCGCGCAGGTCACAGGGAAATCGCCGCCCCGCCCTCGGCGCGGACCGCCTCGCCCAGCGAGACGCCCAGCGCCCGGGCCGAGGCCTCCCAGTCCGCCATCTCGGCGAGGTCGGATTCGCCGGCGCGCCGGAAGCGCAGCCGCCCATCGGGAGACAGGGCTTCGACGATCAGCTTCAGCCGCATGCCGTCGAGCCAGGCGTGCGCCCCGATCGGGGTCTTGCAGGAGCCTTCCAACGCGGCGAGCGCGCCGCGCTCGGCGGCGACGGCGACGGTGGTGGGCTCGTGGCGCAGCGCCGTGGCCCAGGGCAGGTCGCGGTCGGCCGCGCGGGTCTCGATCGCCAGCGCGCCCTGACCCGGGGCCGGCGGGCATTCGGTCGGGTCGATCAGGCTCTGCGGCAGGTCGCCCAAGCCCAGACGCCTGAGCCCGGCGAGCGCCAACAGGATGGCGTCGGCCTCGCCGGCCCGCAGCTTGGCGAGCCGCGTGTCGACGTTGCCGCGCAGCAGGGACACTTCGAGATCAGGGCGCCGGTGCAGCGACTGCGCCTGGCGGCGCAGGCTGGCGGTGCCGAGCCTTGCGCCTTGCGGCAGCGCCTCCAGCCGCTCGGCCTTGAGGCTCAGGAACGCGTCCCGGGGATCCTCGCGCTCCGGCACCGCGGCGATGCAGAGGCCGTCGGGCAGCACGGCCGGCACGTCCTTCATGGAGTGGACGGCGCAGTCGATGCGGCCGGCCAGCAGCGCCTCCTCGATCTCCTTGGTGAACAGGCCCTTGCCGCCGATCTCCAGCAGGCGGCGGTCCTGCACCTTGTCGCCGGTGGTGGTGATGACGACGAGCGGGGCGACGCGCTCGGCCTCGGCGGGGTCGGCGCCCAGCGCCTCGGCGATCCGCCGCTGCACCAACCCCGCCTGGGCCAGCGAGAGCTTGGAGCCGCGCGCGCCGATCCGCACGTGCGCGTCCGCCACTTTCTCATCACGGGCGGGCGGTTGCGTGGGCACGGAGCGCGGTCTACCTGCAAGCGTTGAACGAACTCGCTACAGGACGGGGCGCCCCCCGGCAACCGATGAGCCCCGCCCGCACCGCCCAAACCATCCTCGGCCTGGAGACCAGCTGCGACGAGACCGCCGCGGCGGTGGTGCGGCTGGCCGGTGACGGCGCCGTGCAGGTGCTCTCCTCCGTAGTGGCGAGCCAGATCGCCCGCCACGCGCCGTTTGGCGGGGTGGTGCCGGAGATCGCGGCGCGCGCCCATGTGGAGGTGATCGAGGCCATCGCCGAGCGGGCGCTGGCCGAGGCGGCCCTGAGCTACGCCGAGCTGACCGGGATCGCCGCGACCGCCGGGCCCGGCCTGGTCGGCGGGGTGATGGTCGGGCTGTCGTTCGGCAAGGCCGCCGCGCTGGCGCGCGGCCTGCCGCTCGCGGCCGTGAACCATCTGGAGGGCCACGCGGTCTCGGCGCGGCTCGCGGCGCGGCTGGACTACCCCTTCCTGCTGCTGCTGGTCTCCGGCGGCCACTGCCAGCTCCTGGAGGTGGCGGGCGTCGGCGCCTGCCGCCGGCTGGGCTCGACGATCGACGACGCGGCCGGCGAGGCGTTCGACAAGATCGCCAAGACGCTGGGGCTGCCCTATCCGGGCGGACCGGCGCTGGAGCGGCTGGCGAAAGCCGGCGATGCGCAGCGCTTCGCCCTGCCGCGCGCGCTGCTCGACCGCAAGGACTGCGACTTCTCCTTCTCCGGCCTGAAGACCGCCGCGGCGCGACTGGCCGAGGGCCTGAGCTCGGAGGCGGACCGCGCCGACCTCGCGGCCGCCGTGCAGGCCGCGATCGCCCGCCAGCTCGCCGAGCGCAGCGACCGGGCCATGGCGCTCTATGCCCGCGAGCACGCTGGCCGCGACCTGCGGTTCGTCGTCGCCGGCGGGGTGGCCGCGAACGAAACGGTGCGGCGCCGGCTGACCGAGGGGGCGGCCGCCCGGGGCTTCATCTTCGCCGCCCCGCCGCTCGAGTACTGCACCGATAACGCCGCGATGATCGCGCTGGCCGGCGCCGAGCGGCTGGCCCAGGGATTGTCTGATCCGCTGCATGCGCCCGCCCGCCCGCGCTGGCCGCTGGACGCGGCCGCCGCGCTGGCGAGCCCGACCCACGTTCCCGGCCGCAAGGGCGCCAAGGCATGAGGGTCGGAGCGTGAAGCGCGCCGGCGTCGTCGGCGGCGGGGCCTGGGGGACGGCGCTCGCCCAGGTCTGCGCCCGGGCCGGGCTGGAGACCGTGCTCTGGGCGCGCGAGCCGGAGGTGGTGGTCGCGGTCAACGAGGAACACGAGAACCGGCTGTTCCTGCCGGGCGTGGCGCTGGACGCCGGCGTGCGCGCGAGCCACGACTTCGCCGACCTGGCGCGCAGCGAGTTCGTGCTGGCGGTCGTCCCCGCGCAGCACCTGCGATCGACGCTGGGCGCCTTCGCCGGGGCCGTGGAGCCCGGGCTGCCCGTCGTGCTCTGCGCCAAGGGAATCGAGCAGGGCTCGCTGAAGCTGATGACGCAGGTGCTGGCCGAGGCCGCGCCCGCCGCGCGGCCGGCGGTGCTCTCGGGCCCATCCTTCGCCGGCGAGGTGGCGCGCGGCCTGCCGACCGCCATCACCCTCGCGTGCCCCGACCCGGAGCTCGGCTGGACCTTGGCCCAAGCCATCGCCTCCCCCACCTTCCGCCCCTATCTCGCGGCCGACATGGTGGGCGCCGAGGCCGGCGGCGCGGTCAAGAACGTGCTGGCGATCGCCTGCGGCGTGGTGGAGGGCCGCGGCCTCGGGCGGAGCGCGCATGCGGCGCTGATCACCCGCGGCTTCGCCGAGCTGACCCGCATCGCGGTGGCGCTGGGCGGCGAAGCGGAGACGGTGGCCGGGCTCTGCGGCCTGGGCGACCTGGTGCTCACCTGCTCCAGCCCGCAATCGCGCAACATGAGCGTCGGCCTGGCGCTCGGGAAGGGCGAGAGCCTGGAGGCGGCGCTCGCCGGCAAGCTGTCGGTGGCCGAAGGCGTGGCCTCGGCGCCGGCGGTCAAGGCGCTCGCCCGCCGGCTCGGCGTCGACGCGCCGATCTGTGCGGCTGTCGCGGCGATCCTGGCCGGCGAGATCGGCGTCGACGAGGCCATCGCCGGCCTGCTCGCAAGACCGCTTCGGGAGGAAAAGTGATGCCGCTGTTCGCGCTCGTCTGCATCGACAAGCCCAATTCGCTCGCGGTCCGCATGGGCGCGCGTGAGCGGCACCTGGCCTGGGCGAAGGACCAGCCGCTGAAGCTCGGCGGCCCCTTCCTCGACGAGAAGGGCGACATGGCGGGCTCGCTGATCATCATCGAGGCGGAGGACCTGGCCGCGGCCCGGGCGTTCAACGCCGCCGATCCCTACACCCAGGCGGGGCTCTGGGCCTCGGTCGACATCCGCCCCTTCCGGGTCACGATTGACAGGCTCTAGCGACAACCCGGCGCGGCCGGCCGCGGGCGTGCGGCTCTGCGAGCTGGCGGAGATTCCCGATCCGGGCGCCAAGGGGTTCCGCTTCCGCGCCGAGCGATGGCTGTTCGCAGGCTTCGTGGTGCGCGCGGGCGACCTGCTGGCGGGCTATGTGGATTCCTGCCCGCACGCCGCCTGGCCGCTCGCCGCCCTCGACGACCGCTACCTCACCCGCGATGCGCGCCACATCCTGTGCACGGGCCACGGGGCGCTGTTCCGGCTGGACGGCGTCTGCGTGGCAGGGCCCTGCGAGGGCCGGCGGCTGTTCGACTGGCCGGTGACGGTGAGGGATGGGGCGGTGTGGACGGCTTGAGCCGTCAGCGCGTGAACAGCGCCGCGATGTCGGGCCAGAGGTAGGCGACCTCCTGCAGCAGCGCGCCGCCGGGGCCGCGCTCGGAGCGCGCCGGCTCGGGCTCGCCGCCGAGATGCTCGTAGAAGCCGCGGGCGCGTCGGTTCTCCGCCAGCACCGAGATCATCAGCGAGCCGGCGCCCTGGGCGGCGAGCGCCCGCGCGGTCCCCAGCATCAGCCGCCTGCCGAGGCCGAGGCCCTGGGCTCGTTTCAGGACGTAGAGCGTGGCGATCTCCGCCTCGCCGGAGCGTCCTCGCCGGGAGGGGCTGCCCTGCGCGTAGCCCAGGAGTCCGTCCGGCCCGGCCGCGGCGAGGGTCACCTCGTTCGCACCCGGGTAGGTGAGCGCGCGACGGAACCGGCGGGTGAAGCCGGCCTCGCTCATCCGGGCGAGGTAGGCGTCGGGCAACAGGCCGCGGTAACTCTCGCGCCACGAGGCCACGTGCACGTGGGCCAGCGCCTCGGCATCCGCCGGCCCTGCGGGCAGGATGAGGATCGAGACCGACGCTCCACGGGATTGCGGCATCCTTCCACAGCTTGGCCCTGTTCGCGGCCGGTTCAAGGGCTGACCCGACTCGCATCGGCCGCTAGCCTGCCGGGCTCCGATGAACGCCCAGGCTCCGCCTTCCGAGACGATCGACCCCGCCGCGGGCGCCTCGCCCGTCATGGCGCAGTTCTTCGAGGCCAAGGCGCGACAACCGGACGCGCTGGTGTTCTTCCGGATGGGCGACTTCTACGAGCTGTTCTTCGAGGACGCGCAGAAGGCGTCGGCGGCGCTCGGCATCACGCTCACCGCCCGCGGCCAGCACGGCGGCCAGCCGATCCCGATGTGCGGCGTGCCGGTGCATGCGGCCGAGGCCTATCTCGCCAAGCTGATCCGGGCGGGGTTCAAGGTCGCGGTCTGCGAGCAGCTGGAAGACCCGTCGGAGGCGAGGAAGCGCGGCGCCAAGTCGGTGGTGCGCCGCGATCTGGTCCGCGTGGTGACGCCCGGAACGCTGACCGAGGAGGGCCTGCTCGACGCCCGCGGCGCGAACCGGCTGGCGGCGATCGCGGTCCGGGCCGGCGGCGCGGCGGTGGCCAGCGTCGAGCTCTCCACCGGCGAGGTGGAATGCCTGGCCGTGCAGGCCCAAGGCCTCGGCTCGGCGCTTGCGGGCCTGAGCCCGTCGGAGATCCTGGTCCCCGACCGGCTGTTCGCCGACGAGCAGGTCTCGGCCGCGCTCAAGGCGGCCGGCGGCTTCGTTCAGCCGGTCCCGCAGGCGCTCGCCGAGCCCGGCGCCAGCGAAGCGCGGCTGAAGCGGCTCTACGGCGTCGAGACCCTGGACGGCTTCGGCGGCCTGTCCGGCGCGGAGGTCTCCGCGCTCGGTCTGATCGCCGCGCACCTGGAGACCACCCAGGCCGGCAAGCTCCCGGCGCTCTCACCGCCCAGGCGGGCGGGCGAGGCCGACGTCATGGTCATCGATCCGGCGACCCGCGCGAGCCTGGAGATCGAAAGGACCACGTCGGGGACCCGCGACGGCTCGCTGCTCTCGGCCATCGATCGCACGATGACAGCGCCGGGCGCACGCCTGCTGGCCGCGCGCCTGGCCCGGCCGCTGCTCGATCCCACGGCGATCGAGGCGCGCCTGGATGCAGTGGGCTGGTTCTGCGAGCACCGCGCGCAACGGCAGCGGCTGCGCGAGACGCTGCGCGGCCTCGGCGACATGGCGCGGGCGTTGTCGCGCCTGGCGCTGGGCCGCGGCGGTCCGCGCGACCTGGGCGGCCTGCGCGACGGCCTGGCGATCGGCGAGGCGATCACCGCCCTGTTCGCCAGCCTGCGCGATCCGCTGGTGCAGCCGCCGGAGGAGATCGCCCAGGCGCTGAGGGCGCTGAACCCGGCGCTGCACGCCGACCTCGCTGCGTTCCGCGAGCTGCTGCGCGAAGGGTTGGGCGCCGAGCTTCCGGCGCTCGCCCGTGACGGCGGCTTCGTGGCGGCGGGCGTGCGCCCCGAGCTCGACGAGGCGCGGGCGCTGCGCGACGACAGCCGCCGCGTGATCCTGTCGCTGGAGGCGCGGCTCGCCGCCGAGAGCGGCGTAGCGCTGAAGATCCGCCACAACGCCGTGCTCGGCTATTTCGTGGAGACCACCGCCAAGGCGGCCGAGCCGCTGCTGGCCGCGCCGCTGAACGCCACCTTCATCCATCGCCAGACGCTGGCCAGCCAGGTGCGCTTCACGACCGTCGAGCTCGCCGAACTGGACGCCCGGATCGCCCAAGCCGCCGAGCGGGCGCTGGCCATCGAGGCGGACACCTTCGAGGCCTGGCGCGAGGCCGCGATCCGCGTGGCGACGGGGATCCAGGCGGCCGCCGAGGCGGCCGCGCGGCTGGACGTCGCCGCGGGGCTCGCCGAGTGGGCCGAGGAGGTGGGCGCGAGCCGGCCGGTGGTCGACCGCTCGACGGCGTTCGAGGCGGATGCGGCGCGGCATCCGGTGGTGGAGACGGCGGTGAAGCGGGCGGGGGAGCCGTTCACGCCCAACGATTGCCGGCTGGACGGCACGGGCGCGGGCGGCCCCAGGCTGGCCATCGTCACCGGCCCGAACATGGCCGGCAAGTCGACCTTCCTGCGGCAGAACGCGCTGCTGGCGGTGCTCGCCCAGGCCGGGGCGTTCGTGCCGGCGAGACGCCTGCGGCTGGGCGTCGTCGACCGGCTGTTCTCGCGCGTGGGGGCCGGCGACGACCTGGCGCGCGGCCGCTCCACCTTCATGGCCGAGATGGTCGAGACCGCCGCGATCCTGACCCAGGCGACGCCCCGCTCGCTGGTGATCCTGGATGAGATCGGCCGCGGCACGGCGACCTACGACGGCCTCGCCATCGCCTGGGCCTGCGCCGAGGCGCTGCACGAGGTGAACCGCTGCCGGGCGCTGTTCGCCACCCACTACCACGAGCTCGCCATTCTGGAGGACCGGCTGGCCTATGTGGCGAATCTGTCGCTCAAGGCTCGCGAGTGGAACGGGGAGTTGATCTTCCTGCACGAGGCCGGGCCCGGCCCTGCCGACCGCTCCTACGGCGTGCAGGTGGCGAAGCTGGCCGGGGTGCCCGCGGCGGTGGTCGCCCGCGCCAAGGCGGTGCTGGAACGGCTGGAGCGCGAGGCCGGGGCGCCGGCGCACCTGGAGGACCTGCCGCTGTTCGCCGCCGTGGCCGAGCCCGACGCCGAGTACGGCCCGAGCTTGGTCGAGGAAGCGCTGAAGGCCCTCGACCCCGACGGCATGAGCCCCCGCGAGGCGATGGACGCCCTCTACAAGCTGAAGGGGCTCCTGGCCGGATAACCATGGCCCTGCCCGACGTGATCTTCCTGAACGGCTCGTCCTCGGCGGGCAAGACCTCGCTGGCCAAGGCCCTGCAGGCGAGGCTGCCGGAACCCTATCTGCACTTCGGCGTCGACGACCTGTTCCCCTGGCTGCCGCCGCAATGGAACGGCCGCCCTGAAGGATTCCAGCTGGTCCCGCTGTCGAATGGCGAGATGCCGATGGTGGTGGGCGTCGAGGGCCGGCGCGTGATGCGCGCGTGGCGGCGGATGCTACGCGTGGCGGCCGACGAGGGGCTGAAGTTCATCCTCGACGAGGTGATGATCACCGAGGGCGCGCTGGACGAGTGGATCGAGGCGTTCGACGGCCTCGAGGTGTTCTTCGTTGGCGTCCGCTGCGAGCTCGGCGAACTGCGGCGGCGCGAGGCGGCGCGCGGCGACCGCGGCGTCGGCCAGGCGCTCTGGCAGCACGAGCGGGTGCACGCCTATGGGCCCTACGATCTGGAGGTCGACACCAGCGCCACGCCGGCGGAGGCCTGCGCGGAGACGATAATCGCCGCGCTGGCCGGGCGGACGCGGCCCTCGGTGTTCGAGCGGCTGGCCCCGGCGGAGGCCTCCTGATGCGGCTGAAGGCGCTGATGGTCGACGTGGACGGGGTGATCGTGGTCCCACGGGCGGGCGGCTGGGGCGTAGACCTGGAGCGCGACCTCGGGCTCTCGGTGGCGGCGCTGCAACGGCACTTCTTCCAGCCGCACTGGGCGGACGTCGTGCTTGGCCGCGCCGGGCTGCACGAGCGGCTGGCGCCGGTGCTCGCCGAGCACGCGCCGCACCTCACGAGCCAGGATCTCGCCGCCTACTGGTTCGCGCACGACGCCACGCTCGATCACAAACTGCTGGATGAGCTCGCGGCGCTCCGGGCAGGGGGCCTACGGATCCAGCTGGCTACCGTCCAGGAACACCTGCGCGCCGAGCATCTGTGGACTGACCTTGGGCTGCGCGAGCGGTTCGACGACCTCCACTATTCAGCCGACTACGGTTGCGGCAAACCGGATCCGGCGTTCTTCCAGGCGGTGGCGCGACGCACCGGCCATGCCCCGGGCGAGCTGCTGCTGCTCGATGACAAGTTCGCCAACGTGCAGGCGGCGCGGGCGGCGGGCTGGCTGGGCGCGCTGTGGGACGGGACCGAGAGCCTGGCCACAGCGCTGGCTCGCGAAGGCGTCGAGCTGCCCTAGCCAGTCAGCGGCCGCGGTCGATCCAGAGCCGGTCGATCACCAGCCGGCCATGGCCGAACAGGTTCGCGCCCAGGACGCCGTCGACCACCTTAAATTTCGGTCATTGGCAAAATAGCGCTTGCCAGGCGCAGCTATTTCGGTATTTTGCTAGTTAGCGAAATAGGAAACGACCGTGTCGGAAGTCTACAAGGCGCTCGCCGACCCCACCCGCCGCCGCATCCTCCAGCTCCTCCGGGAGCGGGAGATGAGCGCGGGCGAGATCGCCGAGCACTTCGACCTCGCCAAGCCCACCCTGTCCGGCCACTTCGCGGTGCTCCGGGAAGCGGGCCTCGTGAGCCCGGAGAGGACCGGCACGACCATCATCTACCGGCTGAACGTCTCGGTGCTGGAGGAAGCGCTCATGGCGCTGATGGACGCCTTTCGGCTCCAGGAGCCTGCGGCCGAGGCGAAGCGCAGTCCCGCGCTGAAGAGCAGGAAGGGAGAACCCTAGGATGCGTGTCTCCTATGCGTACCTCGTGGCCGCCGGCCTCACCGCGATCAGCGCCGCCGTGGCGCTCTGGGCGTGGCTCGCCCTGCCGCTCGGCGCCGGCGTGCCGGTTCACGTCCTCGGCCTCGACGGCGTCCGCCATACCGAGAGCTCCCGGACCCTGGTGTGGCTGCTGCCCGCCGTCTCGACGGTGGTGAGCCTGGCCTTCATGGCCGGCGCCCGGCGGCGCGGCGTCGAACGGGCGACGAAACCCTACGAGACCACCCTGATCGCGATCACCGGCCTCTTGCTGGTGACGGAATACGCCATGGTTGGCCGCGCCTTCGATCCAGCCTTCGAGGTGATCCGCCCGGTGGCGACCGCCACCGGCGCGCTGCTGCTGATGGTCGGCAACTTCCTCGGCAAGGCCCGGCAGAACGCGGTGTTCGGCATCCGCACGCCCTGGACGCTGGCCGACGCCTCGATCTGGGACCGGACCCATCGCTTCACCGGCCGGGCGATGTTCGCCGGCGGCCTGGTGCTGATCGCCGCGAGCTTCATCCTGAGGGATGGCCCGGCGCTGGGCGCCGCCATCGCGGCCTGCGCCGCGATCCCGCCGCTCGCCGGAGTCGCCTATTCGGCGAGCCTGCACCGGAGGCGCGCGTCATGAAGACCCTCGTCGCTCGCGAAACGCTCGCCGTCCTCTGGACCGGAGCCCTGGCCATCGGCGTCACGGTGCTGGTCTCCGGGATCTGGGCGGGGCTGCTGTCGGCCAATCTCGCCGTGAGCCCGGCGGTCCCCTGGTCCGCGGCCGTGGTGGCCCTCGTCCTCTTCGCGCTCTGGTCCTGGCTCGGCGGCCGCTTTGGTCCGAGGCGCACCCAGGCGGCGCGCCGCGCGCTGCTGCGGGCCGAGCCGCCGGCCGCGCCGGTCTTCGCCTGGGCCACGGCCGCGGGCGTCCTCTGGGTCGTCGCCCTCGCCGGCTTCTGGATCGTGCTGCACCGACTGGTCGCGACGCCCGGCAACCCCGGCGCGGACTTCTCCAGGCTGCCGGCCGCCACCCTCGCCGTCTTGCTGGTCGCCTCGGCGATCTCGGGCGCGGTGTCGGAAGAGGCCGGCTTCCGCGGCTATTTCCAGGGCGCGCTGGAGCGGCGGGGCTTTGGCGTCTTGGCCGTGCTCGCCACCGCGTTGGTGATGGCGCCGGTCCATGCGCTCACCCAGGGGTTCGTCTGGCCGACGCTCCTGTTCTACCTGCTGGTCGACGGCATGCTGGGCGCGCTCGCCTATGTCACGGGATCGATCCGTCCGGGGATCCTGGTCCACGCCGTCGGCCTGCTGGTGTTCTTCGCCCTGATCTGGCCGCAGGACGCGCACCGCTCGCTGATCTGGACGCACGGCTTGGACGCCGGGTTCTGGATCAGCGTGGTCCAGACCGTCGCCTTCGGCGCGCTCGGCGCCCTGGCCTTCCTCCGCCTGACACAGCTCGCGAAACGCGGATCGCCGGCTGTGCCGACCGCCGGACGGTTCGCGGCCGCCTGAGCGGCAAACGAGGGGCGGCGAATTGGCCGACCCGCCTGGAATACGTCGTCGAGCTGCCTCAGGGCCTTAGCGGCCGCGGTCGATCCACAGCCGGCGGCCGGGATAGTCGATCACCAGCCGGCCATGGCCGAACAGGTCGGCGCCCAGGACGCCGTCGACCTGGGCGCCGGATTCCTCGGCGACCACGCCCAGGATGTCGGTGACCACGACGTCAGCCGCCGGCCAGTCGGCCGAGCCGATCTGCACCCTGGCCCGCGCCGCGCGGCCGTGCGAGCGGGTTCCCCCGGCCCCGCCGAAGGTGACGTAGCGCCCCGCCGCGCTCACGCCGGCCCGCCGCGCCGCCTCCGGCGACAGCAGCGTCAGCACCGCGCCGGTGTCGACCACCATGGAGAACGGCCCGCGGCCGTCGATCATCGCCGAGACCAGGCTCAGCGGCCGCTTGGGGGCGATCGTCATCGGCAGCGCGGCCGCGGGCGGACCGGGCGCGGCGTCGAAGTCGACCTGATGGGTCCGGTAGTCGAGGCTCACCACGCGCGAGAGCGCGAAGACCTGGCCCACCACGGCGTCCACCCGGACAGGAACCTGGTCCGAGACCTTGTCGACCGCGTCGGAGACGCCGGTGGAGACGTCCGAGAACGCGATCGGCCCCAGCCGGAAGCTCGGCATCCGCGCCGGCGAGAAGCGCGCCGGCGCGCCGCCCGCCGTGCCGCGGATCACCACCTCCGCCTCGCCGGTCGGTCGGGCTCCCGCCGCGGCCGCCGCGCGCCTGCCGACGATGACGATGAACGGCGTGGCGTCGCCGGTGTCGAACATCACCCGCAGCTGACGCCCGTGCTCGGCCGCGCCGGAGAGCATGACGAACGGCGCCTCGGCGGCGGGGACGTGGAACGGAAGCGCGCTCAACTCGCCGGGCAGGCGGCGGCTTGCGGGCCCGCGGAGGGCGCAGGCGACCAGGCGCCAAGCACGATCACCGCCGAGCCATGGTCAGACGCTGCCGGTGCGCAGGACGAGGCGCCGGCGAACCGCTGCGCCTGGGCGATCTCGTCGGGTTTCATGTGCGGGGCGATCTGCGCCAGGATCTGCTCGGCGTCATGTCGGCCGACGGGGTCGGCGGTCGGATTGGCGCCGGCGGCGGCGGTCCAGACGTAGGCCGCGATCAGGTCGCGGGGCGCCAGCCTTCCTTCGGCGTAGGCGACACCGAGCCGGAGCTGCGCCTGGGCGTCGCCGCCCTGAGCGAGCCCGCGCAGCTGAGCGAGGACGACCTGCGCCGGGGTGGCGTCCGAGACCGTCCATGGCGGCCCTGCGGCGGCCAGCGAGCGGGCGCCCGACAGATCCAGGGTGAACGGCTCCAGGTGCAGATGCGCGCCCTGGGTCCCGTGCGCGCCCTCGGCGAAGATCCGGCGGAACGGCGCACCGGAGCGGCGCAGCCTGGCGGCGGCGGCGTCGACGCCCAGACCTTCCACGACCGCGTCGTAGGCGCCCGGCGCGCCGGGCCGGCCGCGGGAGTGCTGCGAGATCGCCCCCGGCCGCACGGTGAGCGCGCCCTCGGCGCGCAGCTCGGCCTCGCGCTCAGGCGTCCGATAGCCGCCGGTCTCGCGCCACTTGCCGGGCCCGAACACCGAATCCATCACCGCCTTGAAGCGCACCTGCGTGGTGGCGGGCGCGGCGGCGGACGGCTGGCTCCGGCGCAGCGGGACGGCGTCCTGCGCGCAAGCGGCGCCGGCCAGCGCGGCGGACGCAACGGCGGTGATCAAGGCGGTTCTCACGAGCGCCCCCGGCTCGACATCGCCCGCAAGAAAAGCGCGAATTCCCCGCGCCGACAACCGCGGCGGACTGGCGCGCCGGCCAGCGGACGAAGGCGCCCTGCGCCCGGGCGCGAACTCGCCTATATCTGCGCCCCATGCCGCCCCGCCTTCGGCCGACCCGGATCGAACACGTCGTCGATGGCGTGCGCCTGCGCGCCCAGCTCTCGGCGGCGGCCCTGGAGCATGTCGGCGACGAGAACGGGCAGCGCAAGGCGGCTCTGAAGATCCTCAAGGACGCCTTGTTCCGCGGCCGGATGATCGCCAAGGAGCGGCTGGAGAACGGCGCCGGCGGCATCGAGACCGCGCGGCTGCTCTCCGGCGTGACGGACGAGGTGGTCTGCGCGCTCTGGGACTTCACCACCGTGCACGTCTTCCGCGCCCGCAATCCGACGGAAGGCGAACGGCTGGCGCTGCTGGCGGTCGGCGGCTACGGGCGCGGCACGCTGGCGCCGTTCTCCGACATCGATCTCCTGTTCCTGCGGCCCTACAAGCAGACCGCCCACGTCGAGAGCGTCATCGAGTTCATGCTCTACGCGCTCTGGGACCTGGGATTCAAAGTCGGCCACGCCTCGCGCACCATCGACGAGTGCGTCAAGCTCGCCCGCGAGGACTTCACGATCCGCACCGCGATCCTGGAAGCCAGGCGGCTGACCGGCGACGAGGCGCTGGCCGCCGGCCTGATCAAGCGCTTCCAGGCCGAGGTGGTGAAGGGCACCGGCGCGGAGTTCGTCGCCGCCAAGCTCCGCGAGCGCGACGAGCGGCATGCGCGGGCCGGCGCCTCGCGCTACCTGGTCGAGCCGAACGTCAAGGAGGGCAAGGGCGGCCTGCGCGACCTCAACACCCTGTTCTGGATCGCCCAGTACCTGCATCCCGGCGAGCCGATCGAGAAGGTGATGCAGCTGGAGATGTTCACCGGCCGGGAGGTGCGGACCTTCATCCGCGCCTTCGACTTCCTGTGGGCGGTGCGCTGCCACCTGCACTTCGCCACCGGCCGGCCGGAGGAGCGGCTGACCTTCGACCTGCAGCCGGAGATCGCCCGGCGGATGGGCTACGGCGACCGCGGCGACGCCCCGGCCGTGGAGCGGTTCATGCGCCGCTACTTCCTGTTCGCCAAGGAGGTGGGGGCGCTGACCCGGGTGTTCGCGGCCAAGCTCGAAGCCGAGCGGGTGAAGTCCGAGCCGAAGGGGCTGTCGCGCCTGCTGCCAGGCCGCAAGATCAAGCGCAAGCCGCTCGATGTGCCCGGCTTCCACGAAGTCGGCGGGCGGCTGGACGTGGATGGCGCCGAGGTCTTCGAGCGCGATCCGGTGAACCTGCTGCGCCTCTTCCAGATCGCCGACGAGCGCAACCTCGACCTGCACCCCGACGCCTTCACCGCTGCGACGCGGGCGGCGCCGGCGATCACCTCGGCGGTGCGCCGCGACCGTCACGCGGCCAAGGTGTTCCTGGACATCCTGGCGCGCGGGCGCGACCCGCAGCGGACGCTGACGCTGATGACCGAGGCCGGGGTGCTCGGCCGGTTCATCCCGGAGTTCGGCCGCATCGTCGCCCAGATGCAGTTCAACATGTACCACTCCTACACGGTGGACGAGCACACGCTGCGGGCCGTGGGCATCATCGCCGAGGTCGCCGCCGGTCGCTTCGTGGAGGATCACCCGCTCTCCACGGCGGTGATGCCGCTGATCGCCGACCGCGAGGCGCTGTACCTGGCCATGCTGCTGCATGACACCGGCAAGGGCGGGGCCGGCGGCCAGGAGAAGGCCGGCGCCCGGGCGGCGCGGCAGGCGTGCGAGCGGCTGGGGCTGGAACGCTCGAAGATCGAGCTCGTCGCCTGGCTGGTGGAGCACCACCTGGTGATGAGCGACTTCGCCCAGAAGCGCGACGTCTCCGATCCGCGCACGGTGGCCGACTTCGCGCGGATCGTCGAGACGCCGGAGCGGCTGCGGCTCTTGCTGGTGCTGACGGTGGCCGACATCCGCGCGGTCGGCCCCGGCGTCTGGAACGGCTGGAAGGGCCAGCTGATGCGCGAGCTCTATCGGGCGACCGAGGCGGTGTTCCGCGGCGGCCGCGGCTCGGAGGCGGCCGCCGCGGCGCTGCGGCGCTATCACGAGAACGCCGCCTACGACGCGCGCGTGCGGCTCGCCAAGGCGGATCCGGCGACCGAAGCCTGGGCCGACGCCATGGAGGACGCCTACTTCACCGCCTTCACCGAGGCCGAGGTGCTGGACCACGCCGCCCTGGCCCGCCGGGCGCTGGAGGCCGCCGGGGCCGCCGCCGAAGGCCGCGTGCGGCCCGACCGCAACGCCGCCGAGGTGGTGGTCGCCGCCGCCGACCGGCCGCGGCTGTTCGTGGACCTCGCCGCGGCGATCACCGGCGCGGGCGCGAACGTGGTCGGGGCGCGGGTGTTCACCTCGCGCGCCGGCGAGGCCCTGGACGTCTTCTACGTGCAGGACGTCACCGGCGAACCCTATGGCGCCGACGACGCCCGGGCGCTCGCCCGGCTGGTGCGGGCGCTGGAGGCCGCCGCGCGCGGCGAGCCGGTCCCGCGCGAGCCGCGCCGCTCGGCCGACCTCGGCCGCAGCGCCGCCTTCGACATCACGCCGTCGGTGAGCTTCGACAACGACGCCTCCGAGACCGCCACGGTCGTGGAGGCCTCGGGTCGCGACCGGCCGGGCCTGCTCGCCGCGCTCGCCGGGGCGATATCCGACGCCGGCCTGTCGATCGTCTCGGCCCACATCGACGGCTATGGCGAACGCGCCGTTGACGCCTTCTATGTCGTGGGCCCGGAGGGGACGAAGATCACCGACGCGCGCAAGCGCAACCCGCTGCGCAACGCCCTGATCGCGGCGATGGTCGAAGCGGACGGCGAACCCGCGGGCGGCCGGCGCGCCAATTTGCAGCGCGCCAGGGCGAGCGTCGCACGCTAGCCTGCCGCGCGTGACCGAGACCCCGATTCCCGTGAGCCAGACCCGGGCCGCCCGCAAGCCAAGCGCCGTCAAGCCGAACGCGGTGCGGACCGGCGGCCTGATCCGCTCCTCGATGATCTATTCGGGGTTCACGCTGATCAGCCGGTTCGTCGGCTTCGCCCGGGACCTGGCGCTGACCGCCGTCATGGGGGCTAGCCAGACCATCGCCGCGGACGCCTTCAACACGGCGCTCGCCTTCCCCAACCTGTTCCGGCGGATCTTCGCCGAGGGGGCCTTCGCGGCGGCCTTCGTGCCCGCCTATTCGCGCAGCCTGGAGAAGGACGGCGAGGTGGTGGCCGACGTGCTGGCGGCGGACGCCATGGCGGTGCTGGCTGCAGCCACCCTGGCGCTGACCGTGGTCGCCGAGCTGACCATGCCGTGGCTGATGTACTTGATCGCCCCGGGCTTCGCCGCCAACCCCGAGAAGTTCAAGCTCGCCATCCTGCTCACCCAGATCACCATGCCTTACCTGCCATGCATGGCGATCTACGCGCACCTGTCGGGCGTGCTGAACGCCCGCAACCGCTTCATCCTCTCGGCCGCCGCGCCGATCCTGCTGAACCTCTGGACGCTGATGACCGTGCTGCCGGCCCACTCGCCCGTGCGGGCCGCCGAGTGGGGCGGGGTGGGCGTGATCCTGGCCGGCATCACCCAGGCGGCGCTGCTCTGGTGGGGCTGCCGGCGGTCCGGCGCGCACGTCGGCTTCCGCTGGCCGCGGCTGACGCCCGAGATCAAGAGGTTGATCATGCTGGCGGTGCCGGGCGCGATCGCCGCCAGCGCCACCCAGATCAACATCTTCGTTTCCGGCATCCTGGTCAGCCAGGTGAACGGCGCCCGCACCTGGCTCACCGTCTGCGACCGGCTCTACCAGCTGCCGCAGGGGCTGGTGGGCGTGGCGATCGGCGTGGCCCTGCTGCCGCAGCTCTCCCGCGCCGCCGGCGCCGACGACCGGCAGGCCACGCGCACGGCCATGGACCAGGCGATCATCTTCGCCCTGGCGCTCTGCCTTCCGGCCGCCGCCGCCCTGGTCTCGATCCCCTATTTCCTGATCGACGCGCTCTACACCCGCGGCGAGTTCACCGTCGGCGACGCCCACCACACGGCCGCGGCGCTGCTGCAGTACGGCTGGGGCGTGCCGGCCTTCGTGCTGGCGCAGATCTTCAACCGCGCCTTCTTCGCGCGGCAGGACACCAAGACGCCGATGCGCTTCGCCCTGATCACCGTGGCGGTGAACATTCCGCTGGCGATCGTGCTGTACCGGGCGGTGGGCGTCCCGGGGATCGCCGCCGCGACCGCCGCATCCTGGTGGCTGAACGTGCTGATGATGGCCGAACGACTGCACCGCGACGGCCACTACACGCCGAGCCCGCGCGCCGTCTCCAAGACCCTGCGGATCGTGGCGGCGAGCCTGGTCATGGGCGCCCTTCTCGGGCTGGCCTCATACGAGCGGCCGCTCATCCAGCATCTCCTGGCGCCGGTCTCGCTCGGACATCCGAAGGAGCTCGCTATCGTGCTGGTCTGCGGAATCTGCGGCGGCGCCTACCCTTTCCTGCTGTTCGCCTTCGGCGGCCTCACGCTCACCGAGATCCGGACCGGCCTGCGCCGCGCCCGCGGGCAGCGCTCCGGTCCCGCCGCGGACTTGCCGGAAGGCTGAGGCTGGCTTAGAGGCTAGCCGCCATGGCTTCGACGAACACCCGGCGATGGCGGGCCTGATCCGCTGATCCGCCCGGGCCTTGCGCCCGCCCGTCCGTTCGTCCGAAAAGCCTGATCTCATGACCGACCAAACCCCGGCGCCCTTCGCGGGCCCCAAGCGCGTGCTCTCCGGCGTTCAGCCGACCGGCGACCTGCACCTCGGCAACTATCTCGGCGCGCTGGTGAAGTTCGCGCGCCTGCAGCACGAGATCCCGACCTTCATCTTCGTGGCCGACCAGCACGCGATCACCGAGTGGCAGGACCCGGCCAAGCTGAAGGGGCAGGTGCGCGAGATCACCGCCGCCTACCTGGCGACCGGGCTGGACCCCAAGGTGGCGACCATCTTCGCCCAGTCGGCGGTTCCCGAGCACACCGAGCTCGCCTGGGTGTTCGACTGCGTGGCCCGCATCGGCTGGCTCGACCGGATGACCCAGTTCAAGGACAAGGCCGGCAAGCACAAGGAGCGGGCGAGCGTCGGGCTCTACGCCTATCCGGTGCTGCAGGCGGCCGACATCCTGCTCTACAAGGCGACCCACGTGCCGGTGGGCGAGGACCAGCGCCAGCACCTGGAGCTGACCCGCGACATCGCCCAGAAGTTCAACCACGACTTCGGGGCGCCCGGCTTCTTCCCGCTCCCTGACGCGCTGACCCAGGGCCCGGGGGCCCGGATCATGTCGCTGCGCGACGGCCGCGCGAAGATGTCCAAGTCGGACCCTTCGGACTATTCGCGGATCAACCTGACGGACGACGCCGAGACCATCTCGCAGAAAATCCGGAAGGCGCGCACCGACCCCGATCCCTTGCCGGCGAGCCTGGACGCGCTGGAGGGCCGACCGGAGGCGCAGAACCTGGTCGGCGTCTATGCGGCGCTGGCGGGCAAGGCCCCGCAGGCGGTGCTGGACGAGTTCGCGGGCCAGGGGTTCGGCGTGTTCAAGCCCAGGCTCGCCGACCTCGCGGTCGAGGTGCTGGGCCCGATCGGAGCGGAGATGCGCCGCCTGCTCGCCGATCCGGCCGAGATCGACCGCATCCTGGCCGACGGCGCGGCGCGGGCCCGCGCCCTCGCCCAGCCGACGATGGCCGAGGTGCGCAAGATCGTGGGGTTCTGGAATTCCTAGTTGCCTCCCTGCCTCTCTCCATTACGGGAGGGACGCTTGCATCACGCCCCCCCAGCGCTCACATCTTCCCCATGTTCATTCAGACTGAAGCCACGCCGAATCCGGAAGTCCTGAAGTTCCTGCCTGGCCGCGAGGTGATGGGCGAGGGCAGCCGCGACTTCCGCGACGCCGACGACGCGTCCGCCTCGCCGCTGGCCGCCGAGATCTTCGCCATCCCGGGGGTCACCCGCGTGTTCTTCGGGCCCGACTTCATCACGGTCGGCAAGCTGCCCGGCCGCGACTGGGCCCACGTCAAGGCGCCGATCCTGGCGGCGATCATGGACCACTTCACCTCCGGCGTGGCGCTGTTCGCAGGCGACGGCGAGGCCGTGGGTCACGACGAGGGCGCCTACGAAGGCGAGACGGCCCAGATCGTCGCCGAGATCAAGGACCTGCTGGACACCCGCATCCGCCCGGCGGTGGCGCAGGACGGCGGCGACATCCTGTTCAGCCGCTTCGACGCGGCGACCGGGGTCGTGTGGCTCAACATGCGCGGCGCCTGCTCCGGCTGCCCGTCCTCCACCGCCACCCTGCGCGCCGGCGTGGAGAACATGCTCAAGCACTACGTGCCGGAAGTGACGCGGGTCGAGCAGACCTTGTAAATCGGCGGCGTGATCGTCCTCGGCCTGGACACCTGCCTTTCCGTCTGCTCGGTCGCCGTCATGGACGGAGAGCGCGTGCTGGCGCACGCCTCGGACGTCATGGCGCGCGGCCACCAGGAGCGGCTCGCGCCGATGGCGCAGGCGGTGATGCGCGAGGCGGGGCTGCCCTTTTCCGCCCTGGAGCGCATTGGCGCGACCGTGGGCCCGGGCTCGTTCACCGGCCTGCGGGTCGGCATCGCCTTCGCCAAGGGCCTCGCCTCGGCGCTGGCGATCCCGGCGGCCGGCGTCGGGACGCTGGAGGCGCTCGCCGCCGACATCGACGGGCTGGTGTTCGCCGCGATCGACGGCCGCCGCGACCAGGTCTACTGCCAGGCGTTCGAGGCGGCCGAGCCGCTGATGGCGCCCGACATCCTGCCCGTTAGCGCCGCCGCCGCCCGGCTCGTCGAGATCCGTCAGGGCCGCGCGCTGACGCTGGCCGGCTCCGGCGCCGGCCTGCTGGCCGCGGCCGCTCCCGGCGCGATGGTAAACCCCGCCGAGGGCGCCGATCCGCGCGCCGTCGCGCGGCTCGCGGCCCGCCGCAGCCCGGGCCCGCTGGTCCCGCTCTATCTGCGGGCGCCGGACGCCCGCCCCTCGGTCGCGAATGCGCCATGAGCCCGGAGCTGGTCATCGCCTGGGCGACGCCGGCCGAGGCCGCCGCCATGGCCGAGGCGCACGGCGGCGCGTTCGAGGACTCCTGGCGCGAGGAGGATTTCGAGGACCTGCTGGACGGCGCCGGCATCTTCGGTTTCGTCGCCAAGGCCGAGGCGCCGGCGGGCGTGATCCTCTGCCGGATCGCCGCCCAGGAGATGGAGGTGCTGACTCTCGGCGTCGCGCCTGGCGCGCGCCGCCGCGGCGTCGCCAAGGCGCTGATGGAGGCCGCCCTAGCCGCCGCCCGCCGGGCCGGCGCCAAGGCGGCGTTCCTGGAGGTGGCGGTGGACAATCCCCCCGCGGTCGCGCTCTACGCAGGGCTTGGATTCCGGCAGGCTGGGCTCAGGCGACGCTACTACGACCGGGGCGGCGGGGTGTTCGTGGACGCCCACGTCATGCGGCTCGATCTTAACGACCCCGCGGGTTGAGCCTATCCTGGCGCAATGGACACCCACGGAGCCCACGTGCCCGACCGCATCGAAAAGCTCTGTGTCGAACAGGGCATGCGCATGACCGAGCAGCGGCGGGTGATCGCCCGCGTGCTCTCCGAGGCCCACGACCACCCCGACGTGGAGGAGCTGCACCGGCGCGCCCACCAGGCGGATCCGCACATCTCGATCGCCACGGTCTACCGCACGGTGCGCCTTTTCGAGGAGGCCGGGATCATCGCCCGGCTCGACTTCCGTGACGGCCGCTCGCGTTACGAGGAGCAGCCGGAGGTCCACCACGACCACCTGATCGACATGAAGACCGGCAAGGTGGTGGAGTTCGTCGACGAGGAGATCGAGGCGCTGCAGGAGGCGATCGCCCGCAAGCTCGGCTACCGGCTCGTCGACCACCGCCTGGAACTCTACGGCGTTCCGATCGAGGAATGATCGTTGCTCCCCCTGGGGGGGAGGAACTTGCGCGCCGGAACCCTCACCCCCATAACCCCGGCCATGTCCGCCCACGCGCGCAAGCGCCTCTACATCAAGACCTACGGCTGTCAGATGAATGTCTACGACAGCGAGCGCATGGCCGACGTGTTGGCGCCGCTGGGCTATGGGCTGACGGAGCGGCCCGCGGACGCCGACCTGGTGGTGCTCAACACCTGCCACATCCGCGAGAAGGCGACGGAGAAGGTCTACTCCGAGCTCGGACAGCTGAAGCGGCTGAAGGAGGCCCGCGCCGCGGCGGGCGGCGAAATGACCATCGCGGTGGCGGGCTGCGTCGCCCAGGCCGAGGGGGAAGAGATCATGCGCCGGCAGCCGGCGGTCGACCTGGTGGTTGGCCCGCAGGCCTATCACCAGCTCCCCGAGCTGATCGCCCGCACCCACAGGGCGCGCGGCGAGCGGCTGGCGGCCGACTTCGCGCCGCAAACCAAGTTCGATGCGCTGAGCCCCGAACGGCGGCCCGGCGGCGTGGCGGCGTTCCTGACGGTGCAGGAGGGCTGCGACAAGTTCTGCACCTTCTGCGTGGTGCCCTATACGCGCGGCGCCGAGTGGTCGCGGCCGGCCGAGGCGATCGAGGCGGAGGCCCGCGCCCTGGCGGCCCGGGGCGTGCGCGAGGTCACCCTGCTGGGCCAGAACGTCAACGCCTACGCCGGCGAGGGCGGGCTCGCGGGCCTGATCCGCCGCCTGGCCCGCATCGAGGGACTGGACCGCATCCGCTACACGACGAGCCACCCGCGCGACATGGACCAGGCCCTGATCGCCGCCCACGCCGAGGTCCCCGAGCTCATGCCCTACCTGCACCTGCCGGTGCAGGCCGGTTCCGACCGGGTGCTGAAGGCGATGAACCGCGCGCACACCGCCGGCGGTTATCTCAGGCTCATCGAGACGATCCGAGCGCACCGGCCGGACATCGCGATCAGCGGCGACTTCATCGTGGGTTTCCCGGGCGAGCGGGAGGCGGACTTCGAAGCGACCCTCGAGCTGGTGCGCGAGGTGGGCTACGCCCAGGCCTTTTCCTTCAAGTATTCGCGCCGGCCGGGCACGCCGGCCGCGGCCCTGCCGGGCCAGGTCCCCGAGGCGGTGAAGGAGGCGAGGCTGCATCGGCTGCAGGCCCTGCTCGAGGAGCAGCAGGGCGCGTTCAACGCCGCCCAGGCCGGCCGCACGCTTCCCGTGCTGTTCGAGAAGGCTGGCCGGCGCCCCGGCCAGCTGGTCGGCCGCAGCCCTTACCTGCAGGCGGTGCACGCCGAGGCGCCGGATCGCTTGATCGGACAGATCATTGCGGTGCGTGTGGAAAGCGCCGCCGCGCACAGCCTGGCCGGCCGGCTCGAAGCTGGGCTGGAGATCGCCTGAAGGACATGAATTGAGCCGCGCGCCCGAGTTCATCCCGCTCTCCGACGCCGCCGTCCGCGCCGTCGCCGGCGCCAATTCCCGCCACGCCGCCCTGATCGAGGACGCCTTCGGCGTGCTCCTGGAGACCCCTGGCGGCGGCGTGTCGCTGTCGGGCGACGCGAAATCGCGCGGCCAGGCGAAGAAGGCGGTGCACGCCATCGCCGACCGGGCCGACCAGGGCCTGGAGATCGTCGAGGCCGACGTGCGGGTGGCGATCGGCGCCGCCAAGACGGGCGGCGCGGCGGCCGGCGGACTGCCGGTCGGCCGGCGCGGCCAGGTCGCGCCCAAGACCGCGGCCCAGGCCAATTACCTGCAGGCGCTGGCCCGGTGCGAGCTGGTGTTCGGCCTGGGGCCGGCGGGCACCGGCAAGACCTTCCTGGCGGTCGCGCACGGCGCGGGCCTGCTCCTGCGCGGCGAGGTGGACCGGCTGATCGTCTCGCGGCCGGCGGTCGAGGCCGGC
Source organism: Phenylobacterium sp. (assembly GCF_025934275.1). Classification (GTDB taxonomy): domain Bacteria; phylum Pseudomonadota; class Alphaproteobacteria; order Caulobacterales; family Caulobacteraceae; genus Phenylobacterium. Next base: position 45,700 of record NZ_JAICYI010000018.1, read on the forward strand.
GAGCGGCTAGGCTTCCTGCCCGGCGACCTCACCGAGAAGGTGGATCCCTACATGGCGCCGGTCTGGGAGGCGCTGACCGAGATCCTCGGCGCCGAGCAGCTGCGCCGCCGCCGTGAGAAGGGCGAGATCGAAGTCGCCCCGATCGCCTTCCTGCGCGGCCGCACGCTCTCCCACGCCTTCATCATCGTCGACGAGGCGCAGAACGCCACCCGGCTGCAGATGAAGATGGTGCTGACGAGGCTGGGCGAAGGGGCGCGCATGGTGGTCACCGGCGATCCCACCCAGATCGACCTGGTCAATCCGAACGACAGCGGCCTGGCCCACGCGGTGGGTCTGCTGGACGACGTCAAGGGCATCGGCATCGTGCGCTTCTCCGCCGAGGACGTGGTCCGCCACCCGCTGGTGGAGCGCATCGTGCGCGCCTACGACGCCGACGCCGCCAAGCGCGGGCGCAGCTTTTGATCGAGGTGGAGATCGAGGACGCCGCCTGGACGGCCGCCCAGCCCGATGCGGAACGCCTGGTCAGAGCCGCCGCGGAGGCGGCGCTGGCGCACGAGCTGAGGAGCGACGCGCTGGTCACCGTCCTGCTCGCCGACGACGCGCACGTGCGCGAACTCAACGCCCGCTTCCGCGGGCTGGACGCACCCACCAACGTGCTCTCCTTCCCGGCGCCGGCGAACCCCGAGAGCCTGCTGGGCGACGTGGCGCTGGCCTACGGTGTCTGCGCGCGCGAAGCCGCCGAGCAGGGCAAGCCCCTGGCGCACCACCTGCAGCATCTGGTGGCGCACGGGGTGCTGCACCTTCTAGGATATGATCATCTGAGCGATCCGGAGGCCGAGGAGATGGAGGCCCTGGAGCGACAGGTCCTGGCGGGATTGGGGGTGCCGGACCCCTATTCGGCCGGCGAGGAAGATGATGACGGACCCTGATCCCGCCAGCCAATCCGATCGGTCTCGACGACGAGGCTGGTTCGACTTCTTCACCCGCCGGCGGAGCGAGCCCGAGCCGGTCTCGGCCATGGCCGAGGAGGCGGCGGCGGTCGCCGACGAACTGGTGGTGCAGGCCCGCGCCTTCGAGGACGTCCGGGTCGAGGACGTCATGAAGCCCCGCGCCGACATCGTGGCGATCGAGAAGGCCTGCAGCTTCGCCGAGCTGGTGGCGCGCTTCGTCGAGGCCGAGCACTCGCGGATGCCGGTCTACCAGGAGACGCTCGACGAGCCGCTGGGCGTGGTTCACGTCAAGGACGTCTTCAAACTCCTGGCCCAGAAGGCGCGCCGACCGAGGCCGGACGACAAGGTGCTGCAGGGCCGCCGCGGGCTGGTGCGCGAGGCGCTCTATGTGCCCGGCTCGATGCCCGCCGCCGACCTCCTGGCGCGTATGCGCGCCAGGCGCATCCACATGGCGCTGGTGATCGACGAGTTCGGCGGCACCGACGGCCTGGTGACGCTGGAAGACCTCCTGGAGATGCTGGTCGGCGACATCTCCGACGAGCACGATCTGGCGGAAGACGAGGTGGCGAGCCCGCTCGTCGAGGCGGAGGGCGTCTGGGTGGTCGACGGCCGCGCGCCGCTGGAGGAGCTGGAGGCCGCGCTGGGCGGCGTCGATCTCGCCCCCGCCGACGTCGGCGAGGAGATCGACACGGTCGCCGGCCTGGTGAACACGCTGGCCGGCCGCGTGCCGCAGCGGCGCGAGACCATCGCCCATCCCGGCGGCTTCCTGATCGAGGTGCTGGCCGCGGATCCGCGGCGCGTGAAGCGGGTGCGCATCCGGCGCGCCAAGCCGCCGTCGACGGCGGTCTGAGCCGCGCGTGGCGAGACCCGTCTCCCCTTGGACGCTCCGGTTCGCGGCGCTCGGCGCTGGGCTCGCCGCCGCGCTCGCCCATCCGCCGTTCGGCGTCCTGCCGGGGCTCTTGGGCTACGCCCTGCTGCTCTGGCTGCTCGATCGCGCCGGGCCGCGGCGGCTGCGCTCGGCCTTCTTCCGCGCATGGCTGGCGGGGGTTGGCTACTTTGGCCTCGGCTGCTGGTGGATCGTCGAGCCGTTCTTCGTCGACGCCAAGGACCAGGCCTGGATGGCGCCGATCGCCCTGCCGCTGACCGCCGGCGGGCTCGCGCTGTTCTGGGGCCTGGCGGGCCTGCTCTATCGGGCCGTAGCGCCGCGCGGATGGGCGCGGGTGATCGTCTTCGCCGGCGCGCTGGCGCTGTTCGAATGGCTGCGCGGACATGTGCTGACCGGCTTTCCCTGGGACCTGCCCGGGGAGACCTGGCGCGCCGGCTCCGCGCCCTCGCAGGCCGCAGCGCTGGTCGGGGCCTATGGGCTGAGCTGGATCACCATCGTGCTTGCCGCCGCCCCGGCGCTGCTGTTCGACCCGGTGACCCGCCGCCGGCGAGCCGCCATGGCCGCGGTGATGCTGGCGCTGCTCGCCGTGCTCTACGGCTTCGGCGCCGCCCGCCTCGCGGGAGGAGAGCCGGCTCCGGGCGCCTCGCCGATGATCCGCGTGGTGCAGGCCGACATCGACCAGAAGGACAAGTGGCGGCCGGAACACCTCGCGGCCATCTTCCAGACCTACGTCGAGCTTTCGCGCCGGCCGGCGCCGACGCATCCGGATGTCGTGATCTGGCCGGAGGGCGCGCTGCCGGCGGTCATCGACGAGCTGCTGGCGCCGGACAGCCCCTACGGGCCGCGCTTGCGCGACACCGTCGACCCGGGCCAGACGCTGATCCTCGGGGCCAACCGCGCGCAGCCGAAGGCGGACGGCGGCCTCGCCTACTTCAACAGCCTGATCGCCTTCCGCCGGGAGGCCGGGGGGCTGAAGGTCACCGCCGTCTACGACAAGTACCGGCTGGTGCCGTTCGGGGAATACATGCCGCTCGGGGCGCTCGCCTCGAAGGTGGGGTTCCGCAGCCTGGTGCACATGCCCGACGACTTCTCCGCCGGGCCGCCGCCCCGGCCCGCGACGCCGGCCGGCCTGCCGCCCTTCCAGCCGCTGATCTGCTACGAGGCGTTGTTCCCCGGCTTCACCCGCGAAGGGGCGGCGCGCGCGGACCTGCGTCCGACCTGGATTCTCAACATCTCCAACGACGCGTGGTTCGGCCGCACGTCGGGGCCGCTGCAGCACCTGAACCTCGCGAGCTACCGGGCGATCGAGGAAGGCCTGCCGATGGTGCGGGCGACGCCGACCGGCGTGTCGGCGGTGATCGACGCGTTCGGGCGGACCGAGCCCGGCAAGCGGCTGGGTCTTGGCGACTTCGGCGTGATCGATGCGCGCCTGCCGCCGGCGCTCGGCCCGACGCCCTACGAACGGCTTGGGGATATCCCGTTCTGGAGCCTCGTCGCACTCTCCGCGTTGATCGCGGCTGCCGAGCGGGCGCGCCGACTTGGCGGGACATAAGGATGTCTTTATAGGTTTTCGCATGCCGACCGGCCCGCGGCGTCCGCCGCACGGCCCAGCCTCCCGGAGTCCGACTTGAGCCGTTCCAGCTACATCTTCACCTCGGAAAGCGTCTCCGAAGGCCATCCCGACAAGGTCGCCGACCGCATCTCCGACACCGTGGTCGACGCATTCCTGAGCGCGGAGCCGGAGGCGCGCGTCGCCTGCGAGACTCTGGTCACCACCAACCGCATCGTGCTGGCCGGCGAGGTGCGCGCGGGCCGGCCCGGCGGCTCGAAGGGCGAGAACAAGTCGCTGACCAAGGAGATCGTCCGCTCGCTGGAGCCCAAGGTCCGCCAGGCCATCAAGGACATCGGTTACGAGCAGAAGGGTTTCCACTGGGCCAAGGCCAAGTACGCCTGCTACCTGCATGCCCAGTCGGCCCACATCGCCCAGGGCGTCGACGCCTCCGCCAAGAAGGAGGAGGGCGCGGGCGACCAGGGGATCATGTTCGGCTACGCGGTCGACGAGACGCCGGAGCTCATGCCGGCCACCCTGCAGTACGCCCACAACATCCTGAAGCGGCTCTCGGAGGTCCGGCACTCCGGCGAGTGCGCCGTGCTCGAACCGGACGCCAAGAGCCAGGTCACCTTGCGCTACGAGGACGGACGGCCGGTCGAGGTGCTGAAGATCGTCGTCTCCACCCAGCACAAGAAGCGCATGGGGCTGCATTCGGTGACGCCCAAGCGGCTGCAGGCCGAGATCCGCCCGTTCGTCCAAGAGGTGTTCCCGGAGGGCCTGATCACCAAGAACACCGAGTGGCTGGTGAACCCCACCGGCCGCTTCGAGATCGGCGGACCGGACGGCGATGCGGGCCTGACCGGCCGCAAGATCATCGTCGACACCTATGGCGGCGCGGCGCCGCATGGCGGCGGCGCCTTCTCCGGCAAGGATCCGACCAAGGTGGACCGCTCGGCGGCCTACGCCTGCCGCTATCTGGCCAAGAACGTCGTCGCCGCGGGCCTCGCGAGAAAGTGCACCATCCAGATCTCCTACGCGATCGGCGTGGCCCAGCCGCTCAGCTTCTACGTGGACACCCACGGCACAGGCGAGGTCGATCCCGCCAAGCTGGAGACCGCTCTGCCGGCGATGATCGGCGGGGCGACGCCCAGAGCGATCCGCGAGCACCTGGGGCTGAACAGGCCGATCTACGCCCGCACCGCCGCCTACGGCCACTTCGGCCGCCAGCCGGACAACGAGGGCGGCTTCTCCTGGGAGCGCACCGACCTGGTCGACCAGCTGCGCGGGCTGGCGTAGCTCATTCCAACTAACTGATCGTGATCCCCGTGCTTGTCCCCGGGACCTGGAAACACGACCTCGGCTGAGGTCGCGCCAGCGTTCGGTCCTCGGCGTCTCTGGGTGGCCGGGGACAAGCCCGGCCATGACGGTTAGGTGGAACGATGTCGGACCGTCCCCAACTCCGCACCTACGGCCGCACCAAGGCGCGGCCGATCAAGCCCAGGCAGGCGGCGCTCCTCGCGACCCTGCTGCCGGCGATCCGCGTTCCGGAGGGCCCGTTCGAGCCGGCGAGCCTGATGCCGGCGGCGCGAGAGGTCTGGCTGGAGATCGGGTTCGGCGGCGGCGAGCACCTGGCGGCGCAGGCGGCGGCTCATCCTGACGTGCTCATGCTCGGCGCCGAGCCGTTCCAGAACGGGGTGGCGAGCGCGCTTCGCCATATCGAGGCTCAGGCGCTGCGGAACGTCCGCATCCATGCCGGCGACGCCCGCGAATTGCTAATCCAGCTGCCGGAGGCGAGCCTCCAGCGCATCTTCATCCTGTTCCCCGACCCCTGGCCGAAGACGCGGCACCACAAGCGACGGCTGGTCCAGGCGGACACCGTGGCCGAGCTGGCCCGCGTGCTAACGCCGGGCGGCGCCTTGCGTTTCGCCAGCGACTGGGCCGAGTACGTGGACTGGGCGCTGGCGCGGTTCCTCGCCAGTCCCGCTCTGCGCTGGACCGCCGAGCGGGCGAACGACTGGCGCGCCCCGCCAGCCGATCACGTCGCGACCCGCTACGAGCAAAAGCACCTGGGCGACTGCGCGCCGGCGTTCCTGGATTTCGTAAGGGTCTAGCGCGCCTTCGCCCGCTCGATGGCGGCGCGGATCAGGTCGGCGGCCTCCTCGGGGTCGGCCCAGCGGAGGATGTCGACCTTCTTGCCCTTCTCCAGGTCCTTGTAGTGCTGGAAGAAGTGGGCGACCTGCTCGGTGACGATCCAGGGCAGCGCGCGCCAGGAATCCACGCCCTCGTAGAACGGGTGCAGCTTGTCGACGGGGACCGCCAGGATCTTCTCGTCGCCCCCCGCCTCGTCGCGCATCAAGAGCGCTCCGATCGGCCGCGCCCGGATGATCGCGCCCGGGACCACCGGCGTCGGCCCGACCACCAGGATGTCCATCGGATCGCCGTCGTCGGCAAGCGTGTGCGGGATGAAGCCGTAGTTGCCGGGGTAGAACATCGCGGTGTGCAGGAAGCGGTCGACGAACATCGCCCCGCTCTCCTTGTCGAGCTCGTACTTCACCGGCTCGCCGCCCTGCGGAATCTCGATGAGGGCGTTGACGTCATAAGGCGGATTGGCGCCGACCGGGATCTTGGAGAGGTCCATGCGGGCGCATGTGGGGCAGGTCGGGAGACGAGTAAAGCTGCGGCTTGCGTTCGGCAAAAACCCAGCTGACAGTTGCGGGGGAATTGGGGGTTAGCCCATGCGGATGGCTGTGACCGGAGGCGTTCTGAGCGCCCTGCTCCCGACGCTTGCGCTGGCCGAGACGAAGGTCGACCTGGGCGACGGCGTTTCGGTCGTTTTCCCGAGCGCGCCGGCCAAGATGCACACGACGTCCGAACCGCCGGCGGGACCGGCGAAGGGCGCCGGGACGGAGTCGATCCGCTCCGTCGACACCTGGATGCTGCGGATCGGCGGCGCGACCTTTCGGGCCACGGCAATGACCCCGCGCGAGCAGCCCGGCGCACCGCGCGCGACGTGCGGCGATCCGCCTCTGCCCGTACCGCCCGGAACCATCAGCCCCTGTGACTCCGTCGGCCGCGATCTGGCCTCGCCGCCCGAGGAGCGTCGCGTGATGGGGAACGGCGCAGTCGTCCTGATCCGCACGGTCAAGGTCAATGGCCACATCTATGGCGTGACGTTCATGCGTAGTGGCGAGGGTCAGCTCGCCACGCTCGATCCGAGCCACGAGACGCCGCCGGAATCGGTCGGGGAAGCGTTCGTCAGCTCGTTCAAGGTGGCGACGCCGCCGGCGAAATAACGCCGCGCGCAATCGGGGCTGACAAGCGGCCCGGCCTCGCCTATATTCCTCGCAACATCGCTGATAGCGCTGGATGGCGCTTTCAAGCGGCGGGCTCCGGCCCGACCGCTTTTTTCTTTGCCGAAGGACGGCCGAGCTTCATGCGCGGGAAGACCGCCGAGGACGCAGGACTGCTGGAGTTGCTCGACCCCGTGGCTGAGGCGGCGGGCTACGCCATCGTGCGGTTGCGGCTGATGGGCGGCGGCGAGGCCCGGCGGCTGCAGGTGATGGCCGAACGCCCCGACGGCGAGATGGACATCGACGACTGCGCCACGCTTTCGCGCGCCATCTCCGAGGTTCTGGACGCCGCCGATCCGATCAGCGGCCGCTATACGCTTGAGGTCTCCTCGCCCGGGGTCGACCGGCCGCTCACCCGGATGAAGGATTTCGAGACCTTCGAGGGCCACGAGGCGCGCCTGGAGCTCGACCGGTTGGCCGAGGGCCGCAAGCGTTTCAAGGGCGCGCTGGCCGGCGTCGAGGGCGACAACGTCGCCATCGACCTGGAGGGCGAGGACTCGACCACGCTGATCCCGTTCGCCTGGATTGCCGAGGCGAAGCTCGTACTGACCGACGACCTTATGAAACGCGGGGCCGAAAGCCGCTCCGAGCGCCTGCAACATCAACACGACGAAGCGTCCGACTGAGAGAGAGACCCCATGAGCCTGACCGGCATTTCCGCCAACCGGCTTGAGCTTCTGCAGATCGCCGAAGCCGTCGCCCGCGAGAAGGCGATCGACAAGGAGATCGTCATCGAGGCGATCGAGGACGCCATCCAGAAGGGCGCCCGCGCCCGCTACGGCGCCGAGCACGACATCCGCGTGCACATCGATCCGAAGACCGGCGAGACCACGATCAAGCGCGTGGTCACGGTGGTCGCCGACGACGCGGTGTTCGGCGGCGGCGTCGACGAGGAGGGCAACGAACTGCCCTTCGAGGAGCCGGCCGGGATCATCCGGCTGGCCGACGCCAAGCGCACCGACAAGTCCGCCGAGATCGGCAAGACCTACGAGGAGGTCCTGCCGCCCTTCGAGTTCGGCCGGGTGCAGACCCAGATGGCCCGCCAGGTGGTCATGGGAAAGGTCCGCGACGCCGAACGCGAGCGGCAGTACGAGGAGTTCAAGGATCGGGTCGGCGAGATCGTCAACGGCGTGGTCAAGCGCGTCGAGTACGGCAACGTCATCGTCGACCTGGGCCGCGGCGAAGGCATCATGCGGCGCGACCAGTCGATCCCGCGCGAGAACTTCAATATCGGCGACCGGATCCGCTGCTACATCTACGACGTCCGCCGCGAGACCAAGGGGCCGCAGATCCTGCTTTCGCGCGCGCATGGCGGCTTCATGGCCAAGCTGTTCGCCCAGGAGGTGCCGGAAGTCTACGACGGGGTCATCGAGATCCGCGCCGTGGCCC
>NZ_JAICYI010000079.1 GCF_025934275.1 Phenylobacterium sp.
AGCAGCGCCTGCTGCACGCCCTCGCCCGACACGTCGCGGGTGATCGAGGGGTTGTCGGACTTGCGGCTGATCTTGTCGACCTCGTCGATGTAGACGATGCCGCGCTGCGCCCGCTCGACGTTGTAGTCGGCCGCCTGCAGCAGCTTGAGGATGATGTTCTCGACGTCCTCGCCCACATAGCCCGCTTCGGTCAGCGTAGTGGCGTCGGCGACGGTGAACGGCACGTCGATGATTCGCGCCAGCGTCTGGGCGAGCAGCGTCTTGCCGGTGCCGGTCGGGCCGACCAGCAGGATGTTCGCCTTGCCGAGCTCGACGTCGTTGTTTTTGGTCGCGTGGTTCAGGCGCTTGTAGTGGTTGTGGACCGCGACAGAGAGGACTTTCTTGGCGTGGTCTTGGCCGATCACGTAATCGTCCAGCACCTCGCGGATTTCCTTCGGCGTCGGAACGCCGTCCTTGGATTTGACGAAGGAGATCTTGTGCTCTTCGCGGATGATATCCATGCACAATTCGACGCATTCATCGCAGATGAACACGGTCGGGCCGGCGATGAGCTTGCGGACCTCATGCTGGCTCTTGCCGCAGAAGGAGCAATAGAGGGTGCTCTTCGAATCTCCGCTTGCGGCCTTCGTCATGGTCGTTTCTCACTCTCTAGGCGACCCGGGAGCCGGCCGGCTCCTGCATCGCCCGGCGGGGCGGCTTCACCCCTTCAATGCAGAATACGCGCCGCGGGTTGTCTAAGTCTTGACATTCCCCGATCCGCCTAAGGATCACAAGCCTTCGCTCGCCGGAGCGACATTTGGCGGCGCTGCGCCCGATCGGGGACGCTGCGCGCGCCTAAATGGGAAATGGCCCGAAATGGCACAAGATCGCAGGCCTAGAGGCGCCGTTAGGTCGCGGGCTCGTCCCCAGCTCCCGCTGGTCGCCTTCGACTTCGACGGGACGCTGACGGTCCGCGACAGCTTCACGGGCTTCCTGAAGTGGCGCGTCGGCCGCGTCCGGTATCTGATCGGCGCAGCCCGGCTTCTGCCGGCCGCGCTCCGCTATCTGCTCGACCGCGACCGCGGCCGCATCAAGGCGCGGGCGGCGCGCGAGTTCCTGCACGGCCTCAGCCGCGCCGAGCTCGAGGCCGACGCCGAGATGTTCGCGGAGGAGTTTGCGCCCAGCCTGTTCCGCCCCGATGCGCTCGCCGCCTGGCGTCGCTGGCGGGCGGAGGGCGCGCGGCTGATCATCGTCTCGGCCTCGCCCGACGTGGTGGTGGCCCCCTTCGCCGAGCAACTGGGCGCCGACGCCCTGATCGCCACCCAGATGGGCTACGACGCCCGGGGCCAGGTGGTCGGCGCCTTCGCCTCGCCGAATTGCCGGGGTCCCGAGAAGGTCGTGCGCCTCAAGGCCGCCTTCGGCGCGGACGTCCGCCTGAAGGCCGCCTATGGCGACACGTCAGGTGATCGCGAGATGCTGCAGCTCGCCGAGATCCGCGGCTACAAGGTGTTCCGGGGCAGGCCATGAGGCATGCGCGCGATCAGGACCTCGACCGGCTGGAGGCGCTGCTTGCCAGCCTTCGCGCCATCCCGGGTCTGACCGAGAAGAAGCGCGGCGTGTTCTACCTGAAGCGCCGCTCGTTCCTGCACTTCCACGAGGACCCGATGGGTCTCTTCGCCGACATCGGCGGCGGCCCCGACGGCGGCCCATTCGAGCGCATCGACGTCACCGAGGCGGCTGGGCGCGCGCAACTGCTGGCGGCCGTGCGGACGCGCGTGGGCGCCTGACCGCCGGCCCCGACGGAGCGCGCGAATTCACAAGCGCGGGGCGGCGCTCAGCGCGATAATGCGCCCGACCCTGTACGTCCTTGTTCCGTCCGGAGGGCCGATAATGCAGGACATCGAGGCGATCACCCGTCTCGTCTTCCGTATCCTTGACGAGAACCGAACGATGGCGCTCGCCACCCTGCGGCCCGATGGCTGGCCCCAGGCGACGACGGTCGGCTACGTGCACGACGCATTTGCGATTTATTTCGCGGTCGCGAGCTCGAGCCAGAAGCTCGCCAACATCAGGCGCGACCCGCGGACCTCGATCGCCATCGGCCATGCCGATCCCAGCGGACGCAGGGTCAGCGGCTTGTCGATGGCCGCGCGCTCGGTGCAGCTGTCCGACTGGCGCGAGGTGGAGCACGTCAACGACTTGATCCGCGCCCGCTATCCGCAGGCGGCGGTGTTCGCGCCCAGGAACAGCAACGCCGCGGTGATCAGGGCCGAGCCGCAGATCCTCAGCGTCGTGGATGACGCCGCCGGCCTCCAGGAGCCGGCGCTCTTCAGGGTCTCGCAGGCGAGCGCGCTGTCGCCGATCGAGGCGTGATCGGCGATCCCTCGCCTAGGCCTCGCCTTCGCGCTTCTCCCAGACGTGGTCGACGAGGCCCCAGTCCTTGGCTTCTTCCGCGCTCATGAAGGAGTCGCGGTCCAGCTTCTCCTCGACCTCCTCGTAGGTGCGGCCGGTGTGCTTGGCGTAGAGCTCGTTCAAGCGGCGCTTGGTCTTGATGATGTCCTCGGCGTGCCGCTGGATGTCGCTGGCCTTGCCCTGGAAGCCGCCGGACGGCTGGTGGACCATGATCCGCGAGTTCGGCAGCGCGATCCGCTGGCCCTTCTCGCCGGCCATCAGCAGGAACGAGCCCATCGAGGCCGCCATGCCCAGGCACAGCGTGATCACCGGCGACTTGATGTATTGCATGGTGTCGTACATCGCCAGGCCGCTGGTCACGATGCCGCCCGGCGAGTTGATGTACATCTGGATCTCCTTCTTCGGATTTTCCGCCTCCAGGTGCAGCAGCTGGGCGCAGACCAGCGCCGCCATGCCGTCCTCGACCGGGCCCGCGACGAACACGATGCGGTCCTTCAGCAGACGCGAGAAGATGTCGTAGGCGCGCTCGCCGCGGCTGGTCTGTTCGACCACCATCGGAACCAGGCCGAGGGCGGTGGTCACGGGGTCACGCATGTCGGGGTAGCCTTTGCTGGAATCCGGCGGCGGGCCGCGCCCGCGCTCAGCCTGGATATTGCGTGCCTTCAGCGGCTTCGCAAGGCGGCCGGCTCAGCCGGACCGCGGCAGATGGCCCGCCGCCGCGGCGCGGGCGTCGAGCAGCGCCCGCCATTTGGGCGCATAGGGCAAGGCGGCGTCGTACTTGGCCCTGGCCTCCGGCGACTTGCGGCCGCGGCGGGCTTGCGGCTCTATCGCGGCCGTCGGGCCGCTGGGGCGCGATCTGTTGGGCGGGGACGTCATGCGGGCCTGGATCGCGAGTCTCGGGATGGCGGCGCTGTTCGCTATTGGCGGGACGCAGGCGGCCCCGAAGCCGATCGCCAAGGACGCCAAGCTGTGGGCCGCGGCGCAGGCCGCCCGGCCCGGGCAGCTCAAGCTCCTGCAGGCGCTGGTCGATATCGATTCCGGCACCGGCGACATGGAAGGCGGGCGCAAGGTCGCCGCCGTGCTGATCCCGCGCCTGAAGGCGCTCGGCATGAGCATCGAGGCTGTGCCGGCGGAAGCGCCGGGGCTCCCCGACAACCTCGTCGCCCGGCTCTCCGGAACCGGCAAGGGCCGCATCCTCATGATCGGCCATATGGACACCGTGTTCGGCCCCGGGACGGTCGCCAAACGGCCCTACCGCACCGATGCGGAAAAGGCCTATGGCCCCGGCGTCGACGACGAGAAGGGCGGCGTGGTCGAGGGGCTCTACGCACTGACCCTGCTGCACGATGCCGGCTTCAAGGACTTCAAGCAGATCACCTTCCTGATCGAGACCTCAGAGGAGCGCGGCTCGCCGGGGACCCAGAAGCTGATCGGCCGCCTCCTGGCCGACGCCGACGCCGAGCTCAACCTCGAGCCCGGCGATCCGCCTGATGTGCTCACCGTCTGGCGCAAGGGCTCCAGCACATTCCACATCGACGTGAAGGGCCTCGCCGCCCACGCCGGCGTCGATCCGCAGGACGGTCGCAACGCCGCCCTCGAGTTGATCCACCAGATCCAGGCCGACGACGTGTTCCCGAAGTCCGGCGACGGGCTCACCGCCAACCTGACGATCATGAGCGCGGGGACGCGCAACAACATCATCCCCGAGGACGCCCACGCCCAGATCAACGTCCGCGTCCGCGAGCGCAAGCAGGTAGACGAGGTGCAGGCCGTCCTGGAAAAGAACGCCAAGGTCACCCAGATCCCCGACACTCAGGTCGCGATCAGCCGCGAGCCGGCCTACCCGCCGCTACCCTCCAATTCCGCCACCGACGCTCTGGCCGCCCGCGCCCAAGCCATCTACGCCGGCCTCGGCCTCGGGCTCGCCACCGGCGGCAACGGCGGCGCCTCGGAATCGGCGCTGGCCGCCGACGCCGGCGTCCCGGCGCTCGACGGCCTCGGCCCGGTCGGCGGCGGCTTCCACTCCGACAAGGAGTACCTGGAGCTGAAGTCGGTGACGCCCAGGCTCTATATGCTGACCCGACTGATCGAGGACCTCGGCCGCAATCCGCCGGCCAGAATGAGGTGAGCCGCCTTCGCGGCTGGCCAGGAAGACGATGGAGATCATCCCCGAAACTCGGCGCGAAGCCGTGCAGGAGGCGCTGCACAGCGTCTTCGACCGGCCTGGCCTCCCGGACCTGAGGCCGATCGCGGGCGGCGCCTCCGGCGCACTGGTCTGCCGCTTCGAGGCGGCCGGACGGGCCTATGCGCTGCGGCTCGAGCCCGAGCGCATCCCGCTCGCCGATCGCCAGCGCGGCTATGACTGCCTGGCCGCCGCGGCGGAGGTCGGAGCCGCGCCCGCCGTGCTCTACGCCGACGCCGCCTCTGGCGTCGCGATCATCGCCTTCATCGAGAACCGGCCGCTCGCCGCGTTTCCCGGTGGTCGGGCCGCCCTGGTCGAGGGCCTCGGCCGCCTGTTCGCCCGCATCCGAGAAGCCCCGCCGTTCCCGGTCCTCCCCGATTACCCGGAGGTCGCCCAGATCCTGCTGGACGCCGTCGAAGCCTCGGGGCTGTTGGCGCCTGGCCTCCTCCGTCCGCACGCCGAAGGCCTGGCCCGCATCCGCGCGGCGCTTCCCTGGAGCCAGCGGGGCTTCTTTCCGGCGCATAACGATCCCAATCCGCGCAACCTGCTGTTCGACGGCGAGCGGCTGTGGCTCGTGGATTGGGAGCTCGCCGCGATGAACGATCCGCTCGTCGACGTGGCGATCGGCGCCACCGAGTACGCCCAGACCCCTGAGCTGGAGGATCTGCTGCTGCGCGCTGCGTTCGGCCGCATCCCCGACCGGGCGCTGAAGGCGAGGCTCGCTGTCGTGCGCCTGCTGACCCGGATATTCTACGGCGCGATCGTGCTGGAATCGATGACCGGGCAGCCGCGGGCCGGCCAGGTGGCCAGCCTCGAGGCCTTTACGCCCGAGAGCTTCCGCCAGGCCGTGGCGGGTGGCCGGCTGGGCGGCGCCACGCCGGAGACGGTCCTGGCGTTCGCCATGATGTCCCTGCGCGCCTTCCTCGACGGGATCGCCGAGCCGGGCTTCGAGGCAGCGTTGCGCCTCGCCGCCACCGCCTGATCGGCTTTACAGGGCTGGGGCCCCGCGCCGTTATGGGCGGGTCAACCTCCAAGGGGGACAGATGAGCGAGCAACGTGGGTCCGTCGGCGCCCGGCCGCCCAACTTCATCGTCGTGCTCTGCGACGACCTCGGTTGCGGCGACGTCGGGATCTATGGCGGCCGGATCCCCACGCCGACGATCGACCGGATGGCCGCCGAGGGCGTCCTGCTGACCGACTACTATGCGCCCGCCAACATCTGCTCGCCGTCGCGCGCCGGCCTGCTCACCGGCCGGTATCCGGTGCGCACGGGCCTGGGCTTCGAGGTCATCATGCAGCAGGACGATCGCGGCCTGCCGCTCAGCGAACTCACCATCGCCAAGGCATTGAAGCCGGCCTACGCCAGCGCGTTGTTCGGCAAGTGGCACCTCGGGCACCGGGGCGAGGCCTGGCCGCCGACCCGGCACGGCTTCGACGAGTTCTTCGGCATCCCCTACAGCCACGACATGAAGCCGCTCGCCTATTTCGAGGCGCACGCCGGCTCCGACGAGGTCCTGGAAAGCGCGGTCGACCTGCCGCAGCTCCAGCAGCGGTTCTACGAGCACGCGGAACGGTTCATCGAGGCCAACCGCGAGCGGCCGTTCTTCGTCGAGCTCGCGCTCAGCTCACCGCACCTGCCGCCCTACCCACACCCCGACTTCGACGCCCGCGGGTTCGCCGGGCCCTATGGCGCGGTGGTCGAGGAGATCGACTCCATCATGGCGCGGCTCCTGGCGAAGCTCGCGGAACTTGGCTTGTCGGAGGACACCATCGTCGTCTTCACGTCCGACAACGGCCCATGGTTCGAGGGCTCGCCCGGCTGGCTGCGCGAACGCAAGGGGGGCGGCGCCTACGACGGCGGCTATCGCGTGCCCTGCATCGTCTGGGGGCCGGGACGCATCCCGGCGGGTCGGCGCGCCGGCGCCATCTGCATGGGCATCGACATCCTGCCGACCCTGCTGGCGCTGGCCGGGATGCCGGCGCCGGCCGACGTCGCCCTCGACGGGCGCGATCTGACGGACGTCGTCATGCGGAGCGGCCCCTCCCCCCACGAGCACCTGGTGCTGTTCGACAACGAGGACCCGATCGGCATCCGCACCCAGCGCTGGAAGTACATCGCCTCGGCCTACTACCGCGGCGCCCGGCTGCCGACCGCACTCCTGGGCTACGACCAGCTCTACGATCTCGAAGCCGACCCATCGGAGAACTACAGCGTGGCCTCGGTCCATCCGGACGTCGCCGCCGACCTGCGCGACCGCCTCGCCGCCGCCAAGGCCGAGTTCGCGCCGTACCGGCTCAAGGAGATCCCGCCCTACTTCAAGGCGATGCGCGGACGGCTCCGACAGCTGCAGGACTGAAGAATGGCGAAGAAACGCCACGCCGCGGATCGGGACGACATCCCCACCGCCGTGCTCAGGCGGCGATGCGGCTGATCCAGTCCTTCAGCACGCCTACCACCTGGTCGGCCGGCGCGTAGCCGCGGGTGACCACGCCATAGACCCCGGTCTCGTTGGGACCCCCGACCAGCGTCGGGAAGGCCGTGACGCCCGCGCGCTGGGCGATCGCGTAATCGCGCCAGGTCTCCTGCTTGGCCTCCTCCGAGCGCCACTGCGCAAGGAAGCCCGCGCGCTCCACCCCGAACTCCTCGGCGAGATCAGCCAGCACGTCCCCTGACGTCAGGTCGCGGCCCTCGGCGTAGAAGGCGCTCTGGGCGCGCGCGAGATAGCTCACCGCCAGCTCCTGGCTTTCGCGCCGCACGACCACGACGGCTCGCGCGCCGGGGTCGGTGTCGTAGACGAAGCCCTCGCGATCCATGGCGTGTCGGTCGAACGGCATGCCGGTCGCCTCGTGCACGTGGGCCCAGTGCGTCAGGACCTCCCGCTTGCCGGCCTCGTCCATCGGCTGCTCGGTCCCGGGGCGCAGCCCGCCCATGATCACGCGCACCGGCAGGCCGCGGCCGAACGCCCTGTGGACCGCCTCGATGACCGGGGAGAAGCCGTAGCACCAGGAGCACATGGGGTCGGCGAAGTAGATCAGGTGCGGCTCTTGCATGCGGGCCTCCCGGGGCGGGCGCCGAAACATCGCGCCGATCCGCCGCCGCGTCACGCGAAAGCGACCGGCTCCGGCTTCACAGGCTCCCGCCGGTGCGCCAAGCTCCCGCTCGCATGGCGCACGACCATCCCGGCGACGAGCACGGCCAGCATCCGCCCTCCGACATGGAGCTGCGGGTGAAGGCGCTGGAGTCCCTGCTGGTCGAGAAGGGGCTGGTCGATCCGGCCGCGCTGGACGCCATCGTCGACCACTACGAGCACAAGGTGGGCCCCCGCAACGGCGCCCGCGTCGTCGCCAAGGCCTGGGTCGAACCCGATTACCGCGCGCAGCTGGAGCGCGACGCCACCGCCGCCGTCGCCGAGCTCGGCTACAGCGGCCGGCAGGGGGAGCACATGGTGGCGCTGTTCAACACGCCGGCCGTGCACAACATGGTCGTCTGCACCCTGTGCTCCTGCTACCCCTGGCCGGTGCTGGGCCTGCCGCCGGTCTGGTACAAGTCCGCCCCCTACCGCTCGCGCGCGGTCATCGATCCGCGCGGCGTGCTGGCGGAATTCGGCGTGACCCTGCCGCCGGAGATCGCCGTGCGCGTCTGGGATTCCACCGCCGAGGTCCGTTATCTGGTCATCCCGGAGCGCCCGGCCAACACGGACGGGCTCTCTGAGGAGGCGCTTGCCGCGCTGGTCACCCGCGACGGCATGATCGGCACGGCGCGGCTGTGAACGGCGTGCACGACATGGGCGGGATGCACGGGCTCGGACCGCTGGTCGCTGAGCCTGACGAGCCGCCGTTCCACCACGCCTGGGAAGCCCGGGCGCACGCGATGACCATCGCCTCGCCGACCCGCAGCAACATCGATGCCGGGCGCCATCAGCGTGAGCTCATCCCGGGCCCCGAGCACCTGGCCATGACCTATTACGAGAAGTGGTTCCGCTCCTTGTCGGAGCTGCTCCTCAAGGCGGGCCTCGTGACCCGCCAGGAGATGGCCGCCGGCAGGGCGGCGCCCGGCGCACCCAGGGCCGAGCCGCTGCTGAAGGCAGACGCGGTTTCGACGGTGCTCACCCGACCCGGGAGCTATGTCCGCGAGACGGCGGCCCAGCCTGCCTTCCGCTCCGGCGACGCCGTGCGCTGCCGCAACCTGAACCCGACCGGCCACACGCGCCTGCCGCGTTACGTTCGGGGCCACGCAGGCGAGGTGGTCGCCCACCACGGCGCCCACGTCTTCCCGGATTCCAACGCCAAGGGCCAAGGCGAGGACCCGCAGCACCTCTACACTGTCCGCTTCGCCGCCAGCGAGCTGTGGGGCCAGGCGGCCGATCCCCGCGACAGCGTCTGCCTCGACCTCTGGGAGCCCTACCTTGAGCGCGCCTGATCCTCGCGCGCTCCCGGGCTTGCCGCGCGATGCGGACGGCCCGGTGTTCGCCGAACCCTGGCAGGCGCAGGCGTTCGCGCTCACCGTCCATCTCCACGCGCAGGGCGCCTTCACCTGGACCGAGTGGGCCGAGGCGCTCGCCGACGAGCTGAAGTCCGCCGGGCCGCAGGACGACGGCGGCCGCTATTACGAGCGCTGGCTGGCCGCTCTGGAGCGGCTGGTCACGGCCAAGCGCCTGGCCGGATCGGCGGCGCTCGATGACCGCAAGGAGGCGTGGGCTGCCGCCTATCGACGCACGCCGCACGGCAGGCCGGTCACGCTCTAGGCCGCCGACGGCCCCCCTGGCGACGCGCGGTGTCCCGCGACGACCCCTCGCGACCCCTTCTGCGCCCGCGGGAACTTTTGCCGGGCTCTGCACGCTGAAGCTTCTCGCGAGGATGAGCGAATGGTGCAATACGCGGTGACGCTGAAGGACGGCGACTGGACCGTCTTCAAGGACGGAGAGCCCGTCGAACGCGGGCTCTCGCGATCCGCCGCCATTCAGATGGCCAAAGACCTGGCGTTCGAGGCCGAGGAGCGCGGCGACACGGTCGAGCTCCTGATCCAGGGCTATTACGGGCACCTCTCCCGCCGGGTGACCGGCGGGGGCGAGGGCGAGGACTAGCCCCGCCGCACCGCCGCCTTGGCCTCGCGGCGCGCGCGCGCATCGGCCTTGGCGGCCGCTTTGCGCTCCTTGCGCTCCTGGCGCTTCAGCTCCAGCTGGGCCTCTTCGTCGTTGGCCAGCGCGATGCGCCGGGCTTCGGCCTCCGCCTCGGCCTTGCGGCGGGCCTCCTCCTTCTCGGCGGCGCGCTTGGCGCGCACCTCCTCGAGCTCGCGCGCTTTGCGCTGGGCGCGCGTTTCGAGCGTCGCGGGACGCACCGTGGGCTTCGGTTTGAACTTCTCGAGCAGCGCCTTGCGGGCTTCGGCTTGATCGGTCAGGCGGTCGGAAAAGCCGCCGATCTTTGACTCACGCATCATGGACTAAGACGGGTCTCACAGGTTGTCGCGCCAAAACCCCCGGGCGCGGATCGGGTTGCCGCCGAACCTGGGTTTCCGGTCCGGCGGCCGGGGCGTTGGGTCAGCCGACGATCTCGGCCTCGGTGAAGAACTGGGCGATCTCGGCGCGCGCGTTTTCGAGGCTGTCGGAGCCATGCACGGAGTTCTCGCCCACGTTGTTGGCGTAGAGCTTGCGGATCGTGCCCGGCGCCGCCTGCTCGGGATTCGTCGCGCCCATGACTTCGCGGTAGCGGGCGACGGCGTTGTCGCCTTCCAGCACCTGCACCACGACCGGTCCGGAGGTCATGAACTCCACCAGCTCGCCGTAGAACGGACGCGCCTTGTGCACCTCGTAGAACCGCTCCGCCGCCCGGCGTTCCATCCGGATGCGCTTCTGGGCGACGATCCGCAGGCCGGCGTCCTCGATCACCGCATTGATCTTGCCCGTCAGGTTCCGCTTCGTCGCGTCGGGCTTGATGATCGAGAAGGTGCGTTCGGTCATGGTTCGGGTGGAGTCTTCCGGGCTGTGGGAACGGGCCTGCGTGGCGCCGCGGGCGCCGGTCTATAGCGGCAAGGTTCCCGCTCGCCAAGGCGCCCTTCGCGTCACGGGTGGGAAGCGCTGATCTCTTCTGCTATGCAGCGCCCGGGCCAGCCGGCGCGGCGCATTCCATTCTGGCCTTCCGCCCGTCCCGCAATCCTTGCGCGGAGCGCGTGCGCGCCCGCCTGCCTCCACTCCGTTCCAATGCTGCAGATCCACGACCTAGTATTCGACGCCTGGGGCCGCCGGTTCTTCGACCACGCCGCCGTCACCCTGCCCAAGGACGCCAAGGTGGGCCTGGTGGGCCGCAATGGGGTCGGCAAGTCGACGTTGTTCAAGCTGATCCAGGGCGCCTACGTCCCGGGCGAGGGCGATATCAGCCTGCCCAAGGACGCTCGCCTGGGCTGGGTCGACCAGGAGCATCCGGCCACGCCCGTCCCGCTGCTGGAGACCGTGCTCGCCGCCGACCTTGAGCGCGCGCGGCTGCTCGCCGAACTCGAAACCGCCCAACCGGAGCGGCTGGGCGAGATCTACGCGCGGCTGATCGACATCGACGCCGACCGGGCGCCCTCCCGCGCCGCCGAGATCCTGACCGGCCTCGGCTTCTCCAATGCGGATCTGGCGCGGCCGATGGCGGAGTTCTCGGGCGGCTGGCGCATGCGCGTGGCGCTCGCCGCCTCGCTGTTCGCCGAGCCGGACCTGCTGCTGCTCGACGAGCCGACCAACTATCTCGACCTGGAGGGCGCCCTCTGGCTGGAGGCGCGCCTGCGGAAATATCCGCACACCGCCATCGTCATCAGCCACGACCGGGAACTGCTCAACAATTCGGTCGACCACATCCTGCACCTGAAGGACGGACAGCTCGATCTCTATCCGGGCGGTTACGACGCATTCGAGCGGCAGCTTTCCGAGAAGCTGCGCCTGCAGACCGCCACCCGCGCCAAGATCGAGGCGCGGCGGGCGCACATGCAGTCCTTCGTCGACCGCTTCCGCTACAAGGCCAGCAAGGCGCGCCAGGCGCAGTCGCGGCTGAAGGCCATCGCCAAGTTGCCGGCCGTGGCCGCCGTCGTGGAGGAGCACGTCGCGCCGTTCACCCTGCCCTCGCCCGAGCGGCCCCTGCCGCCGCCGCTGCTGCGACTGGAGTCGGCTTCGGTGGGCTATGGCGGGCCGCCGGTGCTGCAGAAGCTGAACCTCCGCCTCGACGTCGACGACCGCATCGGCCTCGTGGGCGTCAACGGGGCCGGCAAGTCGACGTTCGCCAAGCTGGTGGCGGGCGCGCTTCCGCCGGAGGCCGGTCGCATGCACCGCTCGGGCCGGATGCGCGTCGGCTGGTTCCACCAGCACCAGATCGAGGCCATGGACCCGACCGACACGCCGCTGGAGATCATCCGCCGCGCGCTGCCTGAAGCTTCCGAGGCGCAGCGCCGCTCGCGGCTGGCCCAGTTCGGCCTGGGCTTCGAAAAGCAGGGCACGACGGTGGCCGACCTCTCCGGCGGCGAGCGGGCGCGCTTGTTGCTCAATCTCATCGCGATGGAGGCGCCGCATCTGCTGATCCTCGACGAGCCCACCAACCACCTCGACATCGACTCCCGGCGGGCGCTGCTGGACGCGCTGAACGACTATGAGGGCGCGGTGATCCTGATCACCCACGACCGCTCGCTCATGGAGTTGGTGGCTGACCGGCTGTGGCTCGCCGCCGACGGCACGATCACGCCGTTCGACGGCGACATCGAGGACTATGCCCGGTTCGTGCTGGAGCGCGCCAGGGCCGCTGCGCAGGGCCCGCGCGCTGCGAAGGCCGAGCCGCCGGCGGCTGCGCCCCCGCCGGCGCCGGCGCGGAAGGTCCCGACCGGGCCCGCCCGCCGACGGGCCGAGGC
>NZ_JAICYI010000078.1 GCF_025934275.1 Phenylobacterium sp.
CGGATGGCCCTTGGCCAGGTCGGCGGCGTGGGCGGCGATCTTGTAGGCGATCACCCCGTCCTTGACGTCCTGCCGGTCGGGCAGGCCCAGGTGCTCCTTGGGCGTCACGTAGCAGAGCATCGCCGTGCCGAACCAGCCGATCATGGCCGCGCCGATCGCGCTGGTGATGTGGTCGTAACCGGGCGCCACGTCGGTGGTCAGCGGGCCGAGCGTGTAGAACGGCGCCTCGTGGCAGTGCTTCAGCTGCTCGTCCATGTTGGCCTTGATCTTGTGCATCGGCACGTGGCCGGGGCCCTCGATCATGGTCTGGACGCCGTGCGCCCAGGCGATCTTGGTGAGCTCGCCCAGGGTGCGGAGCTCGGCGAACTGGGCCTCGTCGTTGGCGTCGGCGATCGAGCCGGGCCTGAGGCCGTCGCCCAGCGAGAACGAGACGTCGTAGGCCCGCATGATCTCGCAGATGTCCGCAAACCGCTCGTAGAGGAAGTTCTCCCGGTGGTGCGCCAGGCACCACTTGGCCATGATCGAGCCGCCGCGCGAGACGATGCCGGTGACCCGCTTCGCCGTCAGCGGGATGAACGGCAGCCTGACGCCGGCGTGGATGGTGAAATAGTCCACGCCCTGCTCGGCCTGCTCGACGAGGGTGTCGCGGAACACCTCCCAGGTGAGGTCCTCGGCGATGCCGTTCACCTTCTCAAGCGCCTGGTAGATCGGCACGGTGCCGATCGGCGCCGGCGAGTTGCGCACGATCCAGTCGCGGATGTTGTGGATGTTGCGGCCGGTGGAGAGGTCCATGACGGTGTCGGCGCCCCAGCGGATCGCCCAGACCATCTTGTCGACCTCGTCGGCGACGGTGGAGAGCACGGCCGAATTGCCGATGTTGGCGTTGACCTTGACCAGGAAATTCCGGCCGATCGCCATCGGCTCGAGCTCTGTGTGGTTGATGTTGGCCGGGATGATCGCTCGGCCGCGGGCCACCTCGTCGCGGACGAACTCCGGCGTGCAGAGATCGGGGATCTCGGCGCCGAAGCCCTCGCCGTCGCGGATCGCGGGATCGCGGGCCTGGCGGCGCAGGTTCTCGCGGATCGCCACGAACTCCATCTCCGGCGTCACGACGCCGCGCCGCGCGTAGTCCAGCTGGGTGACCGACTGACCGGCCCTGGCGCGATAGACCCGGCGGGGGGCGGTAAACTGCGGCGCGAGCGCCGCGCCCTGGGCGAAGCCGTTGTCCTCAGGCTTCACCTCCCGCGGGTCGTCGACGATCTCGACGTCGCCGCGCGAGACGACCCAGGGCTCGCGGGTTTTCGCGAGGCCTTTTTCGATATCGATGGCGACGGTCGGGTCGGTATATGGCCCCGAGGGGTCGTAGAGGGTGAGCGGCGGCTCACCGGCGGACGGATGGACCGCGACCTCGCGGAACGGCACGCGGATGTCGGGCCACATGACGCCGGGCTGATAGACCTTGCGCGAACCGGGGCGTTCGCCGGTGGGGACGGCGGCGGAATCCAGCTTGCCGGCGGGCTTTTTCATGGCGCGGCTCCTAGGCTCGGGCGGGCCACGCCAACGAAAGGCGGGGGGCGTCGGGTCAGGAGCTGAGTTCCCTTCCCTTCGCCGGCATGACCCGGATCAGGTTCGACGGGTCGCGGGGAAGAACCCGCCTCTCAGCCGCTCCGGCGGCGCCCCGAGGAGGGCTGACGTTAGGCCCGCGCGCACCCGGTCGCCAACCACTTTTCCTAATGATCGGAACAAGCGCAGGCGTGCTAGGTTCACCCGTCCAGAGGAGTTACGTCATGAAGACTCTCGTCGTCCTTGGCGCGCTCGGCGCCGCCGCCTTGGGCCTGGCCGCCTGCGAAGACTACTATCCCGCAGCCCCCCCGCCGCCGCCCGGCGCGGTGGCGGTCGCCCCCGCCTATGGCGTGCCTGCGGTCGCGGTGGCCCCGGCCTGCTTCCGCACCTATGACATCAAAAACCACACGGTGGCCGACGACCACACGCTCTACATCAATGTATACAACCGCGCGGTCTATCGGATCGATCTCTCCGGAGCGTGCCTGGCCGGCGCCACGTCGAGCGATCCGATCATCATGCGCGAGCCACCGGGCTCGACCTACGTCTGCCATCCGATCGACCTCGATGTCGGCGTGCGGGTGGGCGGCGGCGTCGTCAACCACTGCATCGTGAGCGCGATCACCCCGCTCACCCCGGACCAGGTGGCCGCCCTGCCGCCGAAGCTCCGGCCATAGCTCCGAACCGGTCGCCTAACCCCGGCATGAATGCTAGGGCGGGGTCATGCACCTCGCCCGCTTCGCACCCGTGCGCTTCGCGCACCTTCCCACGCCGCTCGAAACCCTGCCGCGGCTGACTGAAGCCCTGATGACCAAGGGCGGCGGCGGGCCGAACCTCTGGGTCAAGCGCGACGACTGCACAGGTCTGGCCGGCGGCGGCAACAAGACCCGCAAGCTCGAGTATCTGCTCGGCGACGCGCTCGCCAACGACGCCGACACGCTGATCACCCAGGGCGCGGTGCAGTCGAACCACGTGCGCCAGACCGCGGCGGCGGCGGCCAAGTTCGGGCTCGCCTGCGAGATAATCCTCGAGCACCGCACCGGTTCGAACGCCCAGGACTACAACCACTCCGGCAATGTGCTGCTGGACGAACTGCTGGGGGCGAGGATCCGCACCGTGCCGGGCGGGACCGACATGAACCAGGCGCTGGCCGACGTCGCGAGCGAGGTCGCCGATCGGGGCGGCCGGCCCTATGTGATCCCCGGCGGCGGCTCCAACATCATCGGCGCCCTCGGCTACGTCGAGTGCGCCATGGAGCTGGTCGGCCAGGCCAATGAGATCGGGCTGGAGATCGACCGCATCGTCACCGCCACCGGCAGCGCAGGCACCCACGCGGGCCTGGTGGCCGGCCTCGCCGTGATGGGCGCCGACATCCCGGTGCTCGGGATCGGCGTGCGCGCGCCGAAGGACGTGCAGGAGGCCAACGTCTTCAGGCTGGCGCAGGACACCGCCGAGCTCCTGGGGCATCGGGAGCGCGTCACCCGGGAGATGGTCGTGGCCGACTGCAACTACGTGGGCCGCGGCTACGGTCTGATCGACGAGGAGGTGGTCGAGGCCCTGACGCTCGCCGCGCGCACCGACGGCCTCGTGCTCGACCCGGTCTATACCGGCAAGGCCATGAAGGGGCTGATCGCCCTCGCCCGCAAAGGCGCCTTCGACGGCGAGACGGTGGTCTTCCTGCACACCGGCGGAGCCCAGGGCCTGTTCGGCTACCAGACCGAGCTGGAGGGCAAGCTCGCATGACCGGAAGCCTGACCTTGGGGGTCCTCGGCGGCATGGGCCCGGCCGCGACCCTCGACTTCCTGCAGAAGCTGCAGGCCTACACCCCGGCCGAGCAGGACCAGGACCACATCCGGGTGCTGGTCGACATCAATCCCAAGGTGCCGGACCGCAACGCGCCGGGCTCGCTCGCGGGCCCTCTGCTCGCCGAGATGGCGGGCGCACTCAGGGGGGCCGGCGCCGAGGTGCTGGCGATCGCCTGCAACACCGCCCACGCCTACGCCGGGATGATCCAGCGGGCCTCGGGCCTGCCGCTGGTCGACATGATCGAAACCGCCGCGCGGGCGGCCGCGCGCGGCGGCGCGATGCGGGCCGGCGTGCTCGGCACGCGCGGCGCCGTCAAGCTCTACCGGGAGTACCTGGCGGCCCAGGCGATGGGCCTCGTCACCCTGCCCTCCGAGCGGCAGGAGGCGTTCATGCAGGCGCTCTACCGCATCAAGGCCGGCGACACCGGACCCGAGGTCCGCCGCGAAATGGCCGGGCTGGCCAAGGAGCTGGTCGCGCAAGGCGCAGAAGTGGTCATCGCCGGCTGCACGGAGGTCCCGCTGGTGATGGGCGCCGACGACCTCAGGGTGGAGTTCGTCGAGCCGTCCGAGCTGCTCGCCAAGCGCTGCGTCGCCGTCTGCCTCGGGATGGAGGCCGTGCCCGCCCTTCCGGTCTAGCGAGTCACAGGGAATCGGCCCCGAACGTGTCGCAGGCGGCCGGATCGCCGGTCGTCACGCCGGTGTGGAACCAGCGCGTCCGCTGGGCCGACGTTCCGTGGGTGAAGCTGTCTGGGACCACCTGGCCCTGGGTCTCCTTCTGCAGGGTGTCGTCGCCGACCGCCGAGGCGGCGCGCAAGCCGTCCTCGATGTCCTTGGGATCCAGCGCGACCTTGCCGCCGGAGACCTCCGCGGCGTGCGCCGCCCAGACGCCGGCGTAGCAGTCGGCCTGCAGCTCCAGCCGCACCGAGCCGCTGGTCGGGCCGTGCGCGCCCAGGCGCTCGGCCTGACGGGTTTCGCCCAGCAGGTTCTGCACGTGATGGCCGATCTCATGGGCGATCACATAGGCGCGCGCCGCATCGCCCTGTGCGCCGAAGCGGCCGGAGAGCTCCTGCCAGAAGGCGAGGTCCAGGTAGACCTTCTGGTCGTTCGGGCAATAGAACGGCCCCATCGCCGACTGGCCGAGGCCGCAGCCGGTGCCGGTCGCCTGATCGTAGAGCACCACCGCCGCCGGCGGCCGGTAGCTGCGGCCCTGCTTGCGGAAGATCTGGGTCCAGACATCGTTCACCGAGGTCGAGACGACGTCCACGAAGCGGCCGGCGTGGTCGGCCGGCGTGCCGCGGACCCCCTGCTGCTGCTCGACCGGCGCCCCGCCGCCGCCGGACAGCGCGCTCAAGGTGCTGGACGGGCTGATGCCGAAAACGAAGTAGCCGATCAGCGCGAGCACGACCCCGCCCGCGCCGATGCCGCCGATGTGGGCGGGACCAAGCCCCCGCCGATCCTCGACATCGCCGGATTCTCGGCCGCCTTCCCACTCCATGTCCGGTCTCCGCGCGCAGGCCTCAGGCGAGGATAAACGCAAAGCGCCGCGGCGCGCTCCTTCGGCTCAGCGGCGGTTCTGGGCGGCGTCGAGCACTCGCTTGTTGGACTCGGCGAGCGCGGCGTCGGGGATGGAGGCCAACGTGCCGGCGTCGATGCTGGGGAGCGCCGTCGCGCCGGTCGCGTCCGGCAGCGGCAGGCGCGGATTGATCCGTTGCGCCTGGACGTTGGCGATCGCCTCGTCCGTGCGCTGCTGCGCCTCGACCGCGGTGAGCTGGTTCTGCAGCGCGATCGCTTGCTGGCGCGCCATCTCCTGCTGCGCCCAGAGCTCGTTGTACTGCGGCTGGATCGGGGTCTGCGGCGGCAAGGGGTGGAAGGACTGCGCCAGCGCCGGGGAGCCGGCGGCGGCCAACAGGACGGCGAGGAGGGCGGCGGGGCGCATGGAACGGCTCACACAGGACGTCCTCCCCAGATGGGGAAGACCGAGCGCCGCCGCTACTCGCGGCGGGTGACGTGGAAGCGAGTGAGTTCCTGCTTCGGCGCGGCCCAGTTGGGCGCGATCTCCAGCGCCTTCTGGTAGTCGAAGTAGGCGGACTTGACGTCGTCCAGGCCCTCGTAGGCGAGCGCCCGATTGTAGTAGGCCTTCTCCGGCTCTTCGACGCCGAGGCTGATGCCCTTGTTCAGGTCCGCCAGGCCATCGGAGTAGCGATGCTCGGCGATGAACACCGCCCCGCGGTTCACGTAGATCTCGCCGAGGTCCGGCTTGTACCTCAGCGCCATGTTGAGGTCCTTCATCGCGCCATCCCACTCCATCCGGCGCAACTTCATGATCCCCCGGTTCACATAGGTGCCCGCCCGATCTCGCGGGCTGAGAAACTCGGTGTCGAGCGCACTGGTGCAGACCTGCTCATCGCGATAGCTGGACGCGCCGTGCATCGCGGCGTGCGAGCAGGCCTCTGCGAGGCCGCCGCCGATCACCGTCACGGACGCGCGCGCCGATCCGGCGGCCGCGAGGGCCGCCGATGCCGCCAGCACGCTCAAGGAAAGGTTCAGCCGGTTCATGGGCCTTCTCCGCAAGTCGGCGCAGCTTCCCCGGACCGCGTACCGATGTTCCACAAAAGACTCCTCCTCGGGCCGAGGGCTGTCAACGCACAGCTTCCGTGAGGTCAATCGGGCGCCGCGGACGGCTTGTCCGGCGTCGTGAGCACCGCGTCCGCCGGCCCCACGAAGACGACCAGCATGCTGGCCGGCGCCGTGCGGCTCGCGTTGCCGCTCACCAGGTGATGCGCCCCAGCCGGCTCGAACCAACTCTCGCCCGCCTTGTAGATGCGCGGCGCCCGCTCGCCTTCGACCTGGCTGCGTATCTCGCCGGAGAGCACGTAGACATAGGCGGCCGCGCCGTGACGGTGCGGACCCGAGGTCTCGCCCGGCGCATAGGACACGGTGAGCGCCGTAAGCACCTGATCGCCGGCGAGCGCATGCTTTCCCTTCGGCGCCACGGTCGCGGCCGCGTCGGCCGCGCCGCACGCGAGACTTCCGAAAATCGCGGCCGCCAGGCCGATCCACAGGCTGCGCTTCATCAGTTGCTCCTCCGTCCTGGTCCATCCCGGGGATCATTCGGCAAGATGATCTTGCGGGCGGGTGGTCACGCCCGCGCGCGTCATCCAGCCGTGGTGCCCCAGGTCGGACTCGAACCAACACGTCCTTGCGGACAACAGATTTTGAGTCTGCCGCGTCTACCATTTCGCCACTGGGGCCAGGGCGGCCGGCACTCTAGCCATGGCCGCTACAGGGTCAACGCGGGCGGCGTTTGAGCGACGTCAATGTCTGCGGCGCTAAGTCGGGCCACGGACTTGTATTCGGGTCCGTCGAAGCGTAAATGATAATCAGTCGCAAGAGCGTCAGCGGAAGAGTGCGCTTCTCCATGCACGACATGATCGCCGAACCGGGGGTCGAGACCACACCGCCTGTGCAGGCCGAGGCCGCCGGGCAACTGGTGCGGCTGTCGCAAGCCAGGCCCGGCCACCGCGGCATCATCGCGGAGGTGCGCGCCGAGACCCATCCTGGCGACCACGGCGTCGGCGTCGAGGAACTGCAGCGGCGGCTGCTCGAATTCGGCTTCGTCGAAGGCGCCGAGATCGAGGTGCTCCACGAGGGCGCGATCCGCAAGGATCCGATCGCGGTGCGGCTGGACGACATGCGCGTCGCGCTTCGCCGCCGCGACGCCGAGGACGTCTGGATCCTGCTGGACCGGCGATGAGCGAAGCGGCGTTACGGCCCGCGCGGGTGGCGTTGGTCGGCAATCCGAATTCCGGCAAGACCGCCCTGTTCAACGCGCTGACCGGCGCGCGCCAGAAGGTCGCCAACTACGCCGGCGTGACGGTCGAGCGGAAGGAAGGTCAGCTTCTCACGCCCGACGGGCGAAGTCTCTCGGTGCTCGACCTGCCCGGCACCTACTCGCTGCGCGCCCGCAGCCCCGACGAGGCGGTGACCCGCGACGCCGTGCTCGGCAAGCTTGCCGGCGAACAGGCGCCGGAGGTGCTCGTCTGCGTGGCGGACGCCACCAACCTGCGGCTCGTCCTCAGGCTGATCCTGGAGCTGAAGGCGGTCGGCCGGCCGATGGTGCTGGCCCTCAACATGTACGACATCGCCCAGCGCCAGGGCCTGCGGATCGACCTCGAAGGCCTGGCCCGCGAGCTGGGCTGCCCGGTCGTGACCACCGTGGCGACGCGCAAGCGCGGCATCGAGGACCTCGTCGGCACGGTCGACGCGCTGGCCCGCGCAGGCGCGCTCGCGCCCGAGAGCCAGTGGCGCGAGCCTTCCGCGCAGGAGATCCGCCAGGCGCACCGGCAAGCCCAGCGCATCCTCAAGACCTATGTCCGCCCACCCGAGCGGCCCGACACGCTGACCGGCAAGATCGACGCGGTGCTGCTGCATCCGATCGCAGGGCTCGCGATCCTGTTCGCGGTCCTGTTCCTGATGTTCCAGGCCGTGTTCACCTGGGCCGAGGTCCCGAAGGACCTCATCGACAACGGCTTCCAGGCGGCGGGCGCGTTCATCGCCGGCCACCTGCCGGAGGGCCTGTTGCGCGGCTTCCTGGTGGACGGGGTGATCTCAGGCGTGGGCTCGGTGCTGGTGTTCCTGCCGCAGATCCTGGTGCTCTTCCTGTTCATCATCCTCTTGGAAGACTTCGGCTACATGGCGCGCGCCGCTTTCCTGATGGACCGCATCATGGGCGGCGCAGGTCTGCACGGGCGGGCGTTCATTCCACTGCTCTCGAGTTTCGCCTGCGCGATCCCCGGGATCATGGCGACGCGCGTGATCGACAACAAACGCGACCGGCTGACGACCATCCTGGTCGCGCCCCTGATGACCTGCTCGGCGAGGATCCCGGTCTACACCCTGATCATCTCGGCCTTCATCCCCGACCGGCGCCTCGCCGGCGTGATAAGCCTGCAGGGCCTGGTCATGTTCGGCCTCTACGCGGCCGGCATCGCCTCGGCGCTGGCGGTGTCGTTCATCACCCGGCGGTTTCTCTGGCGCGGCGCGGTCGAGCCGTTCCTGATGGAGCTGCCGACCTACAAGGCTCCCGACCTGGAGAATGTCGCGCGCAGCCTCTACATCCGCGGCAAGATCTTCGTGAGCCGCGCGGGACGGATCATCTTCCCGCTGATGATCGTGGTCTGGTTCCTGGCCAACTTCCCGGCCTCCCCGCCCGGCGCGACAGGACCCGCGATCAACTATTCGTTGGCCGGGACGATCGGCCACGTGATCCAGCCGGCGCTCGCGCCGATCGGCTTCAACTGGCAGATGACGGTGGCCCTGATCCCCGGCTTCGCGGCCCGCGAGGTGGCGGTGGCCGTGCTGGGCACCGTCTATGCGGTGGGCGGGGGCAATGCGCCCGGGACGCTCGCCACGACGCTGGCCCACAACTGGTCGATCGCCACGGGCCTGGCCTTCCTGGCCTGGTACGTCTTCGCCCCGCAATGCGTCTCGACGCTGGGCGTCATCAAGCGCGAGACCAACTCCTGGCGCTGGCCGCTCGTGGCCTTCGGCTACATGACCGCGCTGGCCTACGTCGCGGCGTTCGTCACCTACCATGTCGCCGCCGGATTCGGCCTAGCCTGAGCGCTACCACTCAAGGCTGCATTAACCACTCATTCAACTTGAGCCTTAACCCGGCGCTAAACGAGTCTGCGGCAGAGTGACCCCGCCATGGGAAAAATCCTGGAACAAGCCTCCGACCACGCGCACGGCAAAACGCCGAGCAAGGGCAAGCAAGTGCTCGCCAAGCGCGTCCGCGAGGTCCTGCTGGCGCTCGGCGGCGAAGCGCACCGCGCGTTGGTGATTGAGCAAGTGGCCCGCTCGATGGGCCACGACGTCCGACAAATCCCCGAGGAGCTGCAAGCCGCGCTCATCGTCACCTTCGAGGAGACGTGGCGCGACGAGCGCAGAAGGGCCGCCTACGGCTTCCACCTGCCGTTCGGCGAGGGCTCGCACCGCTGGGGCGTCCGGCCGGAACCCGCCCTCGTCCACTAGCTAGTCCGCGGATGTCGTCTCGGCGAGCTTCATGGCGGTCGCCTGCAGCCGCAGCAGCAGGCGTTTGAGGTCCTCGACCTCGCGCGGCGAGAGCCCGGCGATCAGCGCCTGCTCGTAGGCCAGCGCCATCGGCGCGATCTCGGCATAGAGCCGCTCGCCCTCGCGCGACAGCGCCAGGACGTGGCTGCGGCCATCGGCGCGGTGCGCGACCCGGGTCACCAGACGCCGTCCGAGCAGGCCCTGCGCCGCCCGGCTGACGGTGACCTTGTCCATGACCGTGCGGGCGACGATCTGGCCCTGTGTCAGCGCGCCGTCCTCGGCGAGCACGCAGATCAGCCGCCATTGCGGCACCGCCAGGCCGAAGCGGTCCTGGTAGGCTCGCGCGATCAGGTCGGACACAGCGTTCGAGGCCACCGACAGCCGATAGGGCAGGTAGGCGTCGAGCTGCAGCCGGCCTGCCTCGCCCTGCGAGCTTCGCAGGCGTCCGGGGCCTTGGCGAAGGAGGCTCATGCGGCGATCACCTCCTGCTCGATGGCGCCGAAGATCGAGCGTCTACGAGCGTCGCGCATCTCGATCCGGACGACGTCGCCCGGCGTCAGGAACGGCGTCCTGGGCGCGCCGTGCAGCAGCGTCTCTACGGTGCGGACCTCCGCCAGGCAGGAGTAGCCCACGCCGCCCTCGCCCACGGGCCTCCCCGGGCCGCCGTCGGGACCGCGATTGGAGACGGTGCCCGAGCCCACGATCGTGCCGGCGCCGAGACTCCGCGTCTTCGCGGCATGGGCGATCAGGACGCCGAAGTCGAAGGTCATGTCGACGCCGGGATCGGCGCGGCCGAGCGGCTGGCCGTTGATCTCCACCTCCAGCGCGCCGTGGAGCATGCCCTCGCCCCAGCCCTCCAGCTCGTCCGGCGTCGCCGCCACCGGCGAGAAGGCCGAGGCAGGCTTCGATTGGAAGAAGCCGAAGCACTTGGCGAGCTCGCCCGGGATCAGGTTGCGCAGACTGACGTCGTTGCAGAGCATGACCAGGCGGATCGCGGCCAGGGCGGCGCTCGGATCCGCGCCCATCGGCACATCGCCGGTGATCACCGCGATCTCCGCTTCCAGATCGCAGCCCCAGGCCGCGTCCCGCAACGGGATCGGATCGCGCGGCCCCAGAAAACCGTCCGAGCCCCCTTGGTACATCAGGGGATCGGTCCAGAAGCTTTCCGGCATCTCGGCGCCGCGCGCCTTCCGGACGAGCTGGACGTGGTTCACATAGGCCGAGCCGTCAGCCCACTGGTAGGCGCGCGGCAGGGGACTTGCCGCCGCATGCTCATGGAAGCGCTCGCGCGGCACGGCGGCGTGCTCCAGGCTCTCGCCCAGGCCGCGCAGCTCCGCCTCGCAGCGGCCCCAGTGATCGAGCGCCGCCTGCAGAGTGGGAGCGATGTGGCTCGCGTCGGTGAACCAGGCGAGGTCGCTGGAGACCACCACCAGGCGGCCGTCGCGCCCGCCCTTCAGCGAGGCGAGCTTCACTGCGCGGGCTCCCGCCGGATCGCCCGGGTCAGGCGCACGCCGGCCTCATAGCTGCGCGACTCGTAGACATGCACCTCGACGCGGATGTCGCCGCCCCGCGCGGCTTCCCAGAGGTAGCTCCGCTCGAAGCAGACGGCGCGGCCGTCCGGCGTGAACCCCTCGAAGGTGTCGCCCCAGGGCGTATGGTGGGCGAGCTCGCGCCAACCGAGCGTCAGCGCCCGCTCCATCTCGTCGCGCGCCGCCTCGGCCAGGTCGTCGTCCAGCCGGCTCATCCTACTTCGCCCCTCCGGAGCTACGAAGCATCGGGACCCGCCCTCCGAAGCCTTGCCGAAGGCGGCTCATGCGCCCTTCCAGCTGTCGACGTAGCCGGGGTTCTCGACGCTCGCGGCGGCCTCGCCGACGTCCAGCGGATCGCGCGCGTCGACCATCACGGCGTATTCGTCCGTCGCGGGCTTCGGCTGCTTGAGCATGTTCTTCAGCGCCTTCGGATGCGGCCCGTGGGTGAAGCCGGAGGGGTGGAAGGTCATCATCCCGGCCTCGATGTGGTCGCGGCTGAAGAAGTCCCCGGCGTGGTAGAACAACACCTCGTCGTAGTCGTCGTTGTTGTGGAAGAACGGGACCTTCAGCGCGCCGGGATCGGTCTCGAAAGGCCGGGGCGTGAAGGTGCAGACGACGAACCGGTCGGCGACGAAGGTCGAATGCACCGACGGCGGCAGGTGATAGCGGTGGCTCATGACCGGGCGCAGGTCCGTCACGTTCAGCCGCACCGGCGCGAGGTCGCCGTGCCAGCCCACGGCGTCGAGCGGGTTGTAGGGGTAGGTCACGCGGCTCACCTCGTCCTGCTTCTTGATCTCGACGGTGAACTCGCCCGGCTCGTCCTGATGCGCGCGGAACGCCGCGTCCATGACGGGCGTCTCCAGCATGGCCGGATCGAACAGGGCGTGGCCGCCCAGCAGGCCCTTGTCGGGAAGACCGAAGTGGCTGTTGGTCGCCTGGATCATCAGGATGGCGTTCGGCGTCGACGGCTTCAGCCCCCACATGGTCCCGCGCGGCAGGTAGAGATAGTCGCCGGGCCGGTAGGCGAGCCGCCCATAGTCGCAGAACAGCTCGCCCTCGCCCTCATGCACGAACAGCAGCTGGTCGCCGTCGGCGTTGCGCGCGAGGTTGGGCATCGCCGAGGCCAGCTTCCAGAACCGGATCTCCACGGCGGCGTTGAACAGCACCTTGCCCGCCGCCCAGGGCGAGGGCTCCGCTGCGTTCAGGCGAGCGAGATCGAAGGCGCGCGGCCGCAGCGGCCCTTCGAACTTCACCCAGCCGGTGGGCGGATGCTTGTGATGCAGGAAGGACGCCGGGCCGAAGAAGCCTTCCTTGGAGACCTCGCGCTCATAGGTCCCCTCCGGCAGGTCGGCGTGGGCCTGGCGCGAGTGGGCGCCCTGGGCGGCGCGGATCGGGATCCAGTTGCGGCTGGCCATCACGGATCGTCCTTGTAGATGCCCACCACCAGCGGCTGGCCGTCGGCGAGCCTCGCCCGGTACATGCCCGAGGTGTTGAAGCTCCAGGCCATCTGGCCGTCCGGCGCGATGGCGATCACCCCGCCGTCACCCTGCATGGCGGTGAGCTCCTTCTGGATCACCTCGTCGGCGGCGGCCTGCAGGCCCATGCCCTTGTACTGAACGAGGGCGCAGATGGTCCGCGCGACGGTGAGCCGGATGAAGTACTCGCCCGTGCCGGTGGCCGAAACCGCGCAGGCGGCGTTCGAAGCGTAGGTCCCGGCGCCGATGACCGGGCTGTCGCCCACCCGGCCCCAGCGCTTGGCGGTGGTGCCGCCGGTGGAGGTGCCGGCGGCGATGTCCCCGTGCTCGTCGAGCGCGACGACGCCGACGGTGCCGTGCTTGCCCTCGTCATGCGCAAGCGCCGCGCGCGCTTCCGAAGCGCCCGGCGCGCCGGGCGGACGCGGCGGGATCGGCAGCTGCTGCTCCTCGAGCTCCCTCACCAGCGAGCGCCAGCGGCGCTCGGTGAAGAAAAAGGACGGATCGACCTGCTCGAGACCGCGCGACTTGGCGAATGCATCCGCGCCGTCGCCGACCAGGAAGACGTGCGGCGAGTGCTCCATCACCGCGCGCGCGAGCGAAATCGGGTGCCGCGTGCGGGTGACGTCGGCCACCGCGCCGGCGGCGAGCGTCCTGCCATCCATGATCGAGGAATCGAGCTCGTTGCGGCCGTCGGCGGCGAACACCGCCCCCCGCCCGGCATTGAACAGCGGGTCGTCCTCCATGAAGCGGATCGCGGCCTCGATTGCGTCGAGCGCCGAGCCGCCTTTCCGCAGCACCGCCGCGCCGGCCTCGGTGACCCGGGCCATGGCTGCGCGGTAGGCCTTGTCCTGCTCGGGCGTGAGGTCCTTGCGCTCGATGACGCCGGCCCCGCCGTGCACCACGATCGCCCACTTCGGTCCCGCCTCAGCCATCGTCGAACTCACCGCCACCGCCACAACCGCCGCCACAAGCGCGAGAAGCCCCCGCATCACGCTCACTCCTTCTTGGCCGGAAGCACCCCGCGTCGGATCTGGTCGAGCTCGATCGACTCGAACAGGGCCTTGAAGTTGCCTTCGCCGAATCCCTCGTTTCCCTTGCGCTGGATCAGCTCGAAGAAGATCGGCCCGATCATGTTCTCGGTGAAGATCTGCAGCAGCAG
>NZ_JAICYI010000017.1 GCF_025934275.1 Phenylobacterium sp.
GCACATGATCGAGACGATCAACAAGATCGTCCGCACCTCGCGCCAGATGCTGCACGAGATCGGCCGCGAGCCGACGCCCGAAGAGCTGGCCGAGAAGCTCGCCATGCCGCTCGAGAAGGTCCGCAAGGTCCTGAAGATCGCCAAGGAGCCGATCTCCCTCGAGACGCCGATAGGCGACGAGGAGGACAGCCACCTCGGCGACTTCATCGAGGACAAGAACGCCATCCTGCCGATCGACGCCGCCATCCAGTCGAACCTGCGCGAGACCACCACTCGGGTGCTGGCCTCGCTCACCCCGCGCGAGGAGCGGGTGCTGCGCATGCGCTTCGGCATCGGCATGAACACCGACCACACCCTGGAGGAGGTCGGCCAGCAGTTCTCGGTGACCCGCGAACGGATCCGCCAGATCGAGGCCAAGGCGCTGCGCAAGCTCAAGCACCCCAGCCGCAGCCGCAAGCTCCGCAGCTTCCTCGACAGCTAGGCCGGCGCCTGCGTCACCTGACGGCGTGTCCATCGGCGGCGATTTTCGCTAGAGCACGGCGATGGGCCTGCCCGCCGCCACGCCAGCGCCGCTGTTCTCGGCGCCATCGCCGGTCAACCCGAAGTTCGCCTTCGGCATCGTCGGCGGTCGCTACGTGCTGCTGGCGTTCCTGCCGCCGCCCTCGCCCGAACGCGACGCCGCCATCGCGCAGGTGGTCGCCAACCGCGACCTGATCCGCGACGACGAGGTGCTGGTGTTCGGGGTGCTGCCCGACGAGGAGAGCTTCCGGCGCGCCCGCGACGCGGTGAACGGCCTGCGCTGGTTCGGCGACTGGGACGGCGAGATCCGGCGGCTCTACGGCGCGGCCGGGGCCGATGGCCAGGTGCGGCCGCAATGGGTGCTGATCGATCCGAGCCTGCGGATCCTGAGCGGCGGCGCCCTGGCCGACATCGAAAGCGCCTTCGCCGCGTTGCGGGAGCTAGGCCCGGCGGAGGACCACGCGGGCGTCCCGCTGCACGCGCCGGTGCTGATCGTGCCGCGGGTCCTCGAGCCCGGCTTCTGCCGCGATCTGATCGCGGTCTACGAACAGGTCGGGGGCCGCCCCTCGGGCGTCATGCGCCAGGCCGACGGCAAGACCGTGGGGGTGCTCGACGACTTCAAGAGCCGCCGCGACGCGGTCATCCCCGAGGGCCCGCTCGTCGAGGGCCTGCGCGGCCGCGTCGCGACACGCCTCGCGCCGGAGATGCTCAAGGCCTTTCAGTTCCGGGTCAGCCGCATCGAGCGGTTCATCGTCGCCTGCTACGACGCCGAGGACGGCGGCTACTTCCGCCCGCACCGCGACAACACCACGCCGGGTACCGCGCATCGCAAGTTCGCCGTCTCGATCAACCTGAACGCCGAAGAGTTCGAGGGCGGCGACCTGCGGTTCCCGGAGTTCGGGCCCAGGACCTACCGGCCGCCCACCGGCGGAGCGGTGGTCTTCTCCTGCAGCCTGCTGCACGAGGCGACGCCGGTGACCCGCGGGCGGCGTTTCGCGACGCTTCCCTTCCTCTACGACGAGGAGGGCGCGCGCATCCGCGTCGCCAACCAGTCGAGCCTCGCGGCGGCCGAGCCGCAACCCACCTCCAGCTAGCCGACAGCGTCGCCGCCGGTCATGCGATTGGCGGCTGCGGTCATGTCACCGCCAGCCGTAGTTGAAGCTGACCGAGATCCGCGCCGAGCGCGCGGCGTTGGCCGGGGCCTCGTGGCGCAGCCAGCTTTCCCACATCAGGATCGTGCCCGCCTGCGGACGCAGGTAGACGAAGCTCTGCTGGGCCTCCGGCGCGTCGGCCCGCTTCGGCGGCGCGGCCATCATCAGCGGCAGCCGCGGGTCCTCGATCTTCAACGGCGAGGCCCCCGGCGGGACCCGCACATAGGCGACGCCGGAGATCACCGCGTGGGGGTGGATGTGGCCCGAGTGGCCGGCGCCGGGCTTCAGGACGTTCACCCACAGGCTGTCCATCGCAAGCTTGCCGCGGCCCAGGTCGAAGGCGAGCGCCTCGGCGAAGGTCCGCGCGTGGCGGTCCAGCTTGCGCTTCAGCTCCGCGAACACGCTCGCCCGCTGCGGCAGGTCGTTCAGCGAAGCATAGGAGGTGTAGCCGCCGTAGCCGTTGGCCTTGGACCAGGCCCTTCCAGCCGCGTCCTCGGCCGCCAGCATCCGGCAGGCGGCCTCTAATTCGCGGTTGAAATTTTCGAACTCCCGGTCCGTGCTAAGCGTCGCTTCATAGACCGGAGTCGAAAACAAGGGGCGCAACGCCATCCATCGGCGCTAGCCGCCTGGCGATGGATTGTCAAAGATGGGGCCGGCTGGCGCTAGCCGCCAAGCTCCGCTAGAGCATTGAATCGATGTACGGCTCCGCTCGGTGGCGGCGGAGGCTTGGGGGGACTGGGATCATGATGAGGATTGCGGCGGCCGTGGCGATCGCGGGCGTGATGGTGGGCGGCCAGGCGCTGGCGGCGCCGGCCAAGGCCAAGGCGCAACACGTCAGGCACACCACCCAGGCGCTCGCCTACCGGGCGCCGCGCGGCCCCGACAAGATCCACCCTGACCTCAACGGCGTCTGGCAGGTGATGAACACCGCCAACTGGAACGTGGAGCCGCACGCCGCGAGCGCCGCCTTGCAGATGCGTCCCGGCCCGTTCGGCCCGGTGCCGGCCAAGGAGGTGCTGGCGCTGGGCGCGGTGGGCGCGGTGCCGGCGGGCCTCGGCGTGGTGGAGGGCGGGTCCATCCCCTACACGGCCGAAGCCAGGAAGACGCGCGACGCGAACCATGCCGACTGGATCCACAAGGATCCGGAGATCAAGTGCTACCTGCCCGGCGTCCCGCGCGCCAACTACATGAGCCTGCCGTTCCAGATCTTCCAGTCCGAGAAGCAGATGCTCATCGCCTATGAATACGCGGGCGCGGTCAGGAACATCATGTTCAAGGATCCCGGCCCGGCGCCGGTGGATTCCTGGATGGGCCAGTCGGTGGCGCACTGGGAAGGCGACACCCTGGTGATCGTGGTCACCGGCCAGAACGATTCCACCTGGTTCGACCGCGCCGGCAATTTCCACTCCGCCGACATGAAGGTGGTGGAGCGCTGGACGCCGACCAGCCCGCTCACCATGCGCTACGAGGCCGAGATCACCGATCCCTCGACCTTCACGCGGCCGTGGAAGATGAGCATGAACCTCTACAAGCACGTCGGCGAGGACGCGCGGCTCAACCAGTTCAAGTGCGTGGAGTTCGTGGAGGAGCTGATGTACGGCCACCTACGCAAGCACCCGCTGCCGTGATCGGCCGCATGCACCTTGCGGCTCCCATGATATAGGAATACCCGCGTCATGCGGGCCATTAAGCCCCACGGCCGGCGCCGCCGGTCGAGACGATAGAAGACTTAGGCATCCGCGCTGGAGGCGCAAAATGATTTCTCGTCGCTTTATTGTTCCCACGATGATCGGCGCCGGCCTCTTGGCCGCAGCGACCCTGGGCGTCGGCCAGGCGTCCGCGCACCATGCGTTTTCCGCGGAATTCGACGGCAAGGCCCCCGTGCTGCTGCGCGGCAAGGTGACCAAGGTCGAGTGGATCAATCCGCACGCCTGGGTGCACCTGAACGCCGTCGGCCCCGACGGCCAGATGCACGAGTGGATGGTCGAGGGCGGCACGCCCAACACCCTGCTCCGCGCCGGGATTGATCGGAACACGCTCAAGGCCGGCACCGAGATCATCGTCCGCGGCTACCAGTCGAAGGACCACTCCTGCACGCCGGTCTGCAAGGCGAACGGCCGCGACGTGACCTTCCCGGACGGCCGCAAGGTGTTCATGGGCTCCTCCGGCACCGGCGCGCCCAAGGACGGCGCCGACCCCACCGAGAAGTAGCGCGAGGCCGGGGGCTCCTCGGGGCCTCCGTCCGTCAGGGCGCCTTCAGCGCCCGCGCGCTGAAAGCCACGCCGACCAGCGCCATCAGCGCAAGCGCCGCGCCGGCGGCGAACGTCGCCTGCGGCCCGATGCGATCCCAGAGCGCGCCCGCGATCAGGCTGGCGGCGAGCGTGGCCAGGCCGGTCACCAGGTTCAGCGCCCCGAATCCCGTGCCCCTCAGGTCCGCGGGTGCGGTGTCGGCGACCAGCGCGCCGAGCAGCCCCTGGGTAAAGCCCATGTGCAGGCCCCAGAGCACCAGGCCGGCCGCGACCCATATGAGCGAGCCGGCTCCGGCCAGCGCCAGGTCGGCCGCGATCAGCAAGGCGATGCCGGCAAGGAACACCCCGCGCCGCCCGAGCCGGTCGGAGAGCGCGCCGGCGGGATAGGCCGAGAGCGCATAGACCAGGTTCATCACCACCAGCACCAGCGGCGCATAGGCCTCGCCCAGCCCATCGTTCCGGGCCTTGAGGATCAGGAAGGCTTCGCTGAAGCGGGCGAGCGTGAACACGGTGGCGACCGCCGCCACGATCCAGAACCGTCTCCCCAGCCGCGCGAGCTCCGAGGGCCTGAGCGGGAAGCGCGTCTCGCCCGGCGGCCGCGTCACCCTCGGCTCGCGCACGGCGAAGGCGATCAGCGCGGTCGAGGCGATCGCCGGGGCGACGGCCCACCAGAACACCAGCCGGAAGTCGTCGTGGCTCGCCAGCATCAGCAGCACGGCGAGGGCGGGGCCCAGGAAGGCGCCCACAGTGTCCAGCGCCTGCCTGAGCCCGAAGCTCGCGCCCCTGAGGGCCTCCGGCGCGATGTCGGCGATCAGCGCATCGCGCGGCGCGCCGCGGATGCCCTTGCCGATGCGGTCCACGAAGCGCGCCGCCACCACCCAGCCCACGGAGTTCGCCAGAGGGAAAATTGGCTTCGTCGCCGCCGCCAGCCCATAGCCCAGCGCCGCCAGCAGCTTGCGCTTGCCGAGCCAGTCGGAGAGCGCGCCCGAGAAGATGCGGGTGATCAGCGCGGTGGATTCCGCCACCCCCTCGATGGCGCCCACGGTGAGCGCCGAGGCGCCCATTGCGCTGACCAGATAGACCGGCAGCAGGCCGTGGATCATCTCGGAGGAGACGTCCATCAGCAGCGAGACGAAGCCCAGCGTCCAGATCCCGGCTGGAATCTGCCGAAGCACGCGCTCGCGCCGTGCGCCGGTCCCGCTCATTCGCCGCTCTCCCATCCACCTCGACGGCGCCGCGCCGATCGTCTATCCGAGCCGGGGGAGGGGTCCAAGCGGTGTTGACCTATCTCTGGATCGCGCTCGGGGGCGCGCTGGGCAGCGTGGCCCGCTACGCGTGCTCGAGCGCGGCGGCGCACGCGTTCGGCGAGACATTCCCGTGGGGCACCCTGATCGTCAACGTGGCGGGCTCCTTCGTGATCGGCGCGTTCGCGACGCTCACCGGTCCGGACGGCCGCTGGCTGATGGCGCCGGACGCACGGCTGTTTGTCACCATCGGGATCTGCGGCGGCTACACCACCTTCTCCAGCTTCAGCCTGCAGACGCTGAACCTGATCCGGGCGGGGGAGTTCACCGCCGCTTTCGGCAATATCGCAGGCTCGCTCGTGCTGTGCCTCGCC
Source organism: Phenylobacterium sp. (assembly GCF_025934275.1). Classification (GTDB taxonomy): domain Bacteria; phylum Pseudomonadota; class Alphaproteobacteria; order Caulobacterales; family Caulobacteraceae; genus Phenylobacterium. The sequence continues at coordinate 5,538 of NZ_JAICYI010000017.1, forward strand.
GGCGTCTGGCTCGGCTATGTGACGGGCGCGCTGATCAACCAGGCCAAGGGAGGCTGAGGCCATGCCCGCCCGCCATGACGCGGTGCTGCTGCGCATCTTCATCGGCGAGCGCGAGCGGCACCAGCATCATCCGCTTTACGAAGCCATCGTCCGGGCGGCGCGCGAGGACGGCCTGGCCGGCGCCACCGTGCTGCGCGGCATGATGGGCTACGGCCGCTCCGGCCGCATCGAGAGCGCCAAGATCCTCGATCTGTCCGATGACCTGCCGGTGGTCGTGGAGATCGTCGACGCCGCCGAGCGGATCGAGGCGTTCCTGCCCAGGCTGGAGTCGATGATCGGCTCGGGCCTGGCCACCACCGAACGCGTGCAGGTGCTGCGCTACGGCGAACCTGGCGCGGACTGACCGAAGGTTTCAGCGCCAGAGCGTCCGATTGGCGCTTCGGGGCCCAATCGGGTATGAGACCTGCATTGCGCGAGTCCTTGCGCGTCATTGATTTCAATAAGGAAATATTGGGGGAGCCTTGATCAACCAGTTCATGACCTGGCTGCAGCACGGGCTCGGAAAAGGCTCGGGCGATACGGCCCAGTCCTGGAGCGAGGCGCTCCTGGGCTCGCTGAATTTCTGGGGCCTGCTGGAAGGCACCCACCTGCTGGCGCTGATGCTGTTCGCCGGCACCATCTTCGTGGTCGACCTGCGGCTGCTGGGCGTCACCTTCCGCAAGACGCCGGTCTCGGTGGTGAGCGACCGCGTGCTGCCGATGACCGTCGCGGGCTTCCTCATCCTGCTGGCCACCGGGCTCGCGTTGTTCTTCGCTAAGCCCATGTTTTATTACCATAATCTGTGGTTTCGAGCGAAGATGATCTTCCTCGTCCTGGCGATGATCAACATCGCGGTGTTCCACTCGCAGGTTCAGCGCGGGCAATCGGCCTGGGACAACCATCCGACCCCGCCCGGACCGGCGCGGATCTCGGCGATCGTCTCGCTGGTCTCCTGGATCCTGGTGATCGGGTTGGGCCGCTTCATCCCCTACGACTGGTTCCAGTGCGGCAAGCCGGTCCCCCACTGGGCCAACGTGCTGCAGGACTGCAAGACCTCCGAGAAGGGCGCCTACGAGAAGACCGCCGAGACCGCGATCAAGGGCGCCCAGTCATGACCAAGATCAATTTCGAGCTGTTCTTTCCGGCGCTTCGGCCCTGGGTCATGAACCTGGTCAACGTCTGGCCGGCCTATATCATCAAGCCGCAGTATGCGAACTGGGAGGTGCTGCACATCCTCTCGCTCACGCTGCTGGGCGGCACGGCGATCCTGATGAACCTGCGCCTGCTCGGGCGCGGCATCACCGAGGAGTCGCCCTCGGAGGTCTACCGCAACCTGCGGCGATGGCAGGATGTCGGCGTCATCGGCATCGTCGTCTCCGGCATCCTGATCGGCATGGCCAACGCCGAGAAGCTCTACGACTCCACGGCCTTCGTGGTGAAGATGTGCGCCCTCTTGGGCGGCGTCATCCTGACCTACGGCGCGAGCCGGCCGGTGGCGCGCGCCGACGGGGCGGTGCCGGTCTCCGCCAGGCTGTGGTTCATCCTGGGCGGGCTGATCTGGCTGGCGGGCCTGGTGATCTTCGCCACCGGCACGCTGGTCAACGTCGGCCTCTACCACGTGATCTTCGCCGCGGCCCTGATCGTGCTGATCGCGGCCCAGGGGCGGCTTCGGTGGATCTTCCTGATCGGCCTGCTGGTGATCTTCGCGGTCCACCAGTGGGTCACGCACGTGACCTACGCCGACCCGTTCGACCTGAAGCACCTGGACCCGGCCAACAAGGTCTTCACCTGGATCTACGTGGTCTGGATCGCCGCCGCGGCCGCGGCGCAGACGTTCATGGCCTCGCGGAACAAGGCGACGCCGGCGCTCGCCAAGCTGATCGCGTGGTCGACCATCCTGGTTTGGGTCACCGGCGCGGCCGCAGGCCGCTGGATCGCCTTCGAGTGATCAGCGCCGTTTCTGGATCTCGAGCAGCGAACGCCACATGTCGTCGGCGAACTTCACCACATTGAGGTTGGCGGTGAACTGCTGCTTGGCCTGGATCTGCTCGACCATCTCCTGCGCCGGGTCCACGCTCGGATCCTCGCCCATGCGGGCGGTGCGCGCGGCCGAAGCCGCGAAGCGCTGCTCGGCGGCGAACATGCCGTAGCGGGCGACCGTGATCGGATCCATGGGACCCTCGCTTTCGGCCGCCAGCTTAGGCCGACGCGGTTAAGCCCCGGCGAGCAAGCGTGGTGAACGGCCGGTTCATCCTGTGATTGCGATGCAGCGTCATTCGCCGCGGTGCGCTAATCTGGCGGCGAGAGGGACGCGAGGAGACCAACCATGCGCATCAGCACCGCGCTCCTGGGCCTGGCGGTCGGCGTCTTCGCCGGCGCCGCGGCCGCTCAGCCCGTGACCGGAAACCCGCCGTCGACCGCCGTCATCTGCGTCGACGTCGCCGGGCGGACCCTGCCCGTGCGCTGCCGCGCCGACGCCAGCCGGATCAACCAGTCGTACGACATCTGCCAGTGCCTGTCGGGCGGGCAGCGGGTGATGGCCTCGGTCTGCCCTGATGGGGTGAGCCCGCCGGCCGACAGCGCCGCCCTCGAGCGGGCCCGCCTTGCGGCCATCCGGCACGGCAGCATCGTGGGCGCCACCTTCCGGGGCCAGCCGATGTGCGTCGCCCCGCGCCAGCGCCCCGCGGGCGGCTAGCCCGTCAGCCGGCGCCTCGCCGCGGGGTTATTCGCCGAGCGCGGCGTAGGTCAGCTTCTGGAAGATCGGCAGGGCCGCGCGGCCGCCCATGCGCTGTCCGGTGGCGAGCTGCGAGGCCGCCTCGGGCCTCAGCGGCATGGAGTTCTGGATCAGGTAGATCATCACCATGTCCTGGACGGGGTCGGCCTGCCACCAGGTGCCGAAGGCGCCCGGCCAGCCGAAGCTGCCCTTCGAGCCGGCGCCCATGAACTCGAGCTTTTCCGGCTCCATGATGGTCGAGAGGCCGAGCCCGAAGCCCTGCGCCGCCCAGAACGGCAGGCCCATGAACGGGATCGCCCGCTGGGCCGGGGTGAGCCGGTTGGCGGCCATCAGCTCGACCGTCTCGGGCTTCAACAGCCGCACGCCGTCCACCTCGCCCTTGCCGAGCAGCATGCGGGCGAACGTCAGGTAGTCGTCGGCAGTGGAAATCAGCCCGCCGCCGCCGCCTTCGAAGGCGGGGCGCGTCTCGCCCATCGGCAGCGAGACATCCTCCAGGGGGCCGCCCTCCGGCGGGGCCCTGTAGAGCTTCGCCATGCGGCCGCGTTTCTCCTCCGGCTGCCAGAAGTCGGTGTCGACCATGCCCAGCGGCTCGAAGATCCGCGCCCGCAGCACCTCGCCCAGCGGCTTGCCCTCGATCCTGGCGGCCAGGAACCCCAGCACGTCGGTCGCATGGCTGTAGTGGAAGCGCTCGCCCGGCGGATAGCTGAGCGGCAGCGAGCCCAGCGCCTTCAGCCAGTCGTCGGGGGTCATGCGGCCCACCAGCGGCGAGCCCAGCCGCGCCTCGTGGGCGTGGGCGATCGGGCCGATCGAGGTGAAGCCGTAGGCCAGGCCCGCCCGATGGGTCATCAGGTCCTCGACGGTGATCTCCCGCGGGGCCGGATAGGTCTTGTTGAGCGGCCCCGTGGGCTCCTCGAGCACCTGCATGTCGGCGAGCTCCGGCAACCACCGGCTCACCGGGTCCTCCAGGCGCAGCTTGCCTTCCTCCATCAGCATCAGGGCCGCGACGGAGGTCACCGGCTTGGTCATGGAGGCGATGCGGAACAGGGTGTCGCGTGTCATCGGCGCCTCGGCCGCGATGTCGCGCTGGCCCAGGACGTTCACCTGCGCGATCTCGCCCTTGCGCCAGATCAGGGTCACGAACCCGGAAAGGTCGCCCGCGTCCACGACGCCCTGCAGCGCCGGCGGGATCTGCGCCAGTTTCTCGGCCGAAAAGCCGCCCGCCTGCTCGTCGCCGTACATCGCCGCGTTGCTCCCGGGTTGCGCCTTGCCGGCGTTCACCTGGCATTGCGCAAGCTGACGGCGGCTCGTCAAGCGCTCGCTACTGGCGGGTCGGCGCCTCGTAGGTGGCGACCATCTCGCCTTTCGCGATCGTGTGGCCCTTCAAGGCGTTCAGCAGCTCGTCCAATCGCGTGTCCTCGTCCATCGGCAGGAAATCGTCGAGGGCGAAGACCTGGAAGTAGTAGTGGTGCAGCCCATGCCCGGGCGGCGGCTTGGGACCGAACCAGCCGTAGGAGCCGTTGTCGTTCTTGCCCTGGATCGCCGCCTGCGGCGTGACCGGGCGCGCGGCGTTGACGACGCCCTGCGGCAGGGCGGTGATCCCGCCTTCGATGTTCCAGATCATCCAGTGCAGGAACGGCTGCTCGCGCGGCGCGTCAGGGTCCTCCACGACCACCGCCCAGGCCTTCACGTCCGGCACGTCGGTCCACTGCAGGGGCGGGGAGATGTTGTCGTGGTAGGCCGAGTGCTTGTCGGCCAGGCGGCCGTCCGGGCCTTGCGCCGGACAGGTCACGACCACCCCCGTCTCCAGGATCGGATCGACCTTCATGATGGTGATGGCTTCGCCGGAATGCTCGGGCATGACGCGCCTCCGATTGGGCCCCCTTGTGCGCCCCAACCGGCGGCGCGGCGGATGGTTTCGCCGCCGGCGTTGAACAGGCGCCCCGACGTGCGTATATCCGCGCGCGGCGGCCCAGGGGCGGCGTCCGGAGGGTCCACGCTCGATGTTCGTCACTCTGCTCAAGGCCAAGCTGCACCGGGCCACGGTGACCCAGGCGGACCTCGACTACGAAGGCTCCATCGCCATCGACCGCGACCTCCTGGAGGCCTCCGGCATTCTGCCGCACGAGCAGGTGGACGTGCTCAACGTCACCACCGGCGCCCGCTTCACGACTATGCGATCGAGGCGCCGCGCGGCTCCAGGGCGATCGGCGTCAACGGCGCGGCGTCCCGGCTGGTCCAGAAGGGCGACAAGGTGATCATCGTCACCTACGCGATGATGCCGGCCGAGGAGGCCCGCAACTACGCGCCGAGCGTCGTGCTGCTCGGCGACGGCAACCAGATCAAGCAGGCGGCGTGATGCGCTGGTCCCTGGCGATGGGGCTGGCGGCCGTGGCGCTGGCGGCATGCTCGCCCGGCGCGCCGAAGGGCGTCGACAAGGACAAGCTCGATGACGCGGTCTCCGGGGCGATCGGCGATCCGGCGACCTGCGTGCTGATCGCCGAGCAGGCGAGCGGCAAGGTCGTCTACCGCTACAACACCGCCACCATCTGCGCCCGCACCCTGCCGTCCTGCGACGGCCCGGGGTCGCGCACGGTCAGGGACCTGCTGGAGGCCACCCGCAAGGACGGCAAGCCGCGGCGGCTGAGCTGCTATTCGAGCGCCGACGCCTCGCGCGGCGTCGGCTGGGCGTCGGGGCCGATCCCCGGCAAGGGCCTGGTCTACGCCGCGGTGATGGAGGGCAAGCGCAGCTTCCCGGGCATGATGATGGCCGACCGCCTGGAGGGCCGCTTCAAGGACGTCGGCCTCTAACGGCGGCTCAGCGGCCGAGCTCGAACAGCCCGGTCACGGTCTCCTGGATCGTCATCTCGCCCGGCGAGACCGGCGTCACGGGGACGCCCTCGGCCAGGCTCCGCGCCATCGGCACGGGCGGCGGCGGACCGCCGTAGGCCGCGCCTTCGCCCAGGCTGACCAGCCGCACGATGCGATAGCCGGTGGCTCGCGCATAAAGCTCGGCCTTCGCCTGCAGGGCCTTCACCGCCGCCAGCCGCGCTTCATCCTCCACCGGCCGGCGGTCGGCCAGGTCGAAGCTCGCCCCGCCCGCCGCATTGGCGCCGGCCGCCACCGCCGCATCCAGGATCGCCCCCAGCTTGCCGAGGTCGCGGGCCGTGACGGTCACCTGGTTCGTGGCCTGATAGCCGGTGAGCCGCGGCGGCGAGCCCTGCTCGTAGGCATATTGCGGGTTGATCGACAGTTGCGCCGTGCGGATGTCGCGCTCGCCGACGCCGGCGCTGCGCAGCGCCGCCACGACCCGGCCCATCTGGCCTGCGTTGGCCCGCACCGCCTCGGCCGCGGTCGCCGCCTGGTTGGTCACCCCCAGGCTGATCCGCGCCAGGTCCGGCGCGACCTTCGCCTCTCCCTCGGCCGAGAGGCTGAGCGTCGTGGTGCGGAACATCGCCTCGGCCTCGGCGCCGGCGGGCTGGGCGAGCGCCGGGGGCGCGGCGGCGGCGAGCAGCAGGCCGGTTGCGCCCGCGCAGATCATGGCCCTCATGGAGGTCTCCTTGGAAAGTTTGGCCGAGAGGGTCGCAAGCCGCGCCTGAACACAAGCTTTAAGCCTGCCCCCGGCGCATGCTAACCGCGCGAGCGCCGACGCTGCGGGGCCCGTAGCTCAATGGTTAGAGCCGGCCGCTCATAACGGTCTGGTTGCAGGTTCGAGTCCTGCCGGGCCCACCAGCCTTCGCTTGCTTCGCAAATTACGGCTTGGCGCGCGTTGTTCGGTGCATCGCCCGGCCCTCTGGCTATTTCGGCGGCGCGTCTTATCTATAACCGGCGCCGTCGATCGTGTGCCGCCAAGCCAGGCGGTCGATCATCCTCGACGTGGCGCGCTCCAGAGACCGCGATGGCCACGCACTTCGCAGCGCCTTCGTCCGCCACGCCAGCCGCGCCGCTCGCGCGTCCGGCGGCGGCGGCGGCCACGCCCCTCGAAACCCCTCAGCGGAGATCAATGACAGGCATGCTGAAAAGCGAACTCAGGGCCGACGACTATCGTGCGAAGGCTCTCACGGAGACCGGGCTGGCTCGGGCGAGCCGGCTCGTTCTGGTGCGCGCAAAGCATGAACAGGCCGCCTCGGTCTGGCGGGGCCTCGCCTCGGTGGAAGATCGGATAAGCGCGACCGCTCACCAGCGACAGGCAATCGCCTCGTCGAAATCCAACGAGCCCCGCGCGGCCCAAGAGGAGACAGCCGATGGCCAAGGGTCAGAAGAGATCGAATCGCGAAACCCGAAAGCCCAAGCAGGCCAAACCGAAGGCGACGTCCAACCCGCGCTCGTTCGTTGAGATCGCGGGCAGCGGCGCAAAGGGATCGAGCCCGCCGGCGGGCCGCAAGCCAGGGTCCCGGTGAGCGTCCTGTCCTGGTTCCTGCGGAGCTCGGTCACCGAGGCTGAAGTGCGGGCGGAGATCTGGAGCCTGGGGACGCGCCATCTCGGCTGGCCCCTGGAAGGCGCGCTCGATGAGCTGAAGACGCCGGGGCTCTCGACCGAGCGTGCGCAGCTGCTTCGCGCCTGCGTTCAGAAGCTGCAAGGCCGCTGACCGGTCCCGACGTCGCCGACAAGACCGACGTCGAGCCCGCCGCCGTGCCCGCCGGGCGCGCGAAGCGCTGAGCGCGGCGAAGCTCCCTCGACAGGTTGGCCGTATGGCGCCACGGTCGCGGCGTCTGTCACATGCGAAGGGGAGGTCGCATGGCGGCGTCCGACATCCGACCGGCGCGTCTTTTCGCGGGCAGCTGCGCAGCCATCACGGCGCTGGCGTTCAGCTTCGCCGCGCTCTCGGCGGTGATGTATCAGCTGAAGAGCGAGTTCCTGCTCGACAACGCCCAGGTCGGGCTGATCGGCGGCGCAGGCCTATGGGGCATGGCGATCAGCCAGGTCTCGTTCTCGCCGCTCTGCGACCTCGTCGGCATGCGCAACCTGATGCGCCTGGCGCTGGCGGGGCACGTGGCGGGGGTCGCGCTGTTCATCTTCGCCCCGGGCTTCTCGATGCTGTTCGCTGGCGCGCTCGTGCTCGCCATCGCCAACGGCGTCATCGAGGCGGTGTGCAATCCGCTGACCGCCACCCTGTTCCCCGACCGCAAGGCCGGGATGCTGAACCGCATGCACCTGTGGTTCCCGGGCGGGGTCGCGCTGGGCGGGCTGGTCGCCTGGGGCATCGACCTCGCGCACATCGACTGGCGCGCCAAGCTCTTGATGATCCTCGTCCCCGCGGCGCTCTACGGCGTGATCTTCCTGCGCGAGAAGTTCCCGCCGACCGAGGTCGCCGCCGCCGGCCACAAGGTCTCCGACAGCTTCAAGGCGGTGGCCGCCTCGCCGCTGCTCTGGGCCTTCCTGGCGCTGATGACCGTGACCATGAGCCTGGAGCTCGGGCCCAACCGCTGGATCCCGGCGGTGCTGCAGGCGGGCGGCCTGCCCGGCATCCTGGTGCTGGTGATGATCAACGGCGTCATGGCGGTGACCCGCGCCAATGCGCACGCCATCCTCAGCCGCGTCTCGCCGCCGGTGGTGCTGATGGTCTCGACGCTCACCGTCGGCCTGGGCCTCCTCGGGCTCAGCTATGCGACCGGGCTCGCCGCCACCCTGATCACCGCGCTGGTGTTCGCGATCGGCATAGCCATCGTCTGGCCGACCATGATGGGCTTCGTGGCCGAGCGGACGCCGCGCACCGGCGCGCTGGGGCTCGGCCTGATGGCGGCGGCGGGCTCGCTGGCGGTGGGCGTCGTCACCACGCCCCTGCTCGGCCGGATCGCCGACGACCACCTGCCCGATGCGCTTTCCAAGCCGGCGGTGGTTCAGCTGGCGGGCCAGCTTCTCGCCGCGCCCTCCGGCAAGGCGCCGACGCTGATCGCCGACGCCCGCACCGTGGCCGCGGCGCCGGGACCGCTGCCCGCCGGCGCCACCGGCGACCTCCTGCGCCGCGCCGCGGCCGGCGAGGCGGGTCCCGAGGCGGCCAATGTCGCCCAGCCGATGCTGGACGCGGGCGAGAACCACTCGGGGCTGCTCTCCTTCCGCTACCTCGTGCCGTTCGCCTTCCTGGTCAGCCTGATCTTCGGCGTGGTGGTGCTGAGCGACCGGCGGGCCGGCGGCTACCGCGCCCAGGTCGCCAAGGCCCGGCTGGCGCCCGCCGCCGAATGAGCCCGCCCGCGCTTCGCATCGGTTTCGTGGGCTCGGGCTTCATCGCGAAGTTCCATCTGAGAGCCTTCCAGAGCGTCCGCCACGCCCAGATCACCGGGATCTACAGCCCGACGCCGGCCAATCGCGAGGCGCTGGCGGCCGCCGCCGACGCCGCCGAGCTCGGCCCCTGCACGACCCACGCCAGCCTGGAGGCCCTGTTGGGCGCGCCCGACGTCGACGCCATCTGGCTGCTCGCGCCCAACGATCGGCGGCTGGAGGTGATGCGGGCGCTGCACGGCGCGGTGAAGTCGGGCCGCTCGAAGGTGCGGGCCGTCGCCTGCGAGAAGCCGCTCGGGCGCACGCTCGGCGAGGCGCGCGAGGTGCTGGCGCTCGCCGAGGACGCCGGCCTCGCTCATGGCTATCTGGAGAACCAGGTGTTCTCCACCGCCGTCGAGCGCGGCAAGGAGATCGTCTGGCGCCGTGCGGCGCCCCTGGCCGGGCGCCCCTATCTCGCCCGCGCCGCCGAGGAGCACTCCGGCCCGCACGAGCCCTGGTTCTGGCAAGGCGCGCGCCAGGGCGGCGGCGTGATGAGCGACATGATGTGCCACTCGGTGGAGGTCGGCCGCTTCCTGCTCACCGAGCCCGGCGCGCCGCGCGACTCGCTGATCGTCAAGGCCGTCCAGGGCTCGGTCGCCCACCTGAAGTGGACGCAAGACCGCTACGCCAAGTCCCTGGCCCGCGACTTCAAGGGCGTGGAGATGGCCCGCTTTCCGGTCGAGGACTTCGCCCGCGCCACCGTCACCCTCGAGGACGCCGCCGGCCAGGAGCTGATCGTCGAGGCATCCACCTCCTGGTCCTACGTCGGGCCCGGCCTGCGCATCGACCTGGCGCTGCTGGGGCCCGAGTACGCGATGGAGTTCTCCTCGCTCAATCCCGGCCTCAAGGTCTTCCTCTCCCGCGCCATCGCCGGCGGCCAGGGCGAGGACCTCGTGGAGAAGCAGAACGCCGAGCAGGGCCTGATGCCGATCGTCGAGGACGAGGCGGCGATCTACGGCTACATCGGCGAGGACCGCCACATGGTCGAGGCCTTCCGCCATGGCCGCACGCCGATCGAGACCTTCGCCGACGGGGTGGAGGTCACCAGGATCATCATGGCGCTCTACAAGTCCGCCGAGACCGGCGGCCTCGTGCGGCTGCCCGATCCCTCGCTTGAAACCTACGTGCCCGCGCCGGCGCGCGCGCCGATGGAGGCCTGAGCCATGGCGGCCGAGCCCTATGACGTGATCATCGTCGGCTCCGGCGCGGGGGGCGGCATGAGCGCCTACCACCTGACGCACGCGGGCCTGAAGGTGCTGCTGCTCGAGGCCGGGCGCCACTACGACCCGGTCACCGAGACGCCGATGTTCAACACCAACGCCGAGGCGCCGCTGCGTGGGGAGGGCACGCCCGACAAGCCGTTCGGCTTCTACGACGCGACCGTCGACGGCGGCTGGCAGGTGCCGAACGAGCCCTACACCGTGGCCGAGGGCTCGGAGCCCTTCGTCTGGTGGCGGCCCAGGATGCTGGGCGGGCGCACCAACCACTGGGGCCGCATCGCGCTCAGGTTCGGCCCGCTCGACTTCAAGCCGCGCAGCCGCGACGGCCTGGGCTACGACTGGCCGATCACCTACGACGACCTCGCGCCCTGGTACGACAAGACCGAGCGGCTGATCGGGGTCTCCGGGGCCGCGCCGCCCCGCGGCCTCACCAACACGCCGGATTCGCCGGAAGGCTGCCTCATGGAAAGCGCCCCGCCGCGCGCCTTCGAGGTGTTCTACGCGCGCGCCTTCAAGGCTATGGGCATCCCGGTGATCCCGATGCACGGGGCGGTGGTCACCGGCCACATGGCCGGGCGCAACACCTGCCTCTTCGCCACGCCCTGCGGCCGCGGCTGTGCTATCGGCGCCAACTTCCAGTCCACGACCGTGCTGCTGCCTCCGGCCATGGCGACCGGCAACCTGACGATCCGGCCCAAGTCCCTGGTCTACGAGGTGGAGCTGGACAAGGCTGGCAAGGCCAGCGGCGTCGCCTTCGTCGACCGCAAGACCGGCGAGCACCACTCGGCCAGCGCCCGCGCGGTGGTGCTGGCGGCCGGCTCCGGCGAGACCGCCCGCATCCTCCTGAACTCCAAGAGCTCCCGGTTCCCCGACGGGCTCGCCAACACCCACGGCATGGTCGGCCGCTACCTGATGGACAGCGTCGGGCTCACCGTGGCCGGCCAGTTTCCGGCGATGGAGGGCCTGCCGCCCACCAACGACGACGGCCAGGGCACCCAGCACACCTACGTCCCCTGGTGGGGCTACGATCGGCAGAAGGAGCTCGGCTTCCCGCGCGGCTACCACATCGAGATCGGCGGCGGCCGGCGGATGCCGTCGATGCCGCTCGCCGGCGTGCTCGATTCCGACGACCTCAGCGTCGGCGACGAGTTGCGGGCCAACCTGCGCCGCCGGTTCGGCAGCGTGATCGGCTTCGACGGTCGCGGCGAGATGATCCCCAACGACGACTGCTACTGCGAGCTCGATCCGAAGGTGACCGACAAGTGGGGCGTGCCGGTCCTGCGCTTCCACTGGAAGTGGGGCGAGAGCGAGACCCGTCAGGCCGGGCACATGGTCGAGACCTTCCTGGCGGTGATCGACAAGCTGGGCGGCAAGCCGCTGGGCAAGGTCCAGACCGACGGCGCCAAGGCGATCTCCAAAGGCGGCGAGATGATCCACGAGGTCGGCACCGCCCGCATGGGCGCGCGCGAGACGGACTCCGTGGTCAACGCGTTCGGCCAGAGCTGGGCCGTGCCCAACCTGTTCGTCACCGACGGGGCGGTGCTGGTCTCCAGCCCTGACAAGAACCCGACCTTGTCCATCTTGGCGCTGGCCTGGCGCTCCAGCGACCACCTCGCCACGCTCGCCAAGCAGGGGGCCCTATGAGCCAGCCGCTGCCGACCGATCCGCCGCCCGAGCCCGAGGCGCCGCGGCCCTACGTCTCCAGGATCGACCGTCGCACCGCCCTGGCCTGGGTGGGCGTGGTGGGGGCCGCCGCCGCGGTCGGCGCCGGCGTGGTCGTCTACGGGCGCAAATTCGGCGGCCAGCCTGCCGTCGAGGCGAAGGGCTACGGGACCGACCCGGATCTGGTGAAGCCTGCGCCCGCGCCCTGGCCGCGGATCATGACCCGGGCGCAGCTCGACACGGCGGCGGCGGTCTGCGACCACATCCTGCCGGCCGCCGCTGCGGCGCCCTCGGCGCGGGCTCTGGGCGTGCCCGATTTCCTCAACGAATGGGTGAGCGCGCCCTATCCGGACCAGCGCAAGGACCGGCCGCTGATCCTCTCGGGTCTCGACCGGCTGGCGTCCCGGTCCCAGCGGCTGCACGGCAAGGCGATCGCCGCGCTCTCGGCCGCCGAGCGGACGGCGCTGATCGGCCCGATGGCGGCCGCCAAGGGGGCCGACCTGGCGTTCTTCCGGCGCGTTCGCCGGCTGGTGATCGGCGCCTATTACACGACGCCCGCAGGCTTCAAGGACATCGGCTACATCGGCAATGTCGCCAGGGCCCGCGATCCCGGCCCGTCCGCCGCGGTGCTGGCTCACCTCGAGCGCGAACTCGCCAAGCTCGGCCTTTAGGATGACTGCATGAAGCCCGCGATCTTCGGACTGGTCCTCGCCCTGACATTCAGCGGAGCCGCCATGGCCGCGCCCAACACCCTGACGCCCAAGGAGAAGACGGCCGGCTGGCGACTGCTGTTCGACGGCCGCACGCTCGCCGGTTGGCGGGGCTTCAAGGCGCCTGCGCCGGATCCCGGCTGGCGCGTCGTCGATGGCGCGCTCGGCCCCGATCCGAAGACCTCCAGGGACGTGATCAGCAAGGACCGGTTCGGCGACTTCGAGCTCAGCTTCCAGTGGAAGATCTCCAAGCTCGGCAATTCCGGGGTCATGTACCATGTCATCGAAGCGGGCGATGAGACCTACGAGTCCGGCCCCGAGTACCAGATCCTCGACAACGCCCATGGCGAGGAACCCAGGCAGCAGGCCGCGTCGCTGTTCGCGCTCTATGCGCCGGCCAGGGACATGACCAAGCCGCCCGGCGAGTGGAACCAGGGCCGCATCGTGGTCCGCCGCAATCACGTCGAGCATTGGCTGAACGGCGCGAAGGTGGTCGAGTACGACCTGGGCTCGCCCGACTTCAAGGCCAGGGTCGCGGCCTCCAAGTTCGCCCAGTGGCCGCAGTTCGCCTCCGCCGCCAGCGGCCACATCGCCTTGCAGAACCATGGCGACGAGGTGTGGTTCAGGGACCTGAAGATCCGCCCGCTGAAGTAGCGTCCGGCGGCCCGCGACGGCGGCTCACAGCGTCGGGTCCTCGCCCACCTGGACCAGCATCTTGCCGAAGTTGCCGCCGCTGAGCATCTCGGCGAAGGCCGCGGGAACCGTCTCGAAGCCGTGGCGGATGTCCTCCAGGTACTTGACCTTGCCGGCCGCCACCCACTCGGCCATCCGCCGCAGGCACTCGTCCTGGTGCTCGGCCACGAAGTCGCCCACGAACAGGTCGCGGACGGTGACGTTGCGGGCCCTGAAGACCGGCTCGCCGCGGGCCATCAGCTCGCCGCGGGCGTCGCGGCCCGGCGCATCGCCGTAGTGGGCGATCAGCCCGCAGATGGTCATCCGTCCGCCGGGGTTGAACAGCGGCAGCACGGCCTCGAACACCGCGCCGCCGACGTTCTCGAAATAGACGTCGACGCCGTCCGGGCAAGCCGCCCCCAGCGCCCGGGGCAGGTCCGGGTCCAAGTGCGAGACGCAGGCGTCGAAGCCGAGCTCGTCGGTCACGAAGCGGACCTTCTCCTCGCGGCCGGCGATCCCCACCGCGCGCGCGCCGCGCAGCTTGGCGAGCTGGCCCGCGATCTGGCCGACGCCGCCGGACGCCGCCGAGACCACCGCCGTCTCGCCCGCCTTGGGATCGCCCATCAGGAGCATGCCGGCGTAGGCGGTGAGCCCAAGCATGCCCAGCACGCCCACCGCATAGGAGATGCGCCCGAGCGCCGGATCGAGCTTGCGCGGGACCATGTAGCCGGGCCGCGGCACGCCTTCGCCCATCAGCCCGTACTCGGCCCAGCCATTGGTGTTGAACACGAAGTCGCCCGGCGCATAGCCCTCCATCCGGCTCTCCACCACCTGCGCGACCGTGCGCGCATGGCAGGCCAGGCCGGGCTTGTCGACGCCGCGGCGCTTGTAGCCCCACTGGTAGGGATCGAGGGAGACGTAGATCGTGCGGGTCAGCGCTTGGCCCTGCGCCGGCTTCGGCAGCTCCGCCTCGCGGACCTCGAAGGTGTCCGGCTGCGGCCACGGCGGCACGGGCTTGTCGGCGAGCGTCCAGTATCGGTACATCGCCGGCCTCCTAGGCGCTCACCAGCCCCTGGGCGCGGGCGGCGTACTCGCGGACCTTCTCCGGGCCGCCGAGCAGCTGGCGGTTCTGGCCGATCCGCTTGAACCAGTAGTGCAGGCCCAGGAGGTCGGTCATGCCGATCCCGCCGTGCACCTCGGTGGCGGTGCGGGCCACGAAACGGCCGATCTCGGAGAGGTGGGCCTTGGCGTGGGCCGCCATCACCGTGGCCTCCTCCGGCGCATGGTCGAAGGCGTAGGCCGCATACCAGACGAGGGCGCGGGCCGGCTCGATCTCGGCCGCCATCTCGGCGCACAGGTGCTTCACCGCCTGGAACGAGCCGATCACGCGGCCGAACTGGCGCCGCTCCTTCGCATAGGCCACCGCCTTGTCGAGCATGGTCTGGGCGGCCCCCAAGGTCTCGGCCGCCAGGATCACCCAGGCGGCGTCGCGCAAGCGCTCCAGCGCCTGGTTGGAGGCCAGCGGCTGAGCGAGGGTGTCCTTGAACGCCACCTCGGCGAGCCGCCGCGTCGCATCGATGGAATCCATCCTCTGGGCCGCGGGCGGCGTCTCCACCAGGTGCAGGCCGCCCTTGGCGTCGGCCACGACCAGGAGGTCGGCCGTCATTCCGTCCAGCACGAAAAGCGCCTTTCCGGAGAGCTTGCCGGCCCTGGCCTCGACGCCGGCGCCGTCCCGCCCGCCGGCGACGGCCTCGGCGATCGCTGCGCCCGCGCTGATCTCGCCCGCCGCGAGCTTCGGCAGCCACTTGGCCTTCTGTGCGTCGGAGCCCGCCAGGGTGAGCGCCAGCGGAGCCAGCACCGCCGAACCCAGGAACGGCGTCGGCGCGACCGCCGCGCCCAGCGCCTCGGCCGCCAGCGCCGCCTCCAGCAGCCCGAGCCCCAGCCCGCCGTGCTCCTCCGGGATCAGGATCCCCGGCACGCCGAGCTCGGCCAGGCCCGCCCAGAGGTCCGGCGCAGTGTCTTCGCCGGCGTCGGCGAAGCGGCGCACGCGCTCCAGCGGGGACAGGTCCGCCAGCGCGTTCGCCACGCTGTCGGCCAGCATCTTCTGGTCTTCGGAGAGCGCGAACCGCATGGCTCAGACCTTCGCCGGGCTGGGTTCGCGCGGCAGCCCGAGCCCGCGCTCGGAGATGATGTTCTTCTGGATCTGCGCCGTGCCGCCGCCGATGATCAGCCCCAGGTCGAACATGTAGCTCCGCTGCCAATTGCCCTTGGCCCGCAGGTGCGGGCCGTCATGGTAGAGGATGCCGAGCTCGCCCAGCGCATCGATCGCCAGCGCCGCGATCTGGTGGTTGAGCTCGCAGCCCTGCAGCTTGACGACGAGGCCCGCCAGCCCCGTGGACTCGCCGGTGACCGCGCTGGTCAGGAGCCTGAGGCCGTTGAACTTCATCGAATAGACCCGCGCCTGCAGCTGCATCAGCCGGTCGCGGAAGATCGGGTTGTCGATGATCCGCTCGCCGCCGACGCTCTCGGTCTTCATCAGCTCGATCAGCTGTCCCAGGCGGGCTTCCGTGGCGTTCGGATCGCCCAGCATGCCGCGCTCGTGCCTGAGCGTCGTGTTGGCCACGAACCAGCCGCGCCCCCGCCCGCCCACCACGTTGGCCTGCGGCACGCGCACGTCGGTGAAGAACACCTCGTTGAACTCGGCCTGGCCGGTCATGGTCTTCAGCGGCCGGACCTCGATGCCGGGCGTATCCATCGGGATCAGCACATAGCTGATGCCCTCGTGCTTGGCGGCCCGCGGCTCGGTGCGCACCAGGCAGAACATCATCTGCGCGAGGTGGGCCGTGCTGGTCCAGATCTTCGAACCCGAGATCACGAAGTCCGCGCCGTCCTCCACCGCCTTGGTCGAGAGCGAAGCGAGGTCCGAGCCAGCGCCCGGTTCGGAGTAGCCCTGGCACCAGATGATCTCGCCGCGCAGAGTGGGGGCGATCCAGCGCCGCTTCTGCTCCTCCGAGCCCACCTCGAGCAGGGTCGGCACCAGCATGGAGATGCCCTGGCCGGCCATGCCGCGCGGGGCGTTGGCGCGGATGAATTCCTCGGCGATGATCCGCGCCTTCAGCACGTCGGGCTCCGCGCCGAAGCCGCCGTACTGGCGCGGGATGGTGCGCGCCGCGTAGCCGGCTTCGATCAGTTTCGCCTGCCAGTCGCGGGCGTTCCTCGGCTGGCCGTTCTCGTAGGTGTTGCGACTGGCCTCCAGGAAGCCGCGCACCTCGTCGCGGAAGGCGGCCATCTGCGGCGTCAGCGTCAGGTCCATGGGCGCGATCGATCCTCCCGCCCCAGCACAGCGGGTTTCGGCGCGCTCCGCAACGGCGCCCTGGCGTCAGGGCTCAGCGATGGTGGTCGTGGTCGAAGTCGTGGTGGCGGTCGAAGCGCGTGTCGCCGAAGCGGCGGAAGCCATCGGCATGATGGTGGCGGAAATGGCGGTCCCGATCGCGGATGAACGGCGCGTCGATGCGGTTGCGGAAGTAGAAGAAGCCGTCGCCGCCCCAGTAGCCGCCATAGTACGGCCCGTAGAAGCCATCGTAGTAGACATCGCCGGCGTAGTACGGGTCGTATCCTGAGGCGTAGGACCCGTAACCCGGATAGCCGTAACCGTTGTAGCCGTTGTAGCCATAGTAATCGTCGGCGCAGGCCGAAAGCGCGAA
This sequence comes from Phenylobacterium sp., assembly GCF_025934275.1. Classification (GTDB taxonomy): domain Bacteria; phylum Pseudomonadota; class Alphaproteobacteria; order Caulobacterales; family Caulobacteraceae; genus Phenylobacterium. The sequence continues at coordinate 22,534 of NZ_JAICYI010000017.1, forward strand.
GGCGGCGCAGACCGCCAGGAACATCATCTTCATCGGCGTCCTCCAAGACGCACGTCGTCCCTGTCTTGCAGACAACGGATCGGCGGCTCGGCAGGTTGCCCGGCACGGCCGGTTCGACTTGGCGTTTCGCATGGCGGCGCTATGGTCGCGCGGCCCAGACGTCGAGGATGCTCGCATGCGCCGCCACCTGATCGCCGCCGCCGCGGTTCTCGCCCTCGCGGGCTGCCAGAAGGCGGGCTCGTCCGACCCTCTGGCCGGCTTCGGTCCCAATCCGCCTCTGCCGAAGCCGCAGACCGGCATCCTGCCGCAGTTCGATACGCCGAAGGCGGTCGGCTGGCCGAAGGGCGCTTCGCCCAAGCCGCCGCCGGGCTTCACGGTGACCCGCTTCGCCCAGGGCCTCGATCATCCGCGCTGGGCCTACGTGCTGCCGAACGGCGACGTGCTGGTCTCGGAATCCGCCTCCACGCCGCCCAGCCCGCAGGACCACACCCTGCACGGCCCCGAGGCCTGGCTCGCCAAGCTGGTGCTGAAGCGGGTGGGCGCGGCCTCGGCTCCCAGCGGCAACCGCATCGTCCTGCTGCGCGACGCGAACGGCGACGGCGTCGCCGAAGTGAACGACGTCTTCGCCCAGGGCCTCAAGCGGCCGTTCGGCATGGCGCTGATCGGCGATGCGCTCTACGTGGCCAACGACGACAGCGTGGTGAAATTCACCTACCAGCCCGGAGCGACCTCGGTCCAAGGCTCCGGTGAGAAGGTGCTCGACCTGCCGGGCGGGCCGATCAACCACCACTGGACCAAGAACATCGTCGCCTCGCGCGACGGGACCAAGCTCTACGCCTCGGTCGGCTCCAACTCCAACGTCGGCGACAACGGCGTCGCCGCCGAGCAGGGCCGGGCCGCGATCTGGGAATACGACATCGCCTCAGGCGCCCACCGGGTGTTCGCCTCGGGGCTGCGCAATCCGGTCGGCATGGACTTCGAGCCCACCACCGGCCAGCTCTGGACTTCGGTGAACGAGCGCGACGAGATCGGCCCCGACCTGCCGCCCGACTACATGACCAGCGTCAAGGACGGCGGCTTCTACGGCTGGCCCTACAGCTACTACGGCCAGCACGTCGACAAGCGCGCCAAGCCGCCGCGGCCCGACCTGGTCGCCAAGGCGATCCCGCCGGACTACGCGCTCGGTCCGCACACCGCGTCGCTGGGGCTCACGTTCTACACGGCCGCCGCCTTCCCAACGCAGTACCGGGGCGGCGCCTTCGTGGGCCAGCACGGCTCGTGGAACCGCAAGCCGCTCAACGGCTACCGCGTGGTCTTCGTCCCGTTCCAGGGCGGCAAGCCGCAGGTCCCCGCCCAGGTGTTCCTGACCGGCTTCCTCAACGCCCAGCAGCAGATCCAGGGCCGCCCGGTCGGCGTCGCCGTCGACAAGGCCGGCGCGCTCCTGGTCGTTGACGACGTCGGCGGCATCGTCTGGCGCGTCGCGCCCGCGAAATAGCCTCAGCTCAAGCCCGCGCCGGGATCCGCACCATCAGCTTGCGGTAGGCGCGCAGGAAGCACGACTTCACCCGCACCGGCTCCTCGACGATCTCGATCACCGGGAAGCGCTTCAGGATCTCCTCCCAGACGATCTTCAGCTGCATCTCCGCCAGCCGCATGCCGACGCAGCGATGGATGCCGAAGCCGAACGAGACGTGATGGCGCGGCCGCTCGCGGTCGACGATGAACGCCTCGGGGTTCTCGATCGCGGTCTCGTCGCGGTTGCCCGAGACGTACCACATCACCACCTTGTCCCCGGCCTTGATGGTCTTGCCGCCGAGCTGGACGTCCGCCTTGGCGGTGCGGCGCATGTGCGCCACGGGCGTCTGCCAGCGGATGATCTCCGGGATGGCGCTGTCCAGCAGCGCCGGATTGGCGCGCAGCTTGGCGAGCTGGTCGGGGTTCTGGGTGAAGGCGAGCAGGCCCCCGGTGATCGAGTTGCGGGTGGTGTCGTTGCCGCCGACGATCAGCAGCAGGATGTTGCCCAGGAACTCCATCAGCGGCATCTCCTTGGTGGCTTCGCCGTGCGCCAGCATGGAGATGAGGTCGTTGGCCGGCGGGGCGTTCACCCGCTGGTCCCACAGGTTCTTGAAATAGAACGCGCAGGCCATCAGCTCGGCTCGTCCCTGGTCGACGGTCATCGCCGTGTCCGGGAACACCTCGCGGATGGCCTCGGAGTAGTTCTCCGGCTCGTTGGTGTCGGTGGTGGCGAGGTCCGACCAGTAGGTGAGCTTGCGCCGGTCCTCGAACGGGAAGTCGAACAGCGTCGCCAGCATCTGCGTGGTGAGCTCGATGGAGACGCGGTTCACCCAGTCGAACGGCTCGCCGATCGGCAGCTCGTCGAGGATCTTGGCCGCGCGCTGGCGGATCAGCGGGGCGAAGTTGGCGAGGTTCTCCGACGAGACGATCGGCTGGATCACCTTGCGCTGCTCGTCGTGCTTGGGCGGGTCCATGGCGATGAACATCGGCATCTGGAAGTCGTCGCCCGGCACGGGGTCGAAGATGCCGATCGCCTTCTCGGAGGAGAACACCTGGTGGTTGGTCTCCACCGCGATGATGTCGTCGAACTTGGTGATCGACCAATAGGGCCCGAACTCGCTCTCGGCGCAGTAGTGGATCGGGTCCTCGCGCCTCAACCGCTCGAAGAACGGCCAGATGGTGTTGCTCACGAAGCGGTCCTGGACGCTGACGTCGATCTTCTCGATGGGAGTCGAATAGGCTTCGGCGCGCGCGGCGTCGAAGGTGGCGGCGTCGTCAGCCATGGCCCGGGCCTTCTCTCTCAAAGCTTGTGGCAGGTGAGACCCGCCTCGGCCATCTGGCAAGAGGGAACCCGAACGAACCTGACGCCTGCGTCACGTTGACGAGGGCGCGGGCTGGGGTCAGGCTCCCCCGTCGCGGCTTCGACCGCGCGGAGGAAGCATCCATGGCCAAGCTGCGCTACCGGCGGGACGACCTGATCGCCAGCCACGAGTTCGCGCGGCCGCACGAGGCGGCGGGTTACCGGCTGCACGGCGGCTTCGACGCCGCCGGCGACTACGTCTCGCCGCGGGTGAAGAACCGCTGGCCGGCGGTTCAGGCCTGGAGCGCGGCGCTCGAGGCGCGCGGCTGGCCGCTGCTGGACGCCACCACCAGCCTGCTCAAGCTGCCGAACTATCCGAACGTCGACCAGGAGCGGCTGCTGCTCGGGGCGGGCTTTCGCCAGTTCCTCTGGAACTCGCTCACCGTCACCGGCGTGATCGAGGCGCGCGGCAAGCAGCTCGCCCTGTTCGACGCGCCCGACATGCAGAGCATCGTGGTCGAGGATGTCGCCGACACCGCGCTCGGTCATCTGGGCCAGGGGTTGTTCGAGGCGCACGGCTGGGACGAGGGCGGCGGCGACGCCCGCACGCCCGATCTCGGCGCCCACGACCAGATGTGGTTCGCCGTGCGCGACACCGTGTTCGGCAAGGACGCCTACCCGCTGCCTGAGGTCCCCGAGAACATCTCCCGGCCGGAGGCGGCCGCGCGCGAGCTTCCCGACCTGCCGCCCGGGTTCGAGGCGCTTATCAAGATGCTGATGAACGTGCTCTTGATCGAGGTGCGCGCCGAGAGCTTCTTCGCCTTCTGTTGCGCCGTGTTCCGCGATCCGGCGAACTTCGCCGACCGCCGCGCCGCGACCGAGCAGGCGGCGCGGATCGTCGAGCGCATCCGCCAGGACGAGCAGATCCACGTCGCCTATCTGCGCGTCGCGCTCTCCGAGCTGCGCAGCTTCACCCTGAAGACCGTGAACGGCGGCTCCAGGCCGGGCGCCGAGATCCTCGACCCGCTCTGGGACCAGATGATCGACTGGCATGGCCGTAGAGAGCGAGAGCTCGCCCGCGAACGCGTCCGCGTCGAGGTCGGCCGCCAGGTCATCGCCACCCTCGGCGAGACCAAGGGCCGGGCCTTCCTCAACGCGTTCGACGCCCTGGGCGAACCCGTGAAGGAGCCGGCCTAGAGCGAGGCGCCGACAAATCCGAGCTCACAGCGGCAGCGACAGCATCGGGCGCCCGACCACGATCTGGCCCGCGAAGTGCGCGCCGGCCGCCGCCGCCCATTGGGCCGGCGTCACCGCCGCGTCGTCGCCCGGGACGAAGTGGTTGAGCACCAGGGTCTTCACCCCGGCCGCCGCGGCGATGCGGCCCGCATCCTCGGCCGAGGTGTGGTGGCTCAGGATGCTCGCCGCCAGGCGCGAGGCGTTGGGCCGCCGCGCCGCGAGCCGTTCGACGGCGGCGGGGAACATCGCCTCGTGCACCAGGTAGTCGGCGCCGCGCGCGAAGTCCGCGAGCGCCGGCAGGTAGGAGGTGTCGCCGGAAAACACGACCGTCTTGCCGCCGAGCTGGAACTTCAGGGCGTAGCTCTCGGCGAGCGGCGGGTGGTGATTGCGCAGCGCCGAGACCGCGAGCTCGCCCTCGCGCATCACCTCGCCCTGCGTGAACTCGTGGCACCGGACCAGCTTGCGGAGGTCCGGCCGCCCTTCGTCGCCGATGCGCGCTTCCAGGTCGATCCGGTTGGACAGCCAATAGGCGGCGAGCAGCTCGGCCAGGCCCCGCGGCCCATAGACGTCGAGCGGATCGGCGAGCCCGTCCGCCCAGGCGTTGTAGAGCAGCGGCCCGAGCTCGAGGTTGTGGTCGGAGTGGTGGTGGGTGATGAACACGCGCCGCAGCGCCGGCAGCGGAATGCCGGCCTCGATCAGCTTCAGCGTCACGCCATAGCCGGCGTCCACCACCAGCGGCGCCCCGCGGAACACGATCACGCTGGCCGACGGCGTCTGGGCGTAGCCGTCGACCAGCGGCCCGCCGCGCACGCCGAGCAACACCAGCCGATCCGGCCCAGGCGCGGGCGGCTGGGCGCGCGCCCGCCGCAGCGCCAAGAGCGCGCCCACGCCCGCTCCGGTGAGCGCCACCAGGCTCCTGCGCGTCGGCTTGCGAATGTCCATCGCGCCGCCCCCGAGCGTATCCCCTGCGGTGACGGTAAGCGGACTCTCGGGAGGTCAGCAATGGGTGGGAAGGCGGACTTCCGGACGCGTCCCGTCATGCTTGGGGTGACAGACGGATCCACTTGGTGGCGATCCACTTCTCGCCCGAAATCACCGGGCGGCCCCAGTGGAGGGAGGGCCTCAGGGGCGAACGCTGACGGTCGAGGGAGGGGAAGAGGAGGGCCGCGCCCCGCGTGGGGGTAAATTCGACCTTCAGGTCCGGAAACTGCGTCCAGCCGCCGCCGTCGACGTCGGACAGGTACATGATGACGGTGAGGAGCCGCTGACTGTTGCCGGTGAGCGCCTCGGCTCCGGCCGGCGTCTCCGGGTCGAAGAAGTCGAAGTGCGGAACGTATTCGCCCCCGGCCGTGTAGTGCACGATCTGTAGGTTCTCGCCCAGAGCAACGGGCAGATCCGTCAGCTTGGCGATGCGGCTCTCGATGCGCCTTGCAAGCTCGCCGTCCCCCCGCCGGATCACGCCGCTGCGGCTCGATCGGCTGGGATCGACGACGCGCTCCCCCTTGCGCTGGTCGAAGACCTTGGAGTCCTCCATGCGCCCGTCGGCCTGGGCGATGAGCCCTGCGCATTCCTCGTCGGAGAGGAACTCGGGAAGAAAGAAAATCCCGCTCCCGAAATGCTTCACCAGGATGGGCACGACCCGGTCGACCAGGAGGACCCGGTTGAACGGGGCGAGGACATCGAGCCTTCGCCAGAAACGGTCGGCCGCCTCGGCCTGGGAGTCGACGGGTTCGGCATCGAAGAGCCCGCCCTGCTGGGACTTTGCGAACCGCGCGGATTCCTCACGCAGGAACCCTTCCACGTCCTCAGCGCGATAGCCGGCGGCGACCAGCGCCGCTTTGACATCGGCGAGATCGTGTCCGGTCCCGACGTGGAACTCGAACCACTCCCTCAGACCCGGGCGCAGAGCTTCGGTGATGGACTGCTGAGCCACAAGGAATCCCCACGGCGGAGCCGGGCAGGCGCCCACGTCCTCAATAGCCCACGCCTAGCCGGATCGATCCAAGACCCTGTCGGACTGGGGATCCTGTGGGGCTCGAAAGCTCGCTCTACCTCCCCCGCGAAGCGGCGGGAGGGGGACCGCTCGCCAGAGAGCGAGCGGTGGAGGGGGCGAGCCGGGTAGTGTCTCAGAGAGACAATACCGCGAGCCGCGCGTGCTTGCGCTCGGCCACGATCAGCTCGTTCGCCCGCAGGAAGACGCCATGTGCGACGCCGCTCAGGCCCGCATAGATGTGCGAAGCCGGGATGCGCAGGATCCGAACACCCGCGCCCCTGCGCCAGCGGTCGCGTGCGGCGTCTCTGGCTTGCGAAGCCTCGTCCCAATGGGTCGCGCCGTTCACCTCGATCGCGAGCCGCGCCGCCGGGCAGTAGAAGTCCAGGATGAATGGCCCGAGCGGGTGTTGGCGGCGAAAGGTGGGCTTGTCCGCGCTCCGGCCGCGCAGCCGGCTCCAGAGCATCACCTCCGGCTCGCTCATGTTCTTCCTGAGCGCCCGCGCTCGTGTGGTGGTCAATGTTCGTCGCAAGGCCCCTGCCTCCGGCTCGCCCCCTCCACCACGCGCTCTGCGGCGCGTGGTCCCCCTCCCGCCGCTTCGCGGAGGATGTAGAACAATAGCGGAACATCTGGAGGAAGAGTCAAGACCGACCATGACTCCAGATTGATGCTTGTCGACGTGCGCCTGAGCGCTGTCAAATGGCGGCGGCAGGGGGGTGGTGAGCATGAAGATCGGACGATTTGCGGCGCTTGCGCTCGCGCTTATCGGCTCAACCGCCCACGCCCAACTCCCCGCCTCCGCCAAGCGTGAGGCGTGGCTCGTCGCCGGGCTCCAGCAGCCCGCGCAGATCATCGTCGACCGCTGGGGGATCTCGCACATCTATGCGGGCTCAGTGCGCGACGCCTTCTTCCTGCAGGGCTACAACGCCGCCCGCGACCGGCTCTGGCAGATCGACCTGTGGCGCAAGCGGGGGCTGGGGCGGCTCTCCGCCAGCTTCGGGCCGGCCTATGTCGCGCAGGATCGCGCCGCGCGGCTCCTCCTCTACCGCGGCGACATGGCCCGGGAGTGGGCGTCCTATGCGCCGGGCGCGAAGGACGCGGTGACCGCCTGGGTGGAAGGCGTCAACGCCTACGTGGCCGAGGTTCGCGCGGGCGCAAAGCCGCTGCCGATCGAGTTCAGGCTGACCGCCAGCCAGCCGGAGACCTGGCGGCCCGACGACATCCCCCACATCCGCAGCCACACCCTGGTCGGCAACGTCACCTCCGAGGTCGCCCGCGCCCAGGTGGTCTGCGCCGGCGGCGTGGCGGCCGACCGGCTGCGGCGGAAGATCGAGCCCACGTCGCACAAGCTCGTGGTCCCCGACGGCCTGAACCCCTGCGACGTGCCGGCTGACGTGCTGAACGACTACATCCTGGGCACCGAACAGGTGAGCTTCGCCGCGCTCGCCGGCCGCAGGACCGCCGCGCTCGATCCGCGCGCCCAGCTCGCCGAGCGGATCGATTCCACTTCCGGCGAAGGCTCCAACAACTGGACGATTTCCGGCTCGCGCACCGCCACCGGCCGGCCGATCCTGGCCAACGATCCGCACCGGGCGGTGGGCGTGCCCTCGCTCCGCTACATCGTCCACATGGAGGCGCCGGGGCTGTCGATCGAAGGCGCGGGCGAGCCGGCGCTGCCGGGCGTCTCGCTCGGCCACAACGCCGACGTGGCCTTCGGCCTGACCATCTTCCCGATCGATCAGGAGGACCTCTACGTCTACGAGACCAACGGCGACGCCTACCGCTACAAGGACGGCTGGGAGCCGATGAAGGTGGTCCGCGAGACCATCGAGGTGAAGGGCGAGGCGCCGCGCGAGGTCGAGCTCCGCTACACCCGCCACGGCCCGGTGCTGAAGATCGAACCGGCGAAGCATCGCGCCTTCGCCCTGCGCACCGTCTGGAACGAGCCCGGCGCCGAGGGCTACTTCCAGAGCTCGCGCCTCTGGCGGGCGAAGTCCTGGGCCGACTTCGAGGGCGGCCGCGACGCCTGGGGCACGCCGCCGCTCAACCTGGTCTATGCCGACCGCTCGGGCGTGATCGGCTGGTCGGCCGCGGGGCTGACGCCCGTGCGGCCCAATTGGGACGGGCTGATGCCGGTCCCCGGCGACGGCCGCTACGAGTGGGCGGGCTTCCTGCCGGGCGCCGAGCTGCCCTGGATCAAGAATCCCGCCAAGGGCTGGTTCGCCACCGCCAACGCCATGAACCTGCCCAAGGGCTACCCCGACGAGCAGCGCAAGGTTTCCTTCGAGTGGAGCGACCCTTCGCGGATCACCCGCATCGAGGAGGTGCTCGCCGCCGAGCCCAAGGCCACCATCCGGCAGTCCATGGCCCTGCAGACCGACACCGTGAGCGCCGAGTCCCGGCGCCTTCGGGCGCTGCTTCGCGCCGACATGGGGCAGACGCCGCCCGCCCAGCCCGGCTCCAACCTGGCCAGGGCCATCGAGCTGCTGGAGGCCTGGAACGGCGACGAGCGGACCGACAGCGTGCCGGCGGCGATCTATGAGGTCTGGGTCTCCGGCTACCTGGGCAAGGGCGCCGCGGCGATGTATGCGCCGCAGGCGGCGCGCGATCTGATCGGCCAGGGCAGCCTGGACGCCGTGATCAGCTTCCTGGAATCCGGCGAGGCCGGCCCGCGGCGCAAGCTGTTGCTGCTCGCCACGGTCGGGGCCGCGGTCCAGGAGCTCGAGCAGCGTCTCGGCCCGGACATGTCGACCTGGACCTGGGGGCGGCTGCATCGGGTGGAGTTCCAGAACCCGGCAGGCGTGCTGGCGGATCGCGAGACCGCCGCGGGGATGGCGGTCGGGCCTGTGGCGGTCCCGGGCTCGGCGTCGACGCCGCGCGCGGCGACCTACCGCCCCGAGCTCTTCACCCAGGTCGCCGGCGCCTCGGTGCGCATGGTCCTCGACGTCGGCCAGTGGGACAACTCGACGGTGGTCAACACGCCAGGCCAGTCCGGCGATCCGGCGAACCGCCACTACCGCGATCTCTTCGCGCCCTGGGCCGCGGGCGAGTACGTGCCGCTCCGCTACACCCGCCCGGCCGTGGAGGCGGCCGCCGAGACCGTCCTCGACCTCACGCCAAGGCGCTGAAGCCGCGACGTGCGGAGCGCGGATGCGCACTATTCCTTGGCGCCCAGCTGCTCTTGCGCTATACTGAACAAAACAAGAACTATTCTGATCTTTCTCAAGTGAATCAAGACTCAAATCACCGCGCCAGCCGCGGTGTAATTCGCACATATCCCCACCCTGTTGTAGGCGATCAGGCTTGGCCGGCCGCGCCTAGAGGCGCCCGGTCACCGGCAGCAGCGCGCCCGTCACCGCGCGGGCCTCCTCGGAGGCCAGGAACAGCATCACCGCGGCGAGGTCGGCCGGCGCGACCCAGGCCGAGTGGTCGGCCTTGGGCATGTCCGCCCGGTTGGCGGGCGTGTCGATGATCGAGGGCAGCACCGCGTTCACCGTCACGCCGTCGCCCTTCAGCTCCTCGGCGAGCGATTGGGTGAGCGCATGCACGCCGGCCTTGGAGGCCGCATACGCGCCCATGCCGAGCGCGGCCTTCAGCGCCGCGTTGGCCCCGACGTTGACGATGCGTCCCGCCGCCGAGCGCTTCAGGTGCGGGATCGCCGCGCGGCTGGCGTTGGCGGCGGTGAGCACGTTCAGCCGGTAGAGGTCGTACCAGCTGGCCGCCGAGCCACCCTCGACCTTCTCCCAGGCGAAGCCGCCGGCGATGTTCAGCAGCGCGTCGATCCCGCCGAACCGCTCGGCAGCGGCCTCGATCGCCGCGCCCGCCTGGTTGGCGTCGGTCAGGTCAACGCCGCCGAGCACGAGCGCGCCGTCTGGCGTCGGGCTGGATGGCGCCTTGGCGTAGTCGACGAGGGCCACGCAGGCGCCCTGCTCGGCAGCCGCCTGGGCGACCGCCGAGCCAAGCGCGCCGAACGCGCCGGTGACGAGGAAGACGCGTCCCGCCATGCTGGCGACGGCTTACAGCGCCTCGACGATGGTGACGTTGGCCAGGCCGCCGCCTTCGCACATGGTCTGCAAGCCGTACTTCTTGCCGCGCTTCTTCAGCGCGTAGAGCAGCGTGGTCATCAGCTTGGTGCCGGAGGCGCCGAGCGGGTGGCCGAGCGCGATCGCGCCGCCGTTGACGTTCAGCCGGTCGGGATCGGCGCCCAGCGTCTGCAGCCAGGCCACCGGCACCGAGGCGAAGGCCTCATTGACCTCGAAGATGTCGATATCGTCGACGCTCATGCCGGCCTTCTTCAGCGCCCGCTCGGTGGCGGGCAGCGGGGCCTCCAGCATGATCACCGGGTCGTGGCCGATCACCGACAGGTGGTGGATGCGGGCCATGGGCTCGAGGTTGAACTCCTTCAGCGCCTTTTCGGAGACGATCATCACGCCCGAGGCGCCGTCGCAGATCTGGCTGGAGGTGGCCGCCGTGATCCGTCCGCCCTCACGCAGCAGCTTCACGCCCTTCATGCCGTCCAGGCTGACGTCGAAACGAATTCCTTCGTCCACGTCGTGGCGGACGGTGTTGCCCTCGGCATCCTTGCCGTCGACGCCGACGATCTCGTCCTTGAAGGCGCCGGCCTGGGTCGCGGCGATCGCGCGCTGGTGCGAGCGGTAGCCGAACTCATCCAGCTGATCCTTGGTGAGATCGTACTTCTCCGCCATCATCTCGGCGCCCATGAATTGGCTGAACTGGATGTTTGGATAGCGCTCCTCCATGCGCGGACTCTTCGGCTGGCCGAAGCCTTCCTTGGCGGGCAGCGCCACCGACAGCCCCATCGGCACGCGGGTCATGCTCTCGACGCCCGAGGCGATCACCACATCCATGGTGCCGCTCATCACCGCCTGGGCGGCGAACTGCAGGGCCTGCTGTGAGGAGCCGCACTGGCGATCCACCGAGGTCCCCGGCACGCTCTCCGGAAGCTTGGAGGCCAAAACGGCGTTGCGGGCGATGTTGGTCGCCTGCTGGCCCACCTGCATCACGCAGCCCATCACCACGTCTTCGACCGCGGCCGGATCGACGCCCGTGCGGTCCATCAGCTCGTTCAGCACCACCGCGCCCAGGTCGGCGGGATGCCATTCGCGCAGACGGCCGCCCTTGCGGCCGCCGGCGGTGCGGGTTGCGGCGACGATGTAGGCCTCGGCCATGGTGAGACTCCTTGATCCTTCGGGTGCGCGTCCGGCGCGTCGGAGACGCTTCTAGAAAGGCGCCGTTGCGGAAGACAACGGCTCAACCAAACGCTTGTTTTAGGATGCGCTCAAGTCCTTCCGCGTCCGCCCGGTCGAAGGCGCCGGGCCGTTCGGAGTCGATATCGAGGACGGCGATCAACCGCCCGGATCGGTCACGCACGGGGACCACGATCTCGCTCTTCGAGCGTGCGTCGCAGGCTATGTGGCCCGGGAACGCCTCGACATCCTCGACGATCTGCGTCTCTCCGGTCGCGGCCGCGGTCCCGCAGACGCCCCGGCCGAAGACGATCCGCAGGCAGCCCAGCGTGCCTTGGTAAGGCCCCACCACCAACTCGTCCGGCTTGTCGGGATCGACCAGGTAGAAGCCGGTCCAGAAGTGGTCCTCGAAGGTCGCGGCCAGCATCGAGGCCACGGTCGCCATCCGCGCCACGAGATTCGGCTCGCCCTCCAGCACCGCTGCGATCTCCTGGGCCACGATGGCGTAGCGGTCGCGCTTGTCGCCCGTGATGATCTTCTCGTTGAAAGCCTCGGCCATGGACGGGATTTAGGCGCGCCGGGCTCCGGCGTCACGCTGCCCGCTCTGTCTGATCGGTCACGGCGAGGCCGGGGCCTTGTAGGCTTCGCAGTCCTTGTCGGCCGGATGGTCCGTGCACCAGATGAATTGCGCGTTGATGTGGTCGAGGAACCGGTTGACAGCGTCGGCCCGCGCCCTCGGTTTCTGCTGCGTGGCCGGGTCGTTGATGAGCTCGTGCAGCCGCTGCAGCATCGCGGGCGTAGGTCGGTTCGCCTGCAACTCGCTCTGCGACTGTCCGAGCGTCTTCAAGTAGCGGACGTCGGTCGCATTCAGCGCAGCGTCCTCGGCGGCGGCAGCGGTCCCTGCGGCGACGAGGATGAAGACCAGGAGCGGCGTAATCCGACGCATCGCGAGCCTCCCCGCCTCCACGTTGCGTAGGGTGACGCTGCTCTGCGAACGCGAGTCCGTCAAGCCGGACTGGCCGGCCGCTATGCCCACTCCTGCGCGTTCCGCAGCCGGATGCCGCTGAAGTGCAGGCTGGAATTCCAGAGCCCCTGGAGCGGCGTCAGGCGAGGCATGACCCGCAGCTCGACGCCCATCGCCTCCAGCGCGCCGAGAAGATCCCCGATCACCTCCATGCTGAGCGGCTCGGCCGGTTCGCGCGACACCCACATGCCGGCGTCGTGCAGATCCTCGAAACCGTCAGGCGGCAGCTCGTAGCGACAGGTCCGACCCGTCCTCATCCGCTCCCACCAGGCCCACTCGATGTGGGCGATGATACGATCGGAACGCTCCCCCCACCACGGCGCGAGATCCTCGTCTTTCGTCTGCGGCGTCTGCCAGATGAGGATGCGGGGGCAATCGCGCGGAAACAGGTACATGGCCTGGTGCGGCTCATCGATCGCCCAGACCAGCGGCCCGTTCAGCCATTCGCGCCCCGCAGGCCGCTCGGACGGAATCGCTACGGGCCGCGGCTCGAAGCGGCTGATGCCGCGATCGTGGCTGAAGTGGAAGAGCCGCATGGCGCGGCAGCTTCAGCGCGCGGGCCGCGGCGCGTCAACGCGGACCCGGCCATCGCCGAGGGTTTCGTCGATCCCAATCGGGCTGGCGGTCTGGCGGCGCGGCCATCCCAGTCGGCGGCGAAAGCCCGCGCGATCATGGCCTGGTTCGCCCACGGCGGGATCGAACCGGATTAGGGCTCAGGCTGCGCCGACAGCGGCTTCGTCGCCGTCCTGCGCCCCATCCTGCTGCATCACGTCGCAGAGGGTCTGGAAGAGGTCGGCGGCGGCGATGGGCTTGGCGACATGGCCGTCCATGCCGGCGGCCAGGTACTGCTCCACCTGGTGCGACATGGCGTTGGCGGTGAGCGCGATGATCGGCGTCCGCTTGCGGCCCTTCTCGGCCTCCAGCTCGCGGATCTGGGCCGTGGCGGCCAGGCCGTCCATCACCGGCATCTGCACGTCCATCAGGATGATATCCCACTCGCTGCTGGCCCAGGCCTCCACCGCGGCCTCGCCGTTCTCGACCACGGTCGGTTCGACGCCCAGCTGGTGCAGCATGGTCTTGAGCACCAGCTGATTGACCTGGTTGTCCTCGGCGGCCAGCACCCGCAGCCGCATCGGCTGCAACTCCGGCGGCGGAGCGGGCGCGAGTTCGGGCGGCCCCTTTTCTTCGCCGACCCAGGGCAGCGGCAGGCGCACCAGGAAACGGGAACCTTCCCCGACCTTGCTCTCGACGGCGATGTCGCCGCCCATCAGCTGGGCGAGGTCGTGGCAGATGGCGAGCCCCAGGCCTGTGCCGCCGAAGCGGCGCGTGGTCGACGAGTCCAGCTGGTCGAACTTCTGGAACAGGCGGACCAGATTCTCCGGGGAGATGCCGACGCCGGTGTCCGCGACCGCGATCTCCAGCATCGTCTCGCGGCGCGCCGCGGTGACGCGGATTTCGCCATGGTCGGTGAACTTCAGGGCGTTGGAGATCAGGTTGTAGAGGATCTGCCGCACGCGCGTCGGATCGCCCATGTAGCGGCCGCGGGCCTTGGCGATATCGAGGGCGAACGACAGCCCCTTCTTGTTGGCGAGCGCGGTGAAGGCCGAATAGGCGCCTTGCGCCAGGTCGGCCAGGTCGAACTCGATGGCCTCGAGCTCCAGCTTGCCGGCCTCGATCTTCGAGAGATCGAGCACGTCGTTGAGGATGGCGAGCAGGGCCTCGCCGGAGCGATGGATCACCACCAGCCGCTCACGCTGCACGTCGGAGAGCTCGTCGGCGGCCATGGCCTGGGCCATGCCCAACACCCCGTTCAAAGGCGTGCGGATCTCGTGGCTCATCGTGGCCAGGAAGGCGCTTTTGGCGGCGTTGGCGGCCTCGGCGGCGAGCTCGCCCTCGCGGGCCTGGTGGCGGGCGGCGCGCAGGGCGCTGCGCGAACGGTCCAGCATCCGCCTGGCGAGGAAGAAGAAGTTGACCATGGAGACGACAGCCGCGACCAGGGTCACGGCGACGGCCGGGCGCAGTCCGTCGCGCAGGGCTTCGTCCAGACCCATGTAGGCCATCGCCAGGGCGTAGGGGCTCAGGAGCAGACGGAAGAGGGCGATATCGGCGTAGTACTGCAGGAGCACGTAGGCCGCGCCGATGAAGGCGGTGGCGAGCGCGAACAACCCGGCCACGGAATGTCCGGTGCGCCACAGCACGACGCACAAGCCGGCCTGCAGCACGGTGGCGACGATGCTGTTGACGACAATGATGCTCACCGGCCGCGCCGAGCCGGCCGCCGGATCGCGGGTCACCCGAAGCCCGACGACGAGGGTGATCCACACGCCCATCAGCCAGAGCGCGGTCCAGAACCCTCCGATGTAGAACAGGGCGACGGCGGCGACGGCCAGGCTGCTGATGAACCGCGGCATGAGATTGCGCGCAGAGGCGGCGAACAGATGCAGGCCCTCGCCGCGAGCCGGCCTTGCCGCGGATGCCTTCGCGCCGTCAGCGACGTGGCTCAACAGTGCCTCCCCCGGGTCGTGGGGCGACTTTGGACCGGGCGTGGTTAACCGCGCGTCAAGGCGCGCGCGGGGCGGCTGGCTGCGGTTCTAGAACGACTTCGGAAGCTCGAGCACGTGGGTCGCCACGTGGCTGAGGATCAGGTTCGTGGAGATCGGGGCCACTTGGTAGAGGCGCGTCTCGCGGAACTTGCGCTCGATGTCGAACTCCTCGGCGAAACCGAAGCCCCCGTGGGTCTGCAGGCAAACATCTGCCGCGTACCAGGACGCCTCCGAGGCCAAGAGCTTGGCCATGTTGGCTTCGGTCCCGCAGGGTGCTCCCGCCTCGAACAGGGCGGCCGCCTTGTCGACCATCAACGCGGCGGCGCTCGCCTGCACATAGGCGCGCGCGATCGGGAACTGGATCCCCTGGTTCTCTCCGATGGGCCGGCCGAAGACTTCGCGCGCCTTGGCGTAGGCGCTGGCGCGGTCGACGAAGAAACCCGCGTCGCCGATGCACTCCGCCGCGATCAGGATCCGCTCGGCGTTCATCCCGTCGAGGATGTAACGGAATCCCTTCCCCTCCTCGCCGATCAGATTCCCCGCGGGGACCTCCAGGTCCTCGAAGAACAGTTCGGTGGTGGCGTGGTTCAGCATGGTGCGAACCGGCCGGATGGTCAGTCCCTTGCCGATCGCCTGGCGCAGGTCCACCAACAGCACGCTCATGCCGTCCGACGGCTTGGCCGCCTCGTCCCGCGGCGTGGTGCGGCAGAGCAGCACCATCAGGTCCGAATGCTCGGCGCGCGAGATCCATAGCTTGCGGCCGGAGACCACGTAGCTGCCGCCTTTGCGGCGGGCGAAGGTGGTGATGCGGGTCGTATCGGTGCCGGCGTCGGGTTCGGTGACGCCGAATGCCTGCAGGCGAAGCTCGCCCGAGGCGATCTTCGGCAGGTACGCCTGCTTTTGGGCGGCCGAGCCGTGCCTGAGGATCACCCCCATGGTGTACATCTGCGCGTGGCAGGCGCCGCCGTTGCAGCCGGAGCGGTGGATCTCCTCGAGGATCGCCACAGCCGCGGCGAGCCCGAGGCCCGAGCCGCCGTATTCCTCCGGGATCAGCACCGACAGGAAGCCCGCCTCGGTCAGCGCCTGGACGAACTCGGTCGGATAGGCCCGCTCGCGGTCGAGTGCGCGCCAGTAGGGACCTGAGAAGCGGGCGCAGAGCTTGCGGATCGCCTCGCGGATCTCGGGATAGCTCGGCTCGGCGTCATGGGCCATGGGGCGCTCCTCCGCGCTCCTGATAGTCCGCCGCGCCGCCGCTGCCTACGCGGGCCGAAGCGATTGCCGGATGCTGAGCGCATGCACGCCCGGCGCGCGTTGCGCCCAGGGCCGCGCCTGCTCCAGCTGATAGGCGAGCTCGAACAAGAGCCGCTCCTGCCCCGCCCGCGCCGCGAACATCGTCCCAACCGGCAGGCCCGCTTCGGTCCAGTACAGCGGAACGCTCATCGCCGGCGCGCCAGCGATGTTGTGCAGCGGCGTATAGCCCACGTACTCGATCAGCCGGGGGACCAGCGTCTCGAACGGCACGCTCGGGCCGATCTCGCCCAGCAGCGGCGGTGGGGTCGACAGCACGGGCGAGATCACCACGTCCAAGAGATGGGCGGGAAACCAGGTGTCGTAGGCGAGCGCCGCGGCTTCCAGGCCCTGGAGGGCAGGGGCGAGGTCGCTCTGCGGGGTCTTGCGGAACATCTCGACCAGACCGAGCGTGAAGGGCTCGAACATGGTCTCATCCGGCGGACGCCCGGCGGCCTTGGCGATCTCCTCGACGGTCCGCGCCGCGTCCGAGGCCCAGAGCAGCAGGAAGTCCTGCATGAAGCGGGCGCCGTCGTGAGGCCAGCGCGTCGGCTCCACATGATGCCCCAGGCTCGCCATCAGCTTGCCGGCGCTTTCCGTGGCGGCGACCACCTCGGGCGAGGGGCTGTGGCCGAGGCCGTCCTCGATGAGCAGGCCGACGCGCAGTTTGCGGCGGATCGGCGCGCGGACCAGGCCCAGGGGCGCGTAGCGCGCCCCCGGCGCGGTGTCCTCGGTGAGCGCGAAGACCGCGGCGCTGTCGCGCACGCTGCGGGAAAGCACGTGCTGCACGGCGTAGTCGGTGACCTTGGTGTCGCCGCGCGTGCCGATCATGCGACCCCGCGAGGGCTTCAGGCCGAACAGGCCGCAGTGCGATGCCGGAATGCGGATCGAGCCGCCGCCGTCGGTGCCGTGCGCCACGGGCACGAGTCCAGAGGCCACGGCCGCGGCCGTGCCGCCCGAGGAGCCGCCGGTGGAACGCGTCACATCCCACGGGTTGCGCGTCACGCCCGTAGCGAGCGGCTCGGTGCTCGGCAGGAGCCCGAATTCGGGCGTCGCGGACTTGCCGATCGTGATCAGGCCCGCCCGGTCAAAGGCGTCGATGTAGGGCTTCTGCGCCGTGGCGGGCGCACTGGCGGCGCGGGATCGGGAGCCCGCCCGCGTCGGCAGGCCGCGATAGTCCTCCAGGTCCTTCACCAGGAAGGGCACGCCCCCGAACGGGCCGGGCGGCGTTCCAGCCTGGGCTTTGTCGAGCGCGCGATCGAAGTCGGAGTTGACGATGGGGTTCAGGACCGGCTGCAGGGCCTCCGCCCGGACGATGGCCGCCTCCACCGCCTCGGACGCCGAGATCTCCTTGCGCCGGACGAGGTCGGCCACCCCGGTGGCGTCCGGCCAGGCGGCGGTGGGCGCGCTCGCCCTGGGGGCGGCTGCGGCCCGGCGCGCCACCGCCAACGCCACGGGCGCAACCGCGAACTCGCGGCGGGTGATGCTGGTCATCGGCGGCCCCCTTACCCGGCGTCGCGCGGGCGCGCTGCCGGCGGTCAGCTTGGCCCGCGATTCCGCCTGGGCGCAATCCTCGGATCAGGGGCGCCGGCGTGCGGCGAGCGCTCAGCTCCGGGATGCGTGCTCGGGTTTCCCCTTGCGCTTGGTGTGGGCCATCTTCTCCAGCTCCTTCTCGCTCATGGATTGCGCCATGTGCTTGGAGGGGCCTTTGAGTTTCGACTTCGGCGTGTCGCCGCGCTTGGCCGACAGCGCCGCCCCGGCGGCCTTCTGCTGCGCCTTTGACTTGGCGGGCATGGTCTTCTCCTTCCGTGTCACTGAGAGAATGCAACTCGAAAGCGCCTCTCCGGTTCACGGCCGCGCGTCGCCGGGGCGCGCGGGGTGATCGCCGATCCCGATCGCGCCGAGCGAGCGATGCTCTCGGCCCAGCGCCGCGGATTTGCCGGCTGGCCCTCGCGCCGACGCGCCGCTTTCCGCGGTTCTTGGGCATGAACGTGCGCGCGGCCTTTGTCATGATCGCGCCTGCGGATTCGGAGCAGGGCATGGATCTCGACCAGCTGGACGCGGGCAAGTTCACAGACGAGCGGACGGCGATCGCCGCCGCACTGGCCGCCCAGCCGCTGAGCGCGGAGGACCGCAGGGCGGTGCGCGGCGAGGCCGAGGCCCTGGTCCGCGCCGCCCGGCGAAGCGCCCGCAAGCAGGGCGTCGTGGAAAGCTTCCTGCAGGAGTTCAGCCTCTCCACTCGCGAGGGCCTGGCGCTGATGTGCCTGGCCGAGGCGCTGCTTCGCACGCCCGACGAGGAGACCCGCGACCGGCTGATCGCCGAAAAGATCGCCTCCGCCGACTGGGCGAGCCACGTCGGCCGCTCGGACTCGTTGCTGGTCAACGCCTCCACCTGGAGCCTGATGCTGACCGGTCGGCTGATGGAGCCCGACGAGGAGGCGCGCGACGATCTGCCGGGCTTCATACGCAGGCTGGCCGGGCGGCTTGGCGAGCCGATGATCCGGCAGGCGGTGGGCGCCGCCGTGCGGATCATGGGCGAGCAGTTCGTGCTCGGCCGCACGATCGCGGCGGCGATCAGGCGCGCTCGCGACGAGGGCTTCGTCTGCTCGTTCGACATGCTGGGCGAGGGCGCGCGCACCGCCGCCGACGCCGAGCGCTACGAGGCGGCCTACGCGGCAGCCATCGCCACGGTCGGCAAGCCGGCGAACGGGCGCGGCCCGGAGGCTGGGCACGGCGTCTCTGTCAAGCTCTCCGCGCTCTCGCCGCGCTATGAGGCGCGCGAGGAGGCCCGCGTCTGGGTCGAGCTCTACCCGCGCCTCAAGCGCCTGGCGGTGCTGGCCGCCGCGGCTGACCTCAATCTGACCCTGGACGCCGAGGAGGCCGACCGGCTGGTGATCTCGCTGAAGCTGCTGGAGCGGCTGGCGCGCGAGGCGGAGCTCGGGACCTGGCGGGGGCTGGGCCTCGCCGTTCAGGCGTATCAGAAGCGGGCGCCCGAGGCGATCGAGGCGGTCGCGGCGATCGCACGGACCAGCGGCCGGCGTCTGATGGTCCGCCTGGTCAAGGGCGCCTATTGGGACTCGGAGATCAAGCGCGCCCAGGTGGCGGGCCTTCCTGGCTATCCCGTCTACACGACGAAGGCTGCGACCGACCTCTCCTACCTGGTCTGCGCGCGCGCCCTGTTCGCCGCCGCGCCTCACCTCTATGGCCAGTTCGCGACCCACAACGCTCACACGCTGGCTGCGGTGCGCGAGATGGCGCGGCAGGCGCACCTCATTTGCGAGTTCCAGCGTCTGCACGGCATGGGCGAGGCGCTCTACGCCTCAGCTCACGAGCGCTACGGTGACTTCCCCCTGCGGGTCTACGCGCCGGTGGGCAATCACGAGGACCTGCTGCCCTATCTCGTCCGCCGGCTGCTGGAGAACGGCGCCAACACCTCATTCGTGCACGCGCTGCTGGACGAGAAGACACCGGTAGAGAAGGTGGTCGCCGATCCGGTCGACGGCGTGCAGGCGGCAGGAGCCGGCCCCCATCCGCGCATACCGCTGCCCGTGAACCTCTATGGACCGGGACGCCGCAATTCGCTCGGCATGGACCTATCGATCACGGCCGAGCGCCAGCGTCTCGCGACCGCCATCGCCGCGCTGGACGGCGAGGTGCTGGAGGCCGGCCCGATCCTCAGCGGCCAACTCGCGCCCGCGGGCGAGGTCGAGACACGCGTCTCGCCCGCCGAGGTCTCCCGCTCGGTCGGGCGAGCCTGGCCGGCTACGCCCGAGCAGATAGATTGGGCCTACGCGGCCGCCAAGCGGGCCCAGGCAGGCTGGGACGATGTGGGCGGCGAGCGCCGCGCCAAGGTGCTGCGCGCCATGGCCGAGGCGCTGGAGGGCGAGCGCGAGCGGCTGATCGCGATCTGCGTCCGGGAGGCCGGCAAGACGCTGGCCGACGCGATCGCCGAGGTGCGCGAGGCCGCCGACTTCTGCCGCTACTACGCCCGGATCGCCGAGACCGACTTCGCCGGGGCCGAGACGCTGAAGGGTCCAGTCGGCGAGACCAACCGCTTCTCACTGCACGGCCGCGGGGTCTTCGCCTGCATCAGCCCTTGGAACTTTCCGCTCGCCATCTTCACCGGCCAGATCGCAGCGGCGCTCGCCGCCGGCGACGCCGTGCTGGCCAAGCCCGCCGAGCAGACGCCGATCATCGCAGCGGAGGCCGTGAGGCTCTACCATGCCGCGGGCCTCGATCCCGACCTGCTGCACCTGCTGCCCGGGGACGGCGAGACGATCGGCCAGGCGCTGGTGGCGCATCCCGACTGCGCGGGCGTGGCCTTCACCGGCGGGACGGACACCGCCTGGGCGATCAACCGCGCGCTGGCGGCGCGCCAAGGCCCGATCATTCCCTTCATCGCCGAAACGGGCGGGCTGAACGCCATGTTCCTCGACACCACGGCGCTGCGCGAACAGGTGATCGACGACGTGCTGATCTCGGCATTCGGCTCGGCCGGCCAGCGCTGCTCGGCCTTGCGCATCCTGTTCCTGCCGCACGAGACAGCCGACGCTCTGATCTTCGGGCTCGCGGGCGCGATGGACGCCCTTGTGCTGGGAGATCCGGCCGATCCCGCCGTCGATGTCGGGCCGGTGATCGATGAGGCGGCGCGGACCGCCCTCGTCAGACACCTGCGGCGGCTCGAGCGCGAGGCGAAGGTGCTCCACCGCTTGCGCGCTCCGAAGGGCGGGCGGTTCTTCGGCCCCGTGCTGTCGGAGATCCCGTCGGCCGCATTCCTGCAGCGCGAGGTGTTCGGGCCGATTCTGCACGTGGTCCGCTACGACCCGTCGAAGCTGGACCAGGCGGCCGCCCCGCTCGTCGCGGCCGGCTATGGGCTCACGCTCGGGGTCCACTCCCGGTTGGAGGCGTTCGCCGAGGCGGTGCAGCGCGCAGTCCCGGCGGGCAACTTCTACGTGAACCGCTCGATCATCGGGGCGGTGGTGGGCGTCCAGCCGTTCGGCGGCGAGGGGCTGTCGGGCACAGGGCCGAAGGCCGGCGGCCCGCACGCGCTGTTGCGCTATGCGCTCGAGCGGGCGGTCAGCGTCAACATCGCCGCCCAGGGCGGCGATCCGGCGCTGCTCAACCTCGGGACCTGACGCGCGCGGACATCGGCGCTAAGAGCGCCGGCGATGAGCGAGAACCTCTACGAGCTGTTGGCGGGCGGATTTCCCGACGATCGCAGCCAATCCTGCTTCGTGTTCGCCGACGGTTCGGAGATCAGCTATGGCGCGCTGGAGGCGGGAACCTCGCGGGCCGCGGGCCTGCTGGTCGCCAAGGGCGTGCGGCCGGGGGATCGGGTGGCGCTGCAGGCTGAGAAGAGCCCGCAAGCCGTGATGATCTACCTGGCGGCGCTGAAAGTGGGCGCGGTCTTTCTGCCGCTCAATCCGGCCTACACCGAAGCTGAGATCGCCTATTTCCGCGCCGACGCCGAACCCCGCGTGCTCATCACCGATGCGCCGGGCTTCCTCGCCGAAGCCGAGGCCGCCGAGCCGCTCGCCAAGGCGACGCCGCGCGGCGCCGGCGATCTGGCGGCGATCATCTACACCTCGGGCACCACCGGCCGCTCGAAGGGGGCGATGCTGAGCCATGGCAATCTGGCGGCCAACGCCGTCGCGCTGCATGAGATCTGGGGGTTCTCGCGCGCCGACGTCCTGCTGCACGCTCTTCCGATCTTCCACGTCCATGGTCTGTTCGTGGCGATGCACTGCGCCTTCCTCTCGGGCGCGCCGATGATCTGGCTCGCCAAGTTCGGCGAGGCCGAGGTGCTGGCCGCCCTGCCCAAGGCGACCGTGATGATGGGGGTGCCCACGTTCTACACGCGCCTGATGGCCAACTCCGCCTTCACGCGCGAGGCGGCCGGCCACATGCGCCTGTTCATCTCCGGCTCGGCGCCGCTGTTGCCGTCGACCTTCGCCGAGCTCGAGGCGCGGACCGGCATGCGCATCCTGGAGCGTTACGGCATGAGCGAGGCGGTGATCATCACCTCCAACCCGCTGCAGGGCGAGCGGATCGCGGGCTCCGTCGGCTATCCCTTGCCTGGTGTCGAGCTGCGGATCGCCGGGGGCGATCAGACGGGTGTCATTGAGATCCGCGGCCCCTCGGTGTTCGCGGGCTATTGGCGCAATCCGGAGAAGACGGCCGAGGAGTTCACAGCCGACGGCTGGTTCGTCACCGGCGACGTCGGCCGCCGGGATGCGGACGGGCGGGTCTGGATCTCCGGACGCGCGAAGGACCTGATCATCTCCGGCGGCTACAACGTCTATCCGAAGGAGATCGAGCTTGTGATCGACGAGCTGACGGGCGTGGCCGAAAGCGCAGTCATAGGCGTGCCGCATCCCGATTTCGGCGAAGGCGTGGTGGCGGTGGTCCTTGGACGCGGAGAAGAAGGCGCAATCATCGCGGAGGCGCGGCGGCGGCTCGCCGCCTACAAGACGCCGAAACGCATGGTGTTCGTCGACGACCTGCCTCGCAACGCCATGGGCAAGGTGCAAAAGAACCTGCTGCGAGACCGCTTCAAGGACCTCTTCGCTCAGGCAGCTTCCGATTGACGGCGGCCCCGTCCCTCGGCTGAGGTGGCGCGGACCCAAGAAAGCGTGAGGGAGCGCCATGGCCGCGAAGAGATTCCCCATCGAGGCGGGGCACATCATGATGTTCGCCCGCAGCGTGGGCGACGACAACAAGGTCTATTACGACGAGGACTATGCCAAGACGACGGAAGCCAGGGGGATCATCGCCCCGCCCACCTTCCCGCAGTCGTCGGCCCAGTTCGACCCGGACTATTTCCTGCGGCCCAAGGTCGGCCAGCCCTGGTTCGGCTCGGGGAAGAACCCAACGGGAATCCAGCGCGCCTCGGGCGGCGGCGGCGGTGGCGGTGGCGGCCTGCACGCCGAGCAGCACTTCGAGTACCACCGGCACATCCGGCCGGGCGACGTGCTGACTGCGACGGTCAAGCCGGGCAAGACCTGGGAGAAGGAGGGCCGCCGCTCCGGCAAGCTGATCTTCTCCGAAAGCATCACCGAATACCGGGACCAGAACGGCGAACTCGTCATTACCGCCCGCGGCGTGGGCGTGCGCACCGAGCGGCCGGTCGACCAGCCGGCGGCGTCGAAGTCCGAGAAGGCGGAGGCTTGAGATGGCGCTGAAGGCAAGCCAACTGACGGTGGGCGAAACCCACACTGCCCGGATCGTCGAGGATCTGAAGCGGACCCAGATCGTCCAGTACGCGGGCGCCTCGGGAGACTACAACCCGCTGCACACCGACGAGGTCTTCACCACCAAGGTGGCGGGATACCCGAGCGTCTTCGCCCACGGCATGCTGACCATGGGCATGACGGGCAAGATGCTGACCGACTACGTCGGCGACGCGAGGCTGACCAAGTACGGCGTGCGCTTCACGAGCCAGGTCTGGCCGGGCGACACGCTCGAGGCGACCGCGACGGTCAAGGCGGTCAACGGCGACCTCGTCGAGCTCGACGTCTCGACCCGGAACCAGGACGGGGTGGAGGTGCTCTCCGGCTACGCTGAGGCGCGCGTCGACCCCTAGCTGACTCCGGCTAGAGGGCGGCGCGCATGACAGCACGCCGCCCCATAGGCTCTCCGTCGCCCCGATGATGGACTGCGTTCGAGCCTGGCGGCAAGGTGAAGATCGGCTGAGGCGCCACCATCGGGGCCCATGACGCTTCGCTCGGCGGCGCGCGGTTCCATCAACTCACGAGATGATGTAATCGGTCGGTCCGTTTCAGGGGGCGGATCAAGACATGATGCCCGTCAGCCATCAGCAGCTGGTCGAGCGCATCGAGTTTGATCGCCGGGAGGGCGGCTCTCCTGGGCCGAGCGCGTACCCCTGGCCCGCGGCCTGAGAATCGCCATCAGCGGCGCTGGTGTCGCAGGCCCCGCCTTGGCCTACTGGCTGCGGCGAGGCGGGCATCAGCCGACGCTGATCGAAGCGGCCGCGGCGCTGCGCACCGGCGGCTACATGATCGATTTCTGGGGCGTGGGGTACGACGTCGCCGAGCGGATGGGCCTCGTTCCGGCTGTCCGCGCCGTGGGCTACGACCTGCAGGAAGTTCGGTACGTCGATGGGAGCGGTCGCAGCGTGGGCCGCGTTTCGGCGCAGACGATGAGCCGTGAACTCGGCGACCGCTTCACGAGCTTGCCGCGAGGCGACCTCGCCGCGCTGCTCTACGAGGCGTTGGGCGGCGACGTCGCCACCTGGTTCGGGGTCAGCATCGATCGGATAGCAGAGGGCGCCCATGGCGTGCGTGTTGGCTTCTCCGATGGCCGCTCGGAGACCTACGACCTCGTGATCGGGGCTGACGGCCTGCATTCCAATGTTCGGCGGCTGGTCTTCGGTCCCGACAAGCAGTTCGAGCGTCATATCGGCTACTACGTCGCGGCCTTCGACGCTAAAGGCTACCTGCCCCGCGACGAGCTGGCCTACGTGAGCTACGGCTACCCGGGCCGGCAGATCTTCCGTTTCGCCCAACGGGCCGACCGGACGATGTTCCTCCTCGTGTTCGCCGCTGAACATCTCAATGGCCGAGAGCCCGAGAGCCCTGAAGAGCGAAAGGCGGCCTTGCTCGACGTTTTCGCCGACGCTCAATGGGAATGGCCGGCGGTCAGACAGGCGCTGGTCGACGTCAATGACCTCTACTTCGACCGCGTTAGCCAGATATCGATGCCGGCGTGGTCGAAGGGACGAGTCGCGCTGGTGGGCGATGCGGCCGCGTGTGTCTCGCTGGTGGCGGGGGAGGGCACGGGGCTTGGCATGACCGAAGCCTATGTCCTCGCCGGCGAACTGTGCGAATCGACCGACTACGCCAGCGCCTTCGCCGCATACGAGGGGCGATTGCGGCGTTTCATCGACGGCAAGCAGAAATCGGCGCGGGAGTTCGCCAGCTCCTTCACGCCGCGCACCGCGCTCGGTGTGTGGCTCCGCAACCAGGCTACGAAGCTCATGGCGATCCCCGGCGTGCCGGGCCTGCTGGTCGGCGCGCAGATGAGGGACGATTTCGTCTTGCCGGACTTCGGCCGGTCGATGAACCGGAACTCGTCAGTGAGGACGCCAGGCTGATGGCGCGTCGACCATGTGGGGATCTGCTGGCGGACCTGCCGACGGACTCCCCGCTGGCGCCGACCGATTGCTCTCAATTGCCCACAACTGCGGCGCAAGTGATTGCAAATACTCATACAATCAATCCAGTCTCCCAGAGGGCGGATTTCGGACGACTTTCGTCAATAAAACCAATATGTTATCTGCTGCACCTATGATGGACTGGGCGTACGGGACAGTCTTTTCAACGACTTAGCGAGGCGCGTGTGCAATCCTGTGCACGCAGTTCTCGTAAAATCTCGCATTTGCTCGCAGATTTGGGCGGTCTGATCCGGCGTCTGGAGGAGATAAAGATACTGAGATCGATCAGGTCTGACGCTGGCTAGCGAGGTAGATCGCGCGCGTTGCCATTAACCGCTTGGGAGCTGGCGGCGGTCGCAGGTACGCTCACAAGTCCGCCAATGTCGTCGGGCGTGAAATGGTAGAGCTTGAGGCCCGGCCCCAATACGACCTGGGCTCGAGCCTGATTTGGGGAGAGCTCAGCGCCGTACCCGAATTTGTCCTCAAACCTTGTCGAGCCGCCCCGAGCGTCCGGATACCAGTAGTCGTCCTCGGCGATGTAGTCGCGGGACTTCGGCGCCCACACCCTTCGCTGGCCATTTATGGTGCTTCTCACGTCGCCCATCGCTTCGCCCAGGCGGCCCTTCGCAGACGATGACAGGTCATTTGCGGTGCCTGTCCCGATCCTGCCCGCCAGCCCTCCGAAAAGATTGCCGGCGAGGGCGCCTTCGCCTGCGTGATCCAATGAGATCGGTCGGCCATTGAACGCATCCTGGGCTGCGGACATAACCCAACCCCCGACCGCCCCCGCTCGTCCGGGTCCCAATGGGAGGGCCGCGGCGCCCGCAGCGCCGCCGAGCGCCGCGCCCGCCTTGTCGCCAAACGAAGAGCGTCGTCCTCCAGCGGCGACATCCGATGCTGTCTGCATTCCGAGACCAGTCATGGCTCCCGCGCCCAATACAGCTGCGGCCTCCCGACCCGTCAGGCCCGCCGCACCTGGGAGGCGCGGAGCTACAGCGAGCGCGCCATCGGCTGGACCGACCAGTCCCAGGCCCAGGAGTGTTCCCCCGACCTGTCCCGCCGCCTGCGCGTTTGAGCGATTCAGGGCGTCATATCGGTCGCGAGCCCGTTCCTGAGCGAGGTTGGCGTCATAGCGTTGCCGCCAGTGATCGAGACCTCCGCCGACCAAGGCGTCCATACCTGCCGCGAAGTGATCGGCTCCACCGAAGGTCAGGACATTCGCGGCTCCCCGAACGGCCGCGTCCGCCTGCATTACGGCGCTCCACACTCCGTCGTTGACCCCCGAAGGCTTGGTGAGATGGGAGGGTTGTGAGGCGAGTGTCGCAGGCTCGCGGCTGCTCGGTTGGCGATTGCGACTTACGGGCGGGCTAGGCGTGCCCGGCATTGAAGGCGCTTGGTGCTGGCCATCAAGAACACGCGCGCCCAACGCCCGAAGTTCTTGGGGCGTGCGCGCAACAAGATCGACGCCCGCTCGGGTTGCTGCGTTCCAAGCCTCTCGACCAGCATTCTCGAGATCTTGCTGTAGTCGTGACGCTTGCGCGCTGCGGTCTCGAAACCAGCGATCCTTCTCGTCTTCAAGCTGGCGCAAGCGATCACCAAAGGCTCCTGCCATCCCAAATCCCCCCACCAATAGATTCGATTGATTAGGCACACTGCCGTGCCCGTGACCGGGCGTTCGCCAGCCCTGCATCCTATCGGATCGAGGTCATCCAGTCAAGAACAAAACATGAACAACATGCTCCGAAGCAGTTCGAACCAGGGAGGAAACCCATAGGCCACAGGCGCGCGCCGGAGCCTAAGTTCCCTATATGTTCTTGACACCGCATTCCCATGCGGTAGTTTGGTTCGCCTGCCGTCGCCCGGTGGCCACGCAGGCGCTCGGAATGGATTTCCGACAATCGGAGGAAATGTGGGCACTCTATCAATCTGGCATTGGATCGTCCTCCTGGCTGCGCTTGCAACCGTGATCCCGGCCGCCAAGGCCCTGTCCCGTGCCGGCCTCAGTCCTTGGTGGGCGATTCTGAGCGTTGTCCCGATCGTCGGCTGGTTCGGCCTTTGGGCGTTTGCCTATGTGCGGTGGCCAAAGGTCGACTCCGAGAGGCGCGTTGGCGACGCCTAGCTGCGGGCGACAAAGCTCTGGTCCGATATTGCCTCACTCGGGAAGTCTGTTCTTGCCCCGCGTCTCACGCGTGGGACGTCCAACCCGCGCGGAGCGCTTGCAATTTGCATGAAATTTAAATGAGAAATCTTGCAAACTGGATCGCTTCAGTAGTTCATAAATAAAATCAATATGTTATCCGTGGCCCCCATGATGGACTGGACGGATCGGCACTGCCGCGTCCTGCATCGTATGCTGTCATCGCGCGCGCTGCTCTACACCGAAATGCTGACCACCGGCGCGGTGCTGCACGGGGACCGGGCGCGGCTGCTGGCCTTCGACCCCGTCGAGCATCCGGTCGCCCTGCAGCTGGGCGGCTCAGATCCGGGCGAGCTCGCACGCGCCGCCCGCATCGCCGAGGCGGAGGGCTACGACGAGATCAACCTCAATGTCGGGTGTCCCTCTGACCGGGTGCAGTCCGGCCGTTTCGGCGCCTGCCTGATGAAGGAGCCCGAGCTGGTCGCCGAGGGCATGGCCGCAATCCGCGCGGCGGTGAAGGTCGAGGCGACGGTGAAGTGCCGCATCGGCGTCGACGAGCAGGAGCCGGAGGAGAGCCTGTTTCGCCTCGTCGACCTCTGCGCCCAGGCGGGCGTTCGCCGCTTCACCGTGCACGCCCGCAAGGCCTGGCTGGAAGGCCTTTCGCCGAAGGCCAACCGCGAGGTCCCGCCGCTCGACTACCCGCTGGTTTACAGGCTGAAGCGCGAGCGACCGGCGCTCATCATCGTGATCAACGGCGGCGTCGGCTCGCTGGATGAGGCCGAAGCGCATCTCGCGCATGTGGACGGGGTGATGCTCGGCCGCGCCGCCTACCGCACGCCGGGCCTGCTGGGCGAAGCCGACCGGCGGATCTTCGGAGACGATCGGCAGGTCGACTGCTTCGAGGCGGTGGACCGCTACCGCAGCTACGTGGCCCGCGAGCTGGCGCATGGGACGCATCTGGCGGCCATGACGCGGCACATGCTGGGGCTGTTCCACGGCGCCCCGGGAGCCCGGACCTGGCGGCGCATCCTCACCGTCGAGGGCGTGAGGCCGGGGGCGGGGCTCGAGGTGATCGACCGCGCGCTCGCCGCCGTCTCAGGGTTGCAGCACCAGGCCGCCGCGGCCGGCCTCGAAGCGGGAGAGGCGGCCTAGGTAGGTCATGCCCAGCAGCGAGGTGTCGAGGCCCTTCTCGATCACCAGGGCGTCGACGTTGTCGACCCGCGCGCCAGCCACGGTGATGCTGGCCAGCTTCACCGACGCCGCCCGGATCTGTCCGCCTGCGGTGACCACGCGATAGCCGTAGCGCAAGGCGGCCGGGTCGACGCCCAGACGCTGCGCGTCCTGCGGCGTCAGCGCGACGGCCGTCGCGCCGGTGTCCACCAGGAAGCGCACCGTGCGGCCGTTGACCTCGCCGTCGGCCCAGTAGTGGCCGTCGCCTGACTTCGGAATGGCTTGCGGAACGTGCGCGGACGCGCCGGCGGCGTGCGTCGTTCTCAGCGCCGACGCCGCCCGGGCGGCGCGCAGCTCGAAGGGTTGCGGCGAGAGGGCAAGCACCGCTGCGGCCCCGGCCGCGGAGGCCGCGGCGACGGTCGCCGCCAGGACGCCCAGCTTCAACACGTCGGACACCCGAACATCCACCTCCGCGGCCCGTCGGCGGGCGCGATGCGAGGGCTGAGGTTAACGCCGGGACGTTTGCAAGGAATGAACGCGCGGTGGTCAGCCGAAGAGGCCCAGCTTCTCCGGACGGATGCGGCCGCGGCGTGACGGCAGTTCCGCCATGATCCGCTCTCGCTCCGCCTCCGAAAAGCGCGCCCAGGCCGCCACCTCGGCCAGGGTGCGATGGCATCCGAGGCACAGGCCGCTCTCGCCGTCCACCACGCAGACCTGGATGCAGGGCGTCTTGATCGGGGCAGGGGGCTTGCGCGGCTGGCTCATCTCGGACGCAAAGCCTAGGCGAGCTTTTGCCCCGCCGCCAGTCGCTCAGCCAGCCCGCCGCGCATTGGACCTCGCCGTCCAAGATTACAAGAGTTTCAGGAATTCAAGTAAAACGATGCGAGTCTTTCAGAAGTTTAACCCGAAAACATTGAACATTGCCTGTTGTTCATTTGAAGCTCTGCTGGGTCGCGGCCAGATTCCCATGGGCTGTTCGCAGGGAGAAACCCACATGAAGGTCGCCGCCATTGCGCTCACCGTCGTGAGCGTCGCCATCGCCGGGACCGCGGTTGCATCGAACCGCGTGAGCGATCTGGATTACCTGAAGGCCAACCGCTGCAAGGGCCTGGCGGTCGCCCTGGGCACGGCCGACGCCACCGGCCTGGACGCCTTCATCAAGGTGGAGGGCCGCTCGCGCGATCCCATCATCCTGGCGCGCGCCACCGAGGAGCGGGACCGCGCCCAGCACCAAGCGAGAGACGGCAACATGAAGGATAAGCTGAGCGCCGAGCTCGCCGGCCCTTGCACCGCCTACATGAACGGGGGCGGCGCGCCCGCGACCGCCCGCTAAGACCCCAAGCCTGGGTCGCCTGGCCCGCCCGCCGGTCCCTCGCCGGCGGGCTCTTTTTTTCGCGCACAGCCGCCTTGCTCCGGCTTGCGCGCCGGGTCGCCGGAACCCACCCTGTCCGCCGGCTTTCAGTTGGGACCTGATGCGGCGCGGCGACGAACCCAGCGAGACGGTTTTCCGGCCTGGCGAGACCTGCTGGCGAACGGCGCGCGCCGAACGCGCCGCCTTTCTGATCGACAACGAGGCCTTCTTCACCGCCGCGTTCGAGGCGATCATCAAAGCGCGCCGTTCGATCCTGCTCCTCGGCTGGGGCTTCGATCCGCGCACACGCATGTTCCCCGACGGCTATGACGGGCCCGACGATCCCGACGAGGTGGGCCGCATCCTGGTCGAGCTCGCGCGCGCCCGGCCCGAGCTCGACATCCGCCTGCTGATCTGGAAGTCGGCCCTGCCGATCAGCGCCAGCCAGGAGTTCTTCCCGCACAAGGCGCGTCGCTATTTCAAGAACACGCCGGTGACGTTCCTGCTGGACGATGCCGTGCCGTTCGGCGCCTGCCATCACCAGAAGGTGCTGCTGATCGACGACCGCCTCGCCTTCTGCGGGGGCGGCGACATCTCCGTGGACCGCTGGGACAGCCCCGGCCACCTCGACGAGGACCACCGGCGCATCATGCCGAAGCAGGAGGAGCACGCGCCCCGGCACGAGGTGATGATGATGGTCGACGGCGCCGCGGCCCGCGCGCTTGGCGAGCTTGCCCGCGAGCGCTGGTGGCGCGCCACCGGCGAGATCCTGTCCGTCCCGGAGGACGCCGGCGGCGATCCCTGGCCCGACCACGTGCCCGCGCACATGCTGGGCGCCGAGGTCGCGATCGCTCGCACCGAGCCGGCTTGGAAGGGTCGGCCGATGATCGATGAGGTCCGCAAGCTCAACCTCGCCTGCATCGCCGAGGCGAAGCGCATCATCTACCTGGAGAACCAGTACTTCACCTCGCCGCTCATCACCGAGGCCCTGGCCGCGCGGCTGGCTGAGCCCGACGGACCGGAGGTCGTGCTCGTCTCGACCCAGAAGGCGCCCAGCTGGTTCGACCACCTCACCATGGACCGGGCCCGCGGGACGATGATCTGGCGGCTGCGCGCGGCCGACGTGTTCGGCCGCTTCCGCGCCTACTGCCCGGTGACCTCGGGACGCGAGACCATCATCGTCCACTCGAAGGTGAGCGTCTTCGATGACCGCATCGCCCGGGTGGGCTCGGCCAACCTCAATAACCGCTCAGGCGGTTTCGACACCGAGTGCGAGCTCGGAATCCAGCGCGAAGGCGAGGACGAGCGGCTCACCATCAGCGCCTTCCGCGACCGGCTGGTCGGCCACTTCATGGGCGTGACGGGCGACGCGGTGGCCAAGGCGTGCGTCGAGTTCGGCGGCCTGGGCGCGGCGATCGACGCCCTGAACCGCGACGGCCGCCTGGCGCCGATCGAGCCGCCGAAGATGAGCGCGGTCGGCGAGTTCATCGCCGCATATCACCTGGGTGACCCCTCCGACGTCTCCGACTCGTGGCGCCTCGGCCGCAGGCGTGAGCGCCTGATCCGGGAGGCGCGGGAGATCGCCGACGCCCGGCGCCCGGCTCACTCCAGCTCGAAATCCATCACCAGCGGCAGGTGATCCGAGGCGACGCGCGTCATCGGGTCGAACGGGGCGAAGACGTCGGTGACGGTGACCTCGCGGCTGACGAACAGGTGGTCGATGCGCAGCACCGGCAGCGGCGAAGGAAAGGTCGAGGTCGGGCCGGACTTCGGGCTCAGCCGGCGCGCCGGCTGCAGCTTGGCGCTGAGCGTCCGGTAGACCAGCGACGCGCCGGTCGCGTTGAAGTCGCCGAGCAGGATCTTGGCCCCCTGGCATTGCGGATGCTCCAGCCAGACGGGGCTGGCGAGCCAGCGGGCCTGGATCTGCTGCTCGCGCGGCACGAGGCCGAGGTGGGTGTTGATCACCTGCAGCGGCTTGCCCTCGACCTCCACTTCCACCCAGAGCGCACCGCGGGGCTCGAGCTGCGGTATGCGCTCGTAGCCCGGCAGCGGACCCACCTGCACCAGCCGCTCCGGGAAGCAGGTGAGGATCGCGTCGCCATAGCGCTCCTCCTCGACGGTGAGCGC
>NZ_JAICYI010000046.1 GCF_025934275.1 Phenylobacterium sp.
CGCGGCTGTTCTCGTTCAACAACCCCTATGGCGCCTGCCCCGAATGTGGCGGCCTCGGCGTCGAGCAGCATGTCGACGAGGACCTCGTCAGTCCCGACAAGGAAATGACCTTGCGCAAGGGCGCGATCGCACCCTGGGCCAAGTCATCATCGCCCTATTACATCCAGACGCTCACCGCGCTCGGCAAATTCTACAAGTTCACGCTCGACACCAAATGGAAGGACCTGCCGAAGAAAACGCAGGCCGCGATCCTGCACGGCTCCGGCGAGGACGAGATCAAGTTCTCTTACGAGGACGGCGTCCGCTCCTACGACACCAAGAAGCCGTTCGAGGGCGTGATCACCAATATCGAGCGCCGCTATCGCGAGACCGAAAGCGAATGGGCACGCGAGGAGCTCGCCAAGTATTTCTCCGACGTGCCCTGCGCCGGCTGCCACGGTTTTCGCCTGAAGCCGGAGGCGCTCTGCGTCAAGGTCGGGGATAAGCATATCGGCGAGATCAGCGAGCTCTCGGTGAAGCGGGCCAGCGAATGGTTCGCGAGCGTGCCGGAGGCGTTGAACGCGCAGCAGACCGAGATCGCCACCCGCGTGCTCAAGGAAATCCGCGAGCGCCTCACCTTCCTGATCGATGTCGGCCTCAATTACCTGACGCTGTCGCGTTCGTCCGGCACCCTGTCCGGCGGCGAAAGCCAGCGCATCCGGCTCGCCTCGCAGATCGGCTCGGGGCTGACCGGCGTGCTCTATGTGCTGGACGAGCCCTCGATCGGCCTGCACCAGCGCGACAACTCGCGGCTGCTGGCCAGCCTCAAGGGCTTGCGCGACCTCGGCAACTCGGTGATCGTGGTGGAGCATGACGAGGAGGCGATCCTCACCGCCGACTACGTCATCGACATGGGCCCGGCCGCCGGCGTCCACGGCGGCGAGATCATCGCCGAGGGCAAGCCCGCCGACATCATGGCCGAGCCCCGGAGCCTGACCGGCCAGTACCTCTCCGGCGTGCGCGAGATCGAGGTCCCCGAGCTCCGCCGGCCGATCTCGAAGAGCAAGGTGCTGCGCGTGGTGGGCGCCTCCGGCAACAACCTGACGCAGGTGACCGCCGAGATCCCGGTCGGCACCTTCACCTGCGTGACCGGCGTCTCCGGCGGCGGCAAGTCCACCTTCACCATCGAGACGCTCTACAAGGCCGCGGCGCGGCGGCTGCACAACGCCTCCGACGCGCCGGCCCCCTACGAACGGATCGAGGGGCTGGAGAACTTCGACAAGGTCATCGACATCGACCAGTCGCCGATCGGGCGCACGCCGCGCTCGAACCCGGCGACGTACACCGGCGCCTTCCAGCCGATCCGCGACTGGTTCGCAGGCCTGCCGGAAGCCAAGGCGCGCGGCTACGGCCCGGGGCGCTTCTCGTTCAACGTCAAGGGCGGCCGCTGCGAGGCCTGCCAGGGCGACGGCCTGATCAAGATCGAGATGCACTTCCTGCCGGACGTCTACGTCACCTGCGACGTCTGCCACGGCCGGCGCTACAACCGCGAGACGTTGGAAATCCTGTTCAAAGGCAAGAACATCGCGGACGTTCTTGACATGACCGTCGAGGAAGGGGCCGAGTTCTTCAAGGCGGTCCCGCCGATCCGCGAGAAGATGGAGACGCTGAAGCGCGTCGGCCTGGGCTACATCAAGGTCGGCCAGCAGGCGACGACGCTGTCGGGCGGCGAGGCGCAGCGGGTGAAGCTCTCCAAGGAGCTCAGCCGGCGGGCGACCGGCAAGACGCTCTACATCCTGGACGAGCCCACCACCGGGCTGCACTTCGAAGACGTCAAGAAGCTTCTCGAGGTGCTGCACGAGCTGGTGGACCAGGGCAACACCGTGGTCGTCATCGAGCACAACCTCGACGTGGTGAAGACCGCCGACTGGATCGTCGACTTCGGGCCCGAGGGCGGGGACGGCGGCGGCGAGATCGTCGCGACCGGCTCGCCCGAGCAGGTGGCCGCCAACCCGAATAGCTGGACGGGCCGCTATTTGGCCGGCCTTCTGGAGCGACACCGCGAACGGCGCGGCGCTGCACGGAAGCGGGCCTGATGGCCCCTCACATGATCCTCTACGGCGCGCCGAATCCGGCTCCCAATCCCAGGCGGGTACGGATCTTCCTCGCGGAGAAGGGGATCGAGCTTGCCGAGACACCGCTCAACCTGATGACGCGGGAGCACAAGAGCCCTGAACACCGGGCGCGCAATTCGCTGGGCCAGGTGCCGACGCTGGTGCTGGACGACGGCACGGCAATCTCCGAGACGGTCGCCATCTGCCGTTACTTCGAGGAGATCCAGACCGATCCGCAGCTGTTCGGGAGCACGGCGGTGGAGAAGGCGCAGGTCGATATGTGGATCCGGCGCATCGAGTTCCAGGTGATGCAGCCGGTCGGGAACTTCTGGCGCCACGCCCATCTGCGCACGGCGGCCCTGCTCACGCAGTACAAGGACTTCGGAGAATCCAACCGCGCGGCGTACGGGAATGCGCTGAAGTGGCTGAACCGCGAGCTGGCCGACAATCCGTTCATCGCCGGCGACGCCTACTCCATGGCCGACATCTGCGCGCTCACGACCGTCGACTTCGCCGACTGGATCGGCCTCTCCGTGCCCGAGGACTTCGACAAGGTGACAGCCTGGCGCGGACGCGTCTCGGCGAGGCCGAGCGCAGCCGCCTAGGCTTCGCGCGCCGGGAGCGCCCGATAGACGGCGATCCAGGGGGCGATGCCGATCACCAGCCAGAACGGCGCGAGCAGCACCTGCACGGCGAGCTGAAGCACGTAACGTCCGGGGTGGGCCTGCATGGCTTCGACGCCCGACAGGTCCAGGTCGCTGAAGCCGGTGGCGGCGCCGCTCAGCAGGAACAGGGCGAACCAGACGATCACCGCCAGCAGCGCCGCGAAGCACAACAGCAACAGCGCCATGCCGACGAGCGACCAGAACTGACCGCGGGTGCGCCGCCATGACTCCGCAAGGCTGATGCGCCGCTCGGCGAAGGCGATCGGCGAGACCAGGCCCAGCCGCAGCAGCACGCCGTAGCCCCCGATCGCGCCGACGAAACCGACGAGCACGGCGAGCGCCGGCGAGGCGCGCGCCCCCAGCAGGATCACGCCGACCAAGAGGGCGGCGAGCAGCGCGGCGACCAGCGCGAGAAGCAGCAGAGCGCCCAACACCCGCAGCTCGTCACGGCCGATCCGCAGGTGCAGGAAGGCGGGCTCGTCAGGGCGGAGCTCGAGGCGCATGAGCCCGCAGATCAGCGTCACCTGCACGATGACCTCGCCTAAGCCCACGATCACCGCGCCGATCACCGCGCCAAGGGTGGAGGCGGCCTCGCGCGTGCCCGCGAACGGCATGGTCCCGACCAGCAGCACCACCATCGCCACGAACAGGGCGATGAGCATGACCAGGTTGAACAGCGACCAGCCGACCACCACGCGCCAGCGCGCGCCGATGACGCGAAACCCCTCGATCGCCGCATCGCTGGGCGAGAACGCCGCCATCCGTCAGCCAGAGCTTGGCTGGGCGGCCGGCGGCGCGGCGGGCGCGGCGGCGATGAGCTGCTGGTAGGCCACAGCCAGCGGCGAATAGACCATGATCACCTGCAGGATCGGTAGCAGCAGCTGGATCGCCAGGATCGCGACGAAGCCGACGAACGCCACCGGTCCCTGCACCGACTGCACGGCCTTCTCGCCGCCGGCGGTGGTGATGATCGCAAACCCGATGATGGTCACCAGCACCCAGACGATCAGATAGAAGATGATCGCCAGGACGATCATGCCCAGCAGGGGCCAGAAGTGACCGTTCGAGAGCCGCCAGGCGGGCGCGATGGCGACGCGGTGGGTGGCGAAGCTCATCGGGGTGGCCAGCGAGAGGCGCACGCCCAGCCAGATGGTGACGGCGAACACCGCGATTCCCACCAGCACGCCCGCGAGTGGCGAGGCGGTGTCGGCGAGCGCGGTCACGGCGAACCCGAAGGTCAGGCAGGCCATGCCGGCGGCGAACAGCAGCAGGTTGACCGCGGTCAGCCGCAGCTCGTCGCGGCCGAACCGCAGGTGCGCGAAGCCGTGCTCGGCCGGCCGCAGGACCAGCCGGTAGATGCCGGACATCACCACCGAGAACAGCACCACGGTGAGCACGACGATCAGCAGGAAGGCCGGCAGCGAGCTCGCCAGCATGGCGCCGATCTCTTCCGGATCGCGACTGAGCAGCTGGCCCTTCTTGGCGAGGTCGATGAAGTGCGGATCGAGGCTCGCCATCATGACCAGCGCGATGACCAGGATGCCGACGAAGTAGAGGCCGCTCCAGGCCAGCACCGTGCCCGGGCGCTCCCGGGTGAGGCGGAAGCCCTCCAGGGCGGCGTCACTCGCCGAAAACCGGTTCATCCTCGTCCCTCGCCCGACCCCGTCGCTGCAACGAGTCGGTCCCCCCTTCGGGTCCTAAGCTTGGTGAGGAGGCCCCGGGCGTGCAAGGCCCCGCTCGCGATCAAGAAGGATCGTTGCTAGTTAGCCACGCATGAGCATCAGACCCGTGCATGTGGTGGGCGGCGGCCTGGCCGGCTCCGAGGCGGCCTGGCAGATCGCCGCCGCGGGCGCGCCGGTGGTGCTGCACGAGATGCGCCCGGTGCGCACGACCGACGCGCACCAGACCGACCGGCTGGCCGAGCTGGTCTGCTCCAACTCGTTCCGCGCCGATGACTGGACGGGCAACGCCGTTGGCCTGCTGCACGCCGAGATGCGCCGGCTGGGGTCCGTCGTCATGGCGGCGGCGGACGCCTGCCAGGTGCCGGCCGGCGGCGCGCTCGCCGTGGACCGCGAGGGGTTCGCGGCCGCGGTCACCGCGCGGCTCACGGCCCATCCCCTGGTCACCGTCGCCCGCGAGGAGATCGCCGGCCTGCCGCCAGCCGACTGGGACAGCGTGATCGTCGCGACCGGGCCCCTCACCTCGCGCGCCCTGGCCGAGGCGATCCTGACGCTCACCGGCGAAGATCAGCTCGCCTTCTTCGACGCCATCGCCCCGATCGTGCACCTGGAGAGCATCGACATGGGCGTCGCCTGGCGACAGTCGCGCTACGACAAGGCGGGCCCCGGCGGCGATGCGGCCGCCTACATCAACTGCCCGATGGACAGGGCGCAGTACGAGACCTTCGTCGAGGCCCTGCTCGCCGGGCCCAAGGCCGAGTTCAAGGACTGGGAGCACGTGCCCTACTTCGACGGCTGCCTGCCGATCGAGGTGATGGCCGAACGCGGGCGCGAGACGCTGCGGCACGGGCCGATGAAGCCGGTCGGGCTGACCAACGCCCACCGCCCCGCCGACAAGCCCTATGCTGTGGTGCAGCTGCGGCAGGACAATGCGCTCGGCACGCTGTGGAACATGGTCGGCTTCCAGACCAAGCTGAAGCACGGCGCCCAGACCGAAATCTTCCGCATGATCCCCGGGCTGGAGAAGGCGGTGTTCGCCAGGCTGGGCGGCCTGCACCGCAACACCTTCCTCAATTCGCCGCGGCTGCTGGACGGGCGCCTGCGCCTGCGGGCCGATCCACGCCTGCGCTTCGCCGGCCAGGTGACCGGCGTCGAGGGCTATGTGGAAAGCGCCGCCGTCGGGCTGATCGCCGGACGGCTCGCCGCCGCCGAGCGGCTCGGACGGGCGCTCGATCCGCCGCCGCCGACCACGGCGATCGGCGCGCTGATCGCCCACATCACCGGCGGCCACCTGCCGGCGGGCAGCGGCTCCTTCCAGCCGATGAACATCAACTACGGCCTGCTGCCGCCGCTGGAAGCGCCGCGCCATGGACCGGACGGCGGGCGCCTGCCGGCCAAGGAACGCGGCCGCGCCAAAAAGCGGCTGATCGGCGAGCGGGCGCTGGCGGACCTGGAGCGGTGGACCGGCCAGCGGGCGCTCGAACCGGCGGAATGACCCCGCTCATTCCCGCGGAGGCGGGAATCCATGCAGCGATCGTGCGGCTCAGAATCGGGCTGGGTCCCCGCCTAACGCGGGGACGAGCGGAGTCATATCCGGCCGCGCGCCACGGCCCAGGTGAGACGGAGGCGCTTGGAGAGCGGCGAGGCGGCCGGACACGCGGCGAGCGCCGCATGGGCGACGGCCGGGAAGGCGGCTGGGCTCAGGCGGCAGACGGCCGCGCGGGCCTCGCCCAGAGTCCGGGCGACAAGTGGCGCGAGTGACGGCGTGTCCGCGGTCTTGCGGCCGAGCGCCCAGGCCGCGCCGGCCAGCCGGGCGGCAGGAGCGTCTGCGGCGGGATCGAGGATGCGGGCGGCGAGCTCGGCGACGTCGCCGCCGGCTTCGTGGGCCCAGGCGAGTGCGGCGGGCTCATCCGCGAGCGAACCATCCAGTTCGCGCGCCCGAGCCTCGATGATCGCTTCGAGCCGCGCCCGGTCCAGGTTCCGACGCCCAACCACATCGGCGAGCGCGAGCGCGGTGGGGTGCCTACGCACCGGCCGGCCCTCGAAGATCTCGTCCAACGCCTCGCGCCACCAGGTCAGCCGGATCTCGCCGATCAGCGGATTGGAGGCGACGCGCAGCGCGCGGGCCAGCTCGTGGTCGAAGGCGTAAAGCGCGATCAGGTCCGCGCGAACCTGGGCGTGGGTGACGAAGCGGCTCGACATCCAGCGGTCCGGATCCACGCGGCGGATCAAGGCGTCGAGGTCGTCTTGCGGCTCGTCGTCCATCGCTCAAGAGCAAAAAGGCCCGCCGGACGGGCGGGCCTTCGCTAGTCCAGATCGCCGGCCGCGTCAGCCGAAGATCGTCTGGTTCATGGTCATGCAGACCAGCATCGGGATCGACAGGAAGGTGTTGATCCGCGAGGCGACCATGCCGCGCGTGGCGGCCGACGCCTTGGCCGCCGCGTCGGCGTCAACGAGGCCGAGCGAGATCTTCTGCGCCGGCCAGATGACGAACCACACGTTGAAGGCCATGATCAGGCCCAGCCACATGCCGAGCCCGATGAAGCTGTGGCCCGGCGCGCTGAAGCCCTCGGTCGCGCCCAGGGTCAGCGCCTGGACGATGTAGCCGCGGTCCCAGGCCAGGATCAGGCCCATCAGCACGGTGAAGGCCGCGCTCCAGCGGAACCAGAACAGC
The DNA here is from genome assembly GCF_025934275.1 of Phenylobacterium sp. Classification (GTDB taxonomy): domain Bacteria; phylum Pseudomonadota; class Alphaproteobacteria; order Caulobacterales; family Caulobacteraceae; genus Phenylobacterium. The sequence continues at coordinate 7,112 of NZ_JAICYI010000046.1, forward strand.
GCCTCCGGGGCGATGTACTTGGAGACCGCCGGCTTCAGCTCGGCCGGGATCTCCGGCATCTTCCGGGTCTGCACGAAGTTGAAGTACCAGAGCAGGCCGATCCACATGACCCCCGCGATCACGTGCAGCCAGCGGAACACCGCCTGCCAGAAGATCGCGTCGAACGACCCGTAATGCATGCGGTAGCCCGCGATGATCACCAGCGCGACGATAAAGCTGACGATCATGGTGTTGCGCAGGTTCGACAAGAACGCCGCCATGGAACTGCCTCCCGATTCCGACCCAGGGAGTCAGGTATAGGTCGATTTGACGCGGGCCGGAAGCCTAAGGCGAAGGTTCACACCGCGATCAGGGCGGCGGCCAGCCGTCGGCCTTCCGAGGTGAGCACGTTGTAGAGCTTCGCGGCGGCCGGAGTGTCCATGAACTCGAGCCCTATGCCGGACGCGAGGAGCGCCTGGCGGATCTCGCGCGATGGCGGCGCATTGGCCGGGCCCACCCCCAACAGCAGGAACTCGACCTGCTCGCGCCCGGCTTCGAGCACCGGCGCGAGGCTCTGTGGCGTGGCCTCGATGAGCGTGCGGGGCGGCCAGCTCCGCGCCTGGTCGGCCACGATCAGCAGCGAACCCGCATGCCACGCGCCGGAGAGGCGGAAGCCGCCGGCCCCGTAGGAGTCGATCGAAGGAGCGCTGCGGGCCATGGCGGACCTACCGCCGATAGGCGCCAGCCCCGCCCGGCGGCTTGATCGGCTCGGGCTCCTCCTCGCCGCGCTTGACGCCCCAGAGCAGGATCACCGGCGCGGCGATGTAGATCGACGAATAGGTGCCGATCGCGATGCCGAACAGCATGATGATCGAGAGATCCCGCAGCGACGGCCCGCCGAACACCCAGAGGGCCACCAGGGCAAGGACCGCGGTGAAGCTGGTGATGATCGTCCGGGTCAGCATCTCGTTGATCGACATGTCGATCACCTCGCCCATCGGCATGCGCTTGTACTTGCGCAGGTTCTCGCGGAACCGGTCGAACACGACCACGGTGTCGTTCATCGAGTAGCCGATGATCGTCAGGATCGCGGCCACCGCCTGCAGGCTGAATTCGATGCGGGTGATGGCGATCAGGCCGAAGGTCAGGAACACGTCGTGGAACAGGGCCGCCACGGCGCCCAGGCCGAACTGCAGCTCGAAGCGGAACCAGATGTAGAGCAGCATCAGGAAGATGGCGCCGCCGAGCGCCAGGATGCCCGATCGCAGCAGCTCGCCCGAGACCTTCGGCCCGACCACGTCCGTGCGGGTGAACTTCACCGGCGAGATGGTCTGGGCGATGCGCGCCTTCACCGCGTCGGCCGTCTGGCTGGCGCTGGCGCCCTGCGGCGTCTGGAACCGGACCATGGCCGAGGACGGCGTGCCGAAGCCCTGCACCTGCACGTCGCCGAGGTTCATCGCCGACAGCACGGCGCGCACCTTGCCGAGATCGGCGGGTCGCGGCGCGGTGGTGAGTTCGAGCACCGTGCCGCCCTTGAAGTCGATGCCGCAGGCGAGCCCGCCGCACGGCGGCTGGAACGGCGTCAGCGCGATGTAGAGCGAGGCGATGATCGCCAGCACCGACAGGCTCGAGAAGTACTTGGCCAGCCGGACGAACTTGAAGTGCGTGCGGACCGGCAGGATCTTGACGAGAGGCCAGAATTTCATGCGCTCGGCCTCCTCAAGCGATCGGCAGGATCTTGGGCCGCGCGGCCCGGAACCACCAGCCGAGCAGCACCTGGCTGACCAGCACCGCCGAGAACACCGTCGTCAGCACCCCGATGGACAGCGTCCAGGCGAAGCCTTTCACCGGGCCGGAGCCGAACTGGAACAGGATCAAGGCCGACAGGAGGTGGGTGATGTTGGCGTCCATGATGGTCGCCATGGCGCGGGCGAAGCCCGCGTCCATCGAGGCGATCAGGCTGCGGCCGGCCCGCAGCTCGTCGCGCATGCGCTCGTAGATCAGCACGTTGGCGTCGACGGCGACCGCGAGGGTCAGGATCAATCCCGCGATGCCCGGCAAGGTGAGCGTCGCCTGGGTGAAGCTCATGATGCCGATGATCATCAGCCCGTTGACCACCAGGCCGATGATGGAGACCCCGCCGAACAGGAACCCATAGATCGCGATCATGAAGACCACGGTCGCGGCCAGGCCGACGACGGCGGAGACCGTGCCGGCCTTGACCGCATCGGCGCCCAACTCGGCGCCTACGGTGCGCTGCTCCTGGACGACCAGCCGGGTCGGCAGCGCGCCGGCGCGCAGCAGCACCGCGAGGTCGTTGGCGCTCTGCGGCGTGAAATGGCCGGAGATGCGGCCCGAGCCGCCGGTGATTGGCGTCTGGATGACCGGCGCGGAGATCACCTTCTTGTCCAGCACGATGGCGAAGCGCTTGTTGAGGTTCTGGGTGGTCACTTCGCCGAAGCGGCGTGAGCCGACGCCATTCAGGCGGAATTCCACCTCGGGCTGACCGGTCTGGGAATCGAAGGCGGCCTGGGCGTTGGTCAGCATGGTGCCGTCGACCAGGGAGCGCTTGCGCAGCACGTAGGCGGGCGCGACCTCGTCGGCGGACGGCAGCAGCTCGTCGCCCGGCGGGATGCGGCCGGCCTGGACGTCGGCCGGCGAGGCGCTCTCGTCGACCATCTGGAAGGTGAGCTTGGCGGTCTGGCCGATGATGTTCTTCAGCCGCTCCGGGTCGCTCTCGCCAGGCACCTGGATGAAGATCCGGTTGGTCCCCTGGCGGGTGATGTCCGGCTCCTTGGTGCCGAGCTGGTCGATGCGGCGGCGGACGATCTCGATCGACTGCTCCACGGCCTTCGCCGCTTCGGCCTTGAAAGCCTCGGGCACGAAAGCGATGCGCAGCCGCTGGTCGGGCTGGGTGGCGATGGTGATTTCCTGGCCGCCCGCCGCCCCGGGCAGCGGCGTGCCCAGCGCGCGCCGAAGGACGTTCTGCGCCGCCGGAATCTGCGACGGATTGGTGATCCGCACCTGAATGCCGCCGTTCACCTGGCCGAGGTCGGTGAACGGGATCTGCTCGCTGGTCAGGTTGGTGCGGACGTCCTCGAGCATGTTGGTGAGGCGCTCGGTCATCAGCGCGTTGGTGTCGACTTCCAACAGCAGCGACGAGCCGCCCTGCAGGTCGAGGCCGAGGTGCAGCGTCTGCCTCGGCAGGAATCCAGGCAGCGCCGCGAGCGCGCCGGCTGGCAGCAGGTTGGGCAGAGTGAACAAAAGGCCCAGCGCCGTCGCCAGGGCGACGATGAGCACCTTCCAGCGCGACAGCTCCATCATCGGCGGCGCGGCGCCCTAGCGCTTCGAATCGTTGGCCGGCGCGGGCTCGCCACGCGCCCGGACCTCGGAGATCATGCTCTTGACGACCTTGACCGTGACACCGGTGGCGACCTCGACGCCCACTTCTTTGTCCTCCACGCGAACCACCTTGCCGATCACGCCGGACGGCAGCACCACCGTGTCGCCGCGCTTGAGGCCCGCGACCATGTCCTGGTGCTGACGCATCCGCCGCTGCTGCGGCCGGATCATCAGGAAGTAGAAGAGCACCATGATGGCGACGAGCGGCAGGACCTGCATCAGGATGCCCGGACCCCCTCCCGCGCCTGTGGCGCCGGCGGCTTGGGCGAAGGCGGGGGTAGCGAACATAGTCTCTCCGCGTGGCGTCGACGGTCGGTCTGAGGGCCCCCGTCCAAAGGTCGGCGGAAGCTATGGCTTCCGCCCTGGTTTTGCAATGCAACCCGGCGGGCGCTAAGGCCTCCGGCGATGGACCGCGAGCTCGAGCCTGTTCTGACCCGCATCGCCGAGGCGCTGGAGCGGCTGCGCCCGCCGACCCCGGCGGCGCCGGACTTCGCGCTCGCCCGCCTGTTCCGCCATGAGCCGCGCAGCAACGCCTTCCGCCCGGCCCCCGACTATCCGCTGCCGCTGGCGAGCCTGATGGGCGTGGAGCGGCAGAAGGACCGCTTCGTCGAGAACCTGCAGCGCTTCGCCGCGGCCCTGCCCGCGAACCACGCCCTGCTCTGGGGCGTGCGCGGGACCGGCAAGAGCTCGCTCGCCAAGGCCGCCTTCATGGCGGTCAGCGAGACCGCCGCCGATCTCAAGCTGGTGGAGGTGGACCGCGACCAGGTCACCGCGCTGCCCGACCTCTTCGATCTGCTGCGCGCCCGGCCCGAACGGTTCGTGGTGCTCTGCGACGATCTGTCTTTCGAGGAGGGGGCGGCGGCCGCCAAGGCGCTGAAGTCGGCGCTGGAAGGCGGCGTCTCCGGGCCGCCGGCGAACGTGCTGTTCGTGGCCACCTCCAACCGCCGCCACCTGATGCCCCGGGGGCACGGCGAGGATCGCGGCCTGATCGCCACGGCCGAGGACGCCGAGGAAGAGGTCAGCGTCTCGGACCGCTTCGGGCTGTGGATCGGCTTCCCGCCGATGGACCAGGCGACCTACCTCGCCGCAGTCGCGGGCTATGCCGACCGCTACGGTCTGGAAACCGACGACCTGGAGCGCCGCGCGCTGCAGTGGGCCCAGACCCGCGGCGCCCGCTCGGGACGCGTCGCCTGGCAGTTCATCCGTGACCTGGCCGGGGAGCTCGGAAAACCGCTGCCGCTTTAGTCATAGAGATGGTGCCCCTCAGGGAGAGCGGTCGCAGATCGACTGAGGGGGGTTCATCCGCCCAGTCCGCGACCTTCAACCCACTCCGGCCCTTTGGGCCAGCTCCCCCTGGGGGAGGCGCTTTATTGCGGCAGCACCAGCTTGGGATCGATCGGGCGGGCGCGATCGGCGGGGTTGGCGGCGTAGCGCACCTCGAAGTGCAGCTGAGGCTCTGCGAGGCCGCCGGTCTGGCCGGCCTGGCCGATCTCCTGACCCTGAAGCACCTTCTGCTGCATCTTCACCTCGATGCGCGAGAGGTGCGCATAGGCGGTGACCCAGCCGTCGGCGTGCTTGAGCAGCACGAGGTTGCCGAAGCCGGGCACCTGGTCGCCTGCGTAGACCACCTCGCCCGCCGCGGCCGCCCGCACCGGCGCCCCGTCCGTGGCGCGGATGTTGATCCCGTCGTTGCGCTGGCCGGTCGGCTTGGGGCCGAAGTCGGAGACGATGTCGCCGCGCAACGGCCAGAGGAACTTGCCGCGGCCGAGCTCGGTGATCTGGGCGTCGGTGGGCGCGCTCGTGGGCGGCGGCGCGACGGCCGGGGGGCTGGTCGCGGGAGGCGGCGTGTAGGGCCGCGGCGCGGTCGGGACGTAGGGACGGGGCGTGGTCGGCGTCTCGCTGGGCGCCGGCGTCGCAAGCCGAGGCGTCGGTTCCGGCGCGCGGATGGTCGTCGTGAGCGGGCCGTGGTCTCGGTAGCCCTCCGGCAGCCGCAGCCTCTGGCCGGTGTGGATGGTCGCGACGCGGCCCATGCCGTTCGCCGCGCGCAGCGCCTCGGCGCTCACCCCGAAACGCCGGGAGATGGCGTAGATGGTGTCGCCGGGTCCGACCACATAGGCCTTGGCCGGCTCGCCGCCGGGCGCCCTCAGCACCTGACCGGGATGGATCCGCGAGCGGCGAAGGTGGTTCGCCCGCTTCAGCTCCGCCACGCCGACATCCAGCTTGTGGGCGATCTTCTCCAGCGTGTCGCCCTTCTTGACCCGGTAAGTCCGCCCGGCGCCTTCGACCTCCACGAGCCGGCCGGTGACCGAGCGGCTGACCAGCGAACGGCCGTCCTCCGCAGCCCTTTCCTCCTGGTCCGCGGCCGGGGCGATCCGGCTGTGGCTGCGCGTGCGCCGGGAGCCTCGGGCTTCTTCCTCGCCGCCGCGGTCGCGGAAGCCTTCCGGCAGCCGGACCTGCTGGCCGGCGCGGATCCTAGGATGCCGGGTGAAGCCGTTCTCGGCGCGGATCGCCGTCTCGGAGACGCCGAACCGCTGCGCGATTCGGCCCAGGGTGTCGCCGGAGCGCGCCACATAGGCGTGCGCGGTCTCGCCGGGGCCCTTGAGCACCTGGCCGGCGCGGATCATCGAGCCGCGGATGTGGTTGGCCCGCTTCAGCTCGGCCACGTCGACGCCGAGCTGGTCGGCGGCCTTCTGCAGGCTGTCGCCCTTTTTGACCGTGTAGGTCGAGCCCGGCGTGGTGATCTCGATCACCCGGCCGCTCGCGCCCTTGCCGCCGGCGTCGGCCTGATCATCGGCGTCAGCCGAAGCCGCCTGCCGGTGGTGGTGGTGCGCCGTCCGGTGGGCCGCAGCGTGATGCCGATGATGCCGGGCCGCCTGAGCCGGCAGGGCGCTCACGCATAGCGCGGTGGAGGCGAACAGGGCCAAGACCGATCTTGCCAGGATTTGCGTCATGGCCGCTCCCGAAATGGCGGTTGGAGAAGGAATCAATTTCGGCGCGGGGGGAGTTTGGCGGATGGGTCCGCGCGAAACCACCCGCAAAGCGCCGCAGCAGGGGCCGGAGGGCTCAAAGCTCCTTCGCCACGCCGTCGAGCAGGGGCACGAAGCGGACCTCGGCCAGCGTCTCGACCGCAAAGCCCCCCCTGCCGTCGCCGGTGTAGCGCCGGAGGCTCTGGACCGGCCCCTTGCCGATCGGCGCGACCAGGACGCCGTTCGGCTTCAGCTGCGACAGCAAGGCTTTCGGCTCCGACGGCGCCGCCGCAGTGACCATAATGCGGTCGAAAGGCGCCTGCTCCGGCCAGCCCTTGCCGCCGTCGCCGAACTTGGTGATCACGTTGGTGAGCCCGAGCGCCTGGAAGCGGCCCTCCGCCTCGCGCAGCAAGGTGCGGTAGCGCTCGACCGTGTAGACCAGCCGGGCGAGCTTGGAGAGGATCGTCGTCTGGTAGCCGGAACCCGCCCCGATCTCGAGCACCCGCGCGCGCGGCTCCAGCTTCAGCGCCTGGGTCATCAGGCCGACGATGAACGGCTGGCTTATCGTCTGGCCGCAGGCGATGGGGAGGGCGGAATCCTCCCAGGCGCGCTCCTTGAAAAGGTCGGGGGTGAAGACCTCGCGCGGCGTCGTTTCGATGGCCGAGAGCACCTTCGGATCCGTGACGCCCTGGGAACGCAGGGTGAGGATCAGCCGCGCGAGCTGCGCGCTCTCGCCCTCCGGGGCCATGGGGTTGTCGCCCTCGCCGCCCATCAGAGCGCCGGCGGCGGCCCGCCCAGCACCTTCTTGAGGTCGTGGACGGTGGGCTGATGGGTCAGGTCGATGTGCAGCGGGGTGACCGAGATGCGGCCCTCGTAGAGCGCCCGCAGGTCAGTGCCCTCCGGCGAGCTCGAGCGGGTCTGGCGGAAGCCGACCCAATAGTAGTCGCGCCCGCGCAGGTCGGTGCGCTTCTCGGCCATGCGGATGTGGGCGTCGCGGAAGCCCTGGCGGGTGACTTCCACCTCCGCGATCTCGGCCGGCGCGCGGTTCGGGAAGTTGATGTTGAGCACCACGTCGCCCGGCCAGCCGATCTCCACGAGCCGGGCGATCACGCCCGGCGCATGCGTCTCCGCCGCCTCGAACGTCGCCCCGGGCTCGTAGAAGCCCATCTGCGACAGGGCGATGCCGGGCACGCCCAGCGCCATGGCCTCGATGGCCCCGGCCACCGTGCCGGACATGGTGACATCCTCGGCGAGGTTGGCGCCGCGGTTGACGCCCGACAGCACGAGGTCCGGGCGCGGCCCCGGCACCAGCTCATGCACGCCCAGCATGACGCAGTCGGTGGGCGTGCCGGTGGTGGTGAACTTGCGCTCGCTGATCTGGCGCACGCGGATCGGCTCGGCGAGCGTGAGCGCCCGGCTCGCGCCCGACTGCTCGTACTCCGGCGCGCAGACCCAGACGTCCTCCGAGAGCCGGGCCGCGATCCGCTCCAGCGCCGCCAGCCCCTCCGCGTGGATGCCGTCATCGTTGGTGAGGAGGATCCTCACCCCTGGCCCCCGATATGCGTCATGCCGGGCAGGTAGGGATGAAGGGCCTGCGGGATGGCGATGCGCCCGCCCTCGTCCTGATAGTTCTCCATGACCGCGACCAGCGTGCGGCCGACGGCGAGGCCGGAGCCGTTGAGCGTGTGCACGAACCGGGTGCCCTTCTCGCCCGATTTCTTGGCGCGGGCGTCCATGCGGCGGGCCTGGAAGTCGCCGCAGTTCGAGCAGGAACTGATCTCGCGGTAGCGGTCCTCCGACGGGATCCAGACCTCCAGGTCGTAGGTCTTGCGGGCTGAGAACCCCATGTCGCCGGCGCAGAGCAGCATGGTGCGGAACGGCAGATCCAGGCGCTTCAGGACGGCTTCCGCACAGCCGACCATCCGCTCGTGTTCCTCGGCCGACTGCTCGGGCGCGGTGATCGAGACCAGCTCCACCTTGTTGAACTGGTGCTGGCGGATCATGCCGCGGGTGTCCTTGCCCGAGGCGCCGGCCTCGGCGCGGAAGCACGGCGTGAGCGCCGTGAGCCTGAAGGGCATGTCCTCTTCGGGCGTGATCTGCTCGCGCACGAGGTTGGTCAGCGAAACCTCGGCCGTCGGGATCATCCAGCGCAGCTCCGGCGCCGCCGCCCATTCGCCCGGCGCGACCGCTCGGGCCGTCTCGAGGCCCGGGAAGGCCGCGAACTGGTCGTCAGAAAACTTCGGCAGCTGGCCGGTGCCGAACATGGTCTCGCTGCGGACCATGAGCGGCGGGGCGACCTCGAGGTAGCCGTGCTCGCGGGTCTGCAGGTCGAGCATGAATTGGCCGAGCGCCCGCTCGAGGCGCGCGAGCTCGCCTTTCAGCACCACGAAGCGGGATCCGCTCATCCGCGCGGCCGCCTCGAAGTCCATCAGCCCGAGCGCCTCGCCGAGGCTCTGGTGGTCCTTGGCGCTCTTGATCGCGAACGGCTCGCCCCTGCGGCGGACCTCGACATTGTCGTGCTCGTCGCGGCCCGCCGGCACGTCCGGCGCTGGAATATTGGGCAGGCCCTCCAGCAGCGCCTTCAGGAGCTCGTCCGCCTCGCGGCCCGCCTCCGTCTGCCTCTCGAGCGTCGTCTTGAGCGTCTCGACGTGGGCCATGAGACGGGTCGCCTCCGCCTCGTCCTTCTGGGCCTTGGCCTGGCCGATCTTCTTGGAGGCCTCGTTGCGCTCGGCCTGCGCCGCCTGCAGCGCCGTCTGCGCGGCGCGCAGCTGGCCGTCGAGGTCGAGGATCTGGGCCACGATCCGGGCGCCGGAGAGGCCCTTCGCGTCCCAGGCTTTCTGGTAAAGCTCGGGATCGTCGCGAATGGCTCGGATGTCGTGCATGGCGGCCGCGGAAGGGGTTGGAGGCGGCCCTCTCTAGAGCGCGTCGGCGGGGGCGCCAACCCGTCATCCCCGAGCCGGGATCGCCGGCCTGAATCGGGCGGCGGCGGTCAGACCGGAGCCGCGGCGTCCTGGCGGGCGCGCTTGCGCTCGATCAGCTTCACGCAGCCGATGGAGACGAAATAGAGCGCGACGATGGGCAGCGCGAGCAGGGTCATGCTGATGGGGTCTGGCGGGGTGACGATCGCCGCCGCCACGACGATGCCGGCGACCGCGAAGCGCCAGCCCTTGAACAGCATGCCGGCGTTGACCATGCCGGCCATGGCCAAGAGCGTCAGCACCACCGGCAGCTGGAAGAACAGCCCGAAGCAGAGCACCAGCGTGGTCACCAGGCCGAAGTAGTCCTCGACCTTTGGCATCAGCTGCACGGAGATCCCGGTCGTGCCCACGATCTGCTGCGAATAGGAGAACCACAGCAGGCACGGCAGGATCAGGTAGTAGACCATGGCGGCGCCCACGGCGAAGAGCACCGGGGCCGCCAGGAGGAACGGCAGAAAGGCCTTGCGCTCGCGCCTGTAGAGGCCGGGCGCCACGAAGGCGTAGACCTGCCAGGCGAGAAGGGGGAAGGCCAGCACGAGGCCCCCGAAGGCCGCCAGCTTGACCTTGGTGAAGAAGACCTCCAGCGGAGCCGTCGCGATCAAGCCGGTGACCTGGCCCTTGGGCGGCGGCAGCTGAAGCACGCCGATCAGCGCCAGGATCATGTTCTTCGCGCCGGTCAGCAGCCCAGCGAGGTCAAATCCTTCCGCATGATTCGCCTGCCGGATCGCCAACAGCTGCGTGGCGATCTTGAAGGGGTGCAGCAGGAACTCGAGCAGCGGCGTCGCAAAGAAGAAGCAGATCACGAAGCCGACGAAGATCGCCGCGATCGAGACGATCAGCCGCCGGCGCAGCTCGATCAGGTGATCGAGCAGCGGCGCGCGCGAGGCCTCGATCTCGGCGGCTTCGGGATCGACGTCGCTCACGAGGCCGACCCGCCCTTCCGGGTTCGCGGCTTGGCGGCGGGCTTGGTTGGAGCCGCCTTCGCCGCGCCCGAAGAGGCGCTGGCCGCCTTGGCCACGGTCTTCTTCGCCCTGGGTTTCGGTTTCGGCGCGGGGACGCCGGACGCCGGCTCCGGCGGCGGCGGCGCGGTCTCTTGCGAGAACTGGTAGCTCATCGGCGGGTGGAGCTGGACGCCCGCGTCGGTGAGACCCTGGTGGATGTCGTCGAGCGTTCGGGTCATCTCCGGCGTCTGGCCGGCGATCTCGGCGAGCTGGCCGTGGCGAAGCGCCTGGACCTCCTTGCGCAGCTCGTCGAGCTCGGACTGGCGGGCCATCTCGTCGAAACTGGCGCGGAACTCCGCCGCCATGCCGCGCATCCGGCCCATGAACTGGCCGAGCCGACGCAGCAGAATGGGCAGGTCCTTGGGCCCCACAACCACCAGCGCCACGACGGCGGCGATCATGAGCTCGAGGGTCTTTCCTTCGAGGAACATGGCGCTGGCCTTAGCGCGCTTTCAGCGGAAGGGGAACGCGGGGTGACAAGCGCGCGGGCGCGTCAGCTGCGGGCCTTGTCCTTCTCGGATTCCTTGGGGAGCGGCTTGGCCTCGGCGGACTGGGGCTCGTCATCGCCCTTCAGGCCCTCGCGGAAGGCGCGGATGCCTTTGGCGGTGTCGCCCATGATCCCGGAGATCTTGCCCCGGCCGCCGAACAGCAGCGCAAGGAGGCCCACGGCGATGATGATGTGCCAGATCGAAAAAGAACCCATCTCGTAGTAACTCCTTGAGCGTCCCGCGGAGCCACCGTGCCGCCGCGCCCGCAAATCTCTCGGCCGCAATATAGTCTGTCCGCCGCTCGCGCGCCATGCGCCGGTCAGGCAGTCTCTTCCTCCGGCGCGCCCAGGAAGTCGGTGTGGAATTCGGGCCCGTCGCCGGCCTCCAGCGGGTCCTCGTCGGCGGAGGCCGCGCTCGGATCGGGCACGGCGAAGTCGGGCGGCAGGTCGAGGCTGAGCAGGCCGGCGGCCTTCATCTCGGCCGCGCCCGGCAGGTCGGCGAGACTGGCCAGGCCGTAGTGCTCCAGGAAAGCGTCGGTCGTGCCGTAGGTGACCGGCCGGCCCGGCGTGCGGCGGCGCCCGCGCATCCGCACCAGCCCGAGCTCCAGCAGCACGTCGAGCGTGCCGCGGCTCGCCTGCACCCCGCGCACCGCTTCGATCTCGGCCCGGGTCACCGGCTGGTGGTAGGCGACGATGGCCAGCGTCTCCTGAGCCGCCTTGGAGAGGCGGCGCGGCTCGTCCCGCTCCTCGGTCATCAGCCAGGCGAGGTCGGCGGCGGTCTCGAATCGCCAGCGCCCGGCGACGCAGACCAGCTCCACGCCGCGGCCGGCGTAGCGCGCCTGCAGGGCCGCGATCGCGCCCGCCACGTCGGCGCCCTCCGGCAGGCGTCGCCCCAGGTCCGCCTCGCTGAGCGGCCCGGCGGCGGCGAACAGCAGCGCCTCGATCTCGCGTTCGGTGGCGTCGCTCACGCGGCCCTTCCCCTGGCGCGAAGGTAGATGTCGGCGAACGCCTCCAACTGGCGGGCTTCCAAGGCGCCGTCCTTGACCAGCTCCAGGCTGGCCGAAAGCGTCGAGGCCACATAGGACGCGCGGCTCGGCCCCTGCCCTTCCGGCGCGAATGGCGCGACCCCGGCGAGCGGAGTCCAGCGGGCGAGCTCGGGCAACAGCCGGCGCAAGCGCTCGCGGGCGTCCTCCAACGGATAGGCCTGCGGCGGCGCGGGCGTGTAGCGCCGGGCCTGCTCCTTCCGCCGCTGGCCGATGTAGGCGCTCATCAGGGTGTAGAGATCGCCCTCGATCCGGCCCGAGGGGAGGATCCGCACAGCCTCCGGGTCGCCGCGGCCGAACACCTCGCGGCCGAGCTGAGGTCGGGCCTTCAGGGCGTCTGCGGCCTTGCGCATGGCGTCGAGCTTGGCGAGCCGAAAGGCGAGCCGCGCGGCGACCTCCTCCGCAGGCAGCTCGTCGGGCTTGGGCTGCTCGGGCTTGGGCAGCAGCAGCCGCGACTTCAGGTAGGCGAGCCAGGCGGCCATGACCAGGTAGTCGGCGGCGAGCGAGAAGCGCCGCCGGCGCGCCGCCTGCACGAACGCCAGATACTGCTCGGCGAGCTTCAGCACCGAGAGCTTCAGAAGGTCGACCTTCTGGCTGCGGGCGAGCGCCAGGAGCACGTGCAGCGGCCCTTCGTAGCCGTCCAGATCGACGATCAGCGCCTCGCCGTCGAGGGCGGCGTTCTCGGCGGCGGAGAAGTCGAGTCCCGGCTGGAAGCCCATGCTCATGCCGCGAACCTTCCGTCGAAGGCCGCCTCGAAGCGGGCGCGGGCCTCGGCGAGATCGAGCGGCTCCGGCGCGCGCGGCAGCCTGGCCAGCGCCGCCTTCGCCCGGCGGGCAGATCGCCCCGTCAGCTCGCGGACGCCGTTCGCCACCGCCGCCATCTCCGCCATCTCGCCATTGCAGTGGAGGACCACGTCGACGCCGGCGGCAAGCGCGGACTTCGCCCGCGTCGCGAAGTCGCCGGAGAGCGCCTTCATCGAGAGGTCGTCGGTCATCAGCAGGCCGTCGAAGCCGATCGCGCCGCGGATCGCCTCGCGGATCACGGTCTTCGACGTGGTGCCCGGGCGGGCCGCATCGAGCGCGGCGTAGATCACGTGCGCGGTCATGCCGAGCGGCATGTCGGAGAGCGCCTTGAACGGGGCGAAGTCGCGCCGCTCGAGCGCCTCGAGGGGCGCCTCCACCACCGGCAGCTCCAGGTGGGTGTCGGCCCGGGCGCGGCCGTGGCCGGGCATGTGCTTGACGACCGGCAGCACGCCGCCGGCGATCAGGCCTTCGGCGGCGGCGCGGCCCAGCCGGATCACCTCCTCGGGACTCTGGCCGTACGCGCGGTCGCCGATGATCTCGTGCCCCGAGGGGTCGGGCACGTCGAGCAGGGGGACGCAGTCCACATTTATGCCGACGCCGGCGAGGTCGTGGGCGATCAGCCGTGCGCCGAGGCGGGCGACTTCGCGGGCGAGCAGCGGATCGTTGCCGGCGATCTGGCCGTAGGCGCGGCCGGGCGGATAGCGTCGCCAGTGCGGCGGGCGCATCCGCTGCACGCGCCCGCCCTCCTGGTCGATCAGGATCGGCGCCTCGGGCCGCCCGATCGCGTCCCGCAGGGAGGCCGTCAGCCGGCGGACCTGATCGGGCGTCTCGACGTTGCGCGCGAACAGGATGAACCCCCAGGGCCGCACGTCGCGGAAAAAGGCCCGCTCCTCGCGCGTGAGCACGGGCCCCGAGCAGCCGAAGATGACCGCCCGGGAGGTCATTTCACGAAGCAGGCCTTCCCGGCCGCCCTCAGCCTGGCGCAGAAGGCCTGCGCCTGGGCCCGGGTGGCGAAGCCGGTGACCGACGTGCGGTAGAGGGTCTTGCCGCCCTTCTCCACCGGCTCGACTCCCTTGCCCTTGCCGGCGGCGAGGCCCGGCGCGGCCGCCACCGCCTCGTTCCAGGTCTTGTCGGCGAGTTGCGGCGAGCCCACGGCGCCGATCTGCACCGCTGCGCCCCCCTTCCCGGCGGAGACTTGCGTCTCTGGCTTTTCCGCCGCTTTGGCAGGCGTCTTCTCAGCGGCGGGTCTTGCGGCCGCCTTCTCGTGCGTGGGCTTGGCGGAGGCCGCCTTTTCCGGCCTGGGGGCCGCGGCCCTGGGCGACGGCTTCGCCTCGGCCAGCCGGGTCGGCGCGGCGGGCGTCGGCGGCTCCTGGGCGGGACGAAGGGCCGCAGCCGGAGCGCTGGCGATCGGTGTCGTGGGCGCAGCGGCCGGCGGCGGCGTGGACGCGGCCGGCGCCAGCGGGCGCGGGGCGGGCTGCTCGGGCGGCGCGGTGAACTGCGGGGGCGCCTCGACCGGCTGCGGCGACTGGCCGGCCTCGGAGCGGTAGATCTGCAGCCCCTGCGCGGCGTCCTGCGGCTGGGCGTCCGGCGGCGCCGCCTCCTTCAGGGCGCCCACCGGCTGGCCCACGGCCTGCGGCGGCCGGCTCCCCTGACGCACGCCCGAGCGATAGAAGACGAAGATCGCCGCGGCGAGGCCGATCAGCACCAGGACGCTCGCGACCAGCGTCAGCGGAAAGGGATTGGCGCCGCGCACCGGCCGGCGCGACTCGAAGGCCAGCGGCGCATCGGTCGGAGGCGTGTAGGCGCCGCGCTCGTGGTCGGACATCGGCAAGCTCCGCATGTCGGTGTGGCGCGAATCACGCGCCGCGACACCCCAGTCTAGCGAAGCGTGCGCCCCAGCCCGTCATGCGCGGCGCATTTTCTGTGGGCGAAGCCGCGGTGCAAAGGCGCCCCGACGCCGCAGGGTCCGGCCCGCGCCCGAAACCTGGCTATCAATTCCAGACGTCCAGGTTGAACAGCCGCCGGTGCTCCTCGATCGCGAAGCGGTCGGTCATGCCGGCGATGTAGTCGCAGACCACCCGCGCGCGGCCCGCCTGGTCGCGCTCGGCGGCGCGCCGCCACCATTCCTCGGGCAGCACGTCCGGCTCGGCGAGGAACAGCAGGAACATCTCGGCCAGCATCCGGCGCGCCTGGCTGCGGGTGCGGTTGACCCGCCAGTGGCGGTACATCCGCTCCATCAGGAAGGCGCGCAGTTGCGCCAGGCCTTCGGCGGTGTCGCGCGACAGGGCGACCAGCGCGTGGCCGAGGTTGCGGACGTCCTCGGGCGATCTCGGCTTCGCCGCCGCCGCGCGCCGTCGCGTCTCGGCCAGCACATCCTCGATCATGGCCCCGATCATCCGGCGCACCGCCTCGAGCCGGATGATCGAGCGGTCGCAATCGGGAAACTCGCGCAGAGCGCCGGCCACATGCGGACCGACGAGCGGGACGTCCAGCAGGTCCTCGAGGCTAAAGAGGCCGGCGGCGACGCCGTCGTCGACGTCGTGGGTGTTGTAGGCGATGTCGTCGGCGAGCGCGGCCACCTGGGCCTCGGCCGAGGCCCAGGTCGAGAGGCCAAGGTCGTAGTCGCGGTCGAACTCGGCGATGGCGGACCATGACGGACGGTCGAGGCGGTCGGCGACCGGCCCATTGTGCTTGATGATGCCTTCCAGGGTCTCCCAGCTGAGGTTCAGCCCGTCGAAGCGGGGGTAGCGGCGCTCCAGCTTGGTCACGACCCGGAAGGTCTGCACGTTGTGATCGAAGCCGCCGAAGGCGTCCATTTGCAGCTGCAGCTCGTCCTCCCCGGCGTGGCCGAACGGCGGGTGGCCGAGATCGTGGGCCAGCGCCACCGTCTCGGCGAGGTCGGGATCGAGGCCCAGCGAGGTGGCCATCGAGCGGGCGACCTGGGCGACCTCCAGCGAGTGCGTCAGCCGGGTGCGGAAATGGTCGCCTTCGTGGGCGACGAAGACCTGCGTCTTCTCCTTCAGCCTCCGGAAAGCAGTGGCGTGGATGATCCGGTCGCGATCGCGGGCGAACGGGGTCCGCGTCGGGCTCTCCGGTTCGGCGACCTTGCGGCCCCGCGAGGCGGAGGGGCGTTCGGCGTAAGGCGCGCGGGGCGGGGTCGAGGGCATCCAGGCCTTCTGGCGATCGGGCTCTTGGTCGAAGCCGCAGGGGACCTCATATAGGCTAAGCCCGAATTTCATTTAACATGACATGACCGTAGCCGCCCTGACCTCCGACGTGACCCTCTCCCGGGCCGCCGCCCGGCGTATCCGCGCCATCGGCGAGGCCGAGGGCCGGCCGCTGATGCTCCGCGTCGCGGTGGAAGGCGGCGGCTGCTCGGGCTTCCAGTACCAGTTCGATCTGGTGGATCAGGCGGAGGACGACGACCTGATCGTCGAGCGCGACGGCGCGCGCGCCCTCGTCGACGTGGTCTCGCTGGCCCTGCTCAAGGGCTCGGAGATCGACTTCGTCGACGAGCTCGTCGGCGCGCAGTTCCGGGTGCGCAACCCCAACGCCAAGTCGAGTTGCGGCTGCGGCGTCAGCTTCTCGATCTGAGGCTTTCCCCTCGCGGGCGCCGGGCGTAGCCTCGCCCGAACGGTGTTCGGGAGGCGTACCATGAGCAGATTGCATCGACTTGTCGCCGGCGTCGGCGCGGCCCTGGTCCTGGCCGGACCTGCGGCGGCGCAGTCCATCGAAGGCGACTGGGCGGGGTCGCTCAGCGCAGGAACCCATACGCTGCACCTCGCCCTGCACGTCTCGCCGGCGCCCGAAGGCTTGCCCAATGCGTCGCTGGACAGCGTCGACCAGGGCGTCCAGGGCATCCCGGGGCGGATCATCGACCAGAAGGGCGCGACCTCGCAGATCCTGTTCCTGGAAGCCGGCGCCGACTACACCGCGACCCTTTCGCCGGACGGCAAGACGCTGACCGGCAAGTGGTCGCAGGGGCCGACCTCGATACCCCTGGTCATGACCCGACAGCAGCCGGCCGCGCCCGCCAAGCCCTAGACGCCCGCGAGCGCCTTCGTCAGCGACGCGCCCATCCGGTCCATCAGCAGGTTGGTGCCGTGCTCACGGCTGCCGGCGTCGTCGTAGCCGTCGAGGAAGGCGCCGCTTTCGGTGAGCAGCAGGCGCGTGCCGCGTCCGGACGGCTTGAACTCGATGGTGGCCAGGGAGACGGATATCTTGGCTCCGTTCAGGCGCATCTCGTAGGCGTAGACGATGCGCTCGCCCGGCACGACATCGAAGTAGCGGGCGTCGAACTGGCTCACCACGCCGCTCGTCCATTTGCCGACCAGCCGCTCGCTCCCGCCCTCGCGGAAGTCGAAGGCGCGCTCGACGATCGCATAGCCGTCGCCGCCCTCGAACCAGGCAGCCTTGCCTTCGGCGGTCGCGAAGGCGGCGTAGACCCGCTCGCGGGGGGCATCGTAGGTGCGCTCCAGGCTGAAGGTTCCGTGGGTGATGTTGCGTTCGCTCATGCGGGGCTCCCTTCGTCGCCCTTGGCGGTCTGGCGGGCGAGATAGTCGCCCAGCCGGTCCAGGCGGCGCTCCCAGCCGAGGCGCCGTTCGTTAATCCACTGCTCAGCGGGCTGCAGCGAGCCGGGCTCGAGCTGGCAGGTGCGCACGCGTCCGTGCTTGGCGCTGATCACCAGGCCGCTCGCCTCCAGCACCGCCAGATGCTGCACGACGGCCGGCAGCGACATCGACAAAGGCCGGGCCAGCTCGCTGACCGACGCCGGTCCGCGGGTCAGCCGCTCCAGCATGCCGCGCCGCGCCGGGTCGGCGAGCGCGTGGAACACGCGGTCGAGCGGGCCGGAGGCGTCGGCCATCAGAACGGCACCAGCTGCAGGTAAGGCTCGGCCTCCTTCAGGGCGCGCGCGAAGGACGGCCGCGCCATCAGGCGGTCGCGATAAGCCGCCGTGCGCGGATGGGCCTCGGCCAGCGGGCGGATGCGATCGGCGTAGAACAGCGCCGGCGCGGCGGCGCAGTCGGCGATGGTCAGGCCCTCCCCCAGCATCCAGGCCTCGCCAATCTCGCGCTCGATGACGTCGTAGGCCCTCGCGAGCTGGTCCCTGACGATCTCGGGGATCGCCTCGTCGCGGGCGCCCGGGCGAGCCAGCCGGAACTCGGAGTACCGCTGCATCGGGCCCTGCACGTGCAGGTCGAAGATCCGGTCCCAGAACCGCGCCCGCCAGGCCAGCTGCGGATCCTGCGGGATCAGCTCGATGTCGCCGGGATGGAAGATCGCAAGGTAGTCGATGATGATGCTGGTCTCCGGCACGGTCCGGCCGGTGGCCTCGTCGCGGAGCACCGGCATCCGGCCGATCGGCCAGAGCGCCTGGAAGGCCTCGCGCGCCGAGGCGTCGCCGAGGTCGAGGAACGCCATCCGGAACGGTGCGCCCAGTTCGTAGAGCGCCATCTCCACCTTCATGCAGAATGACGAGAGCGGATGGGCGTGCAGCACGAGCATGGGCGTCCTTTTCACTTAAGTATATACTTAACTAATGCGGCCGGATCACCCGGGCAAGCGGTTTCTCGCGGTTGCCCGGGATCGAAGCTGGGCAGGTGGCAGTTTAGAGGAGGCCAGCTCGAGGATGCGCCGATCACAGGGAAGCCCATGGCGAGCGACACAGCCCCGCCTCACGAGGCGCTCGAGCGGTCTCCGATCGGGCGCGGAGCGCCCGTGCGCGTCGTCGCCCGCGACCTTGAGGCGATCTTCGGCGCCGCGCCGACCCGGACCGGACCTGCACACCCGCCACCGCGACTGAACCGGGGCAGCGAGGAGACGCCGCGCGCCTCACGGCTGGCGGCCGCCGGAGTGTTTGCGAGCGCCGCCTTCCTGGGGCTCGCCGCCGGCGCGTTCCTGGTCACCCGCGGCCCGGAAAGGCCCGCTGCGCCGTCGCGCCAGCCGCTCCGGGTCGAGGTCGCCAGGCCTGCGCCTCTCACGCCTCCGCTCGGTCCGCTCGATCCGCGACCGGCCGGGGCCGCCCCGCAAGCGCCGTCCGCCACGGCCGCGACCATCCACGCGTCGCCGGAGCGTGCATCGCCACGCCCACATCGCGTGGCGCGCGACGCCGGCCTGGGCGCCGGCGCCGGCTACGCCGACATCACCGCCGCCGACCGCCGGCTGCGCGGCGCCTATGCCGCCGCGATCCGCGCCGGCGTGCCCCGGCCCGCGCTGGTTTCCTACCGCGACCGGTGGGACGCGGTGCGGCGCACGCGCGCCCACGATCCCCGACGGCTGAGCGCCGGCTACGGCGCGCTCGCCACCGAGCTCGATCGGGCGGCGGCCCGCGCGCGGCGCGATGAGGGACGCAGGCGCTTCGCCGTGCGAGGGTCCCGGAAGCCGCGCTACGCGCCGTGGTGGTCGTGATGGAGCCGTCGCCGCTTCCCCGCCGCACCGAGGGCAGGCTCGTCTACGCGATCGGAGACGTGCACGGCTGCTACGAACTGCTGTGCGACCTGCTGGCGCTGGTCGCGCGCGACTCGAGCGCACACGCCGGGCGGGGGCGGCCGCTGCTCATCTTCCTCGGCGACTACGTCGACCGCGGGCTGCAGTCGGCGAAGGTGGTGGAGGCGCTGGTCTGGCTGCGACGCCGCCCGGATCTGGAGGTGCGGCTGCTCAAGGGCAACCATGAGCAGGCCCTGCTGGAATTCCTCGAGGTCCCGGAGCGGGCCGGCCCCTGGCTCGGCTTCGGCGGGGCCGAGACGCTGGCCGCCTATGGAGTCATCCCGCCGCGCCAGGACGATGCGGCCGCCGAACTGGTCCGCGCCCGCGACGAGCTGATGGACAGCATGCCGGCGGCCCATCTCAAGCTGCTGCAGGATCTCGAGCTGATGGTCGAGGTGGGCGACTACCTGTTCGTGCACGCGGGGGTGCGGCCGGGCGTGCCCCGGGAGCGCCAGAGCGAGCGCGATCTGCTGTGGATCCGCAAGGGATTTCTCGACGCCCCCGGCCCCTTCGAGAAGGTGATCGTCCACGGCCACACCTGGGAGGGCGAGGCGCCCCAGATGCTGGCCCATCGGGTGGGGCTCGACACCGGCGCCTACGCCACCGGCGTGCTCACCGCCATGCGCCTTTGCGATGGGGGGTGCGAGGTGCTGCAGGCCCGCCGCCCGGTCGAGGACGTCTGGGCGCGCCGGCCGCTCGCCGAGGTCGCCCAGTCCCGCGTCGCCCGCGAGCCCAGCCTTCAGTCGTGATAGTAGCCGCTCCAGTCGACGTCGCCGCGAAGCCGCCCGACCACTCGGCGCGCGCGCCTGCGGGTCAGTAGCCAGGCGTTGTAGGCGCAGGCGAGCGCCGCCGCCACGATGATGCTGCGCGTCAGCCCATAGCTCAGCACCAGGAGCACGATGCTGGTCGTGATCCAGAATACGATGGCGCGGACGTCTCGTGGCCTCATGCAACGCTATCCCGATGATCCGCCGTCCCGCCGATGCAACGCCGGAGGGGCGATCTGGGTCCGTCGGCAGGCGCCGATCTTATTCGGCGACGCGGCGCTGGCGGGCTGTCGACATCTCGGTGCGGGCGCCCTGGGCGAAGGTTCCGAGCGCCAGCAACCGGTCGTCGCCCCGGCAGAGCTCGACGCCGAGGTGGTGGCGGCTGGCGAGCAGCAGGGCCACGGCCTCACGGCGGGCGAGCGCCTCGTCCTCGGACGTGATCAGCAACAGGGTCGGCACCGAGTAGCGGTCGTCATCGACGAAGATCTCGAACGCACTCATGGGGCCTGTCGTCACGCTCCTGGCGTTCCCCCCGCTGCGAGGCTCCGATGGCTTCGCGGCTTCAACGTCCGCAGCACTTCAGCTCTCATCGAGGAAGAGAATCAAGTTAATTCTTGATTCAGTCTTTCACGCGATCAGGTATTCATCACCTTATACATGGTGAGTACTTGGCTCCACTCGCACAGCTTGCCTCGTAAGCGCTGATGGCGCCGCCGCCGCCAGCGGCGCCAAATGAGTAGGAAACCCAAGTTGAGCCTATGCGTTGAGCCCGCTGGGAGCGCCTCTGCACGGGGCGACGAGGGAGATCGAGCAACTTGGAGCGGGGGTCCGCCGATGTCTGAGCTGAACCGCGGCGAGCGGCTGCAGATCATGCTCACCGAGGAAGAACTGATCGTCGTCGACGACTGGCGGTTCGCGCGGCGCATGCCGAGCCGGGCCGCGGCGGTGCGCGAGCTGTTGAAACGCGGCCTGGCCGCCGAGGGCTATGACCCGATCGACGGACGGTCCCGGTCGCGCGACTTCGGGGTCCTTGACGACGCCGACTCCCAGACGGGCGCCGAGGGCTGAGCCCGCTGGCCCGCCCGCCGGCTCCGGAGGCGCGCTAACGCAGCTTGAGGAAGCTCGCATCGCGGAACGGATCGCCCGCGCGCAGGCGCTGGTGGAAGCCCTTGATCGGCGGCCCGGCCCCGCCCTCGCGCGGGTCGTAGACGGCCCCCCGGCCGAAGAACCGCAAGGTGAGCGTGCGCCGCCGCATGCCGCCGTGCGTCGCGCCGCCGCCATGCAGCGTCTGCGGATGGAAGACGATCAGATCGCCCGGTTCGACGGCCCAGGAGACGATGTCCCACGCGGAGCGGTCCCGTTCGATGTCGGGCAGCCGCGGCAGGCGCGAGTTCGGGTGCAGGGGTGCGGTGTCGTCGCCCGGCTTGAACGCCGAGCCGTTGTAGAGCACGCCCTGGTGCGAGCCGCGCACGAACTCAAGGGAATCCGCCGCGCTTAGCGCGTCGAAGCTGATCCACACCACCGCCAGGTCCTCGCCGCCGATGGCGAGATAGGATGAGTCCTGATGCCAGGGGGTGCGCCGGACCTCGCCGCCTTCCTTCAGGAACACCTGCTCGTAGAAGAACCAGACGTCCGGCGTGTCCCAGAGCTCGGCCACGTAACCAGGAACCGGGGAGGCCTGCAGCATGTCGCGATAGCCGCTGAGCGCCTGCGGGTTGAAGAGGTCGTTGTAGAAGGTGACGTCGGGGGTGTGCCGGTCCTTCGACGCGCCCGGGCCCGGATGCGCCAGGCTCCACTCGTAAGCCGCCAGGGTCTCGCCGAGCTGGGCCGCGTCGAGGGCGGCGGCGAGCTTGACGACGCCGTCGCGGCGGTAGGCCTCGCGCAGCGCGGGCCAGTCGTAGGCGCCGGTCCCGCTCATGCTAGAGCGCCAGGGTGAAGCCGCCGTTCACCGGATAGGTCTGGCCGGTGATCCACGAGCTCGCGTCGGAGGCCAGAAACAGCACCATGTTGGCGATGTCGGTGGGCTCGCCGGGCCGGCGGACGATGTAGCGCTCGAACTGCCGCTTCATGCGCTCCGGATCGGAGAACATGCGCACGGTGGCCGGGGTGCGCGTGGCGGCGATCGCCACCGAGTTGGCGGTGATCCCGTAGCGGCCGAGCGAGCGGGCGACGCCGCGTGTGAAGCCCGCCGCCCCGGCCTTCGCGCCGCCGTAGATCTCCAGGCCCGCGTCGCCATAGCGGCCGGCGTCGGAGATGATGGTGATGATCCGGCCCGGCGCCTGGCGCGCGATCATGCCCGGAACCACCGCGCTCACGGTATGGATCACGCCGTAGAAATTCACCCCGATGGCCGCGTTCCAGACCTGCGGGCCCACCTCCCAGAACGGCTTGCCCATGCCCTCCTGCGGCGGGTTCGCGCCCATGTTGCCGGCGTTGTTGACCAGCACGCCCACCGGCCCGAGCTCCTCGGCGGTCCTGGCGACCATCGCCTTGACCTGCTCGAAGTCGGTCACGTCGGCCTGGACGGCCATCGCCTTGCCGCCGGCGGCCTTGATTTCCTCCACGACCGCCTCGGCGCGCTCCTGGAAATAGTCGTTCACCGCCACGCCGCCGCAATCGTGGGCGGCGAGGTGGAGGGCGATCTGGCGACCCACGCCCTGCCCCGCCCCGGTGACCAGCGCCACGCGCCCGCCGAGGCTCAAGATATCGTCCATCGCGTCTCTCCCTGATCTGGTTGCGGGCTCACGCCGGGTCGAACCGGCTGAGGATGCGCCGGCCGCGCTCGTCGCGACGCGTGGCGACCCGGGCCGCCAGCGGCTCGGCCTGGCCCATCGCGGCCGCGAGGCTCGGATCGTCCGGATCGCTCATGGCGCAGAAGCGCCCGCCGTCGCCGGCCCGACAGACCAGCGTCGCGATCGGCGCGCCGCGGCCATAATCGATGGTGTAGCTCTCCACCACGCCGTCGCTCGCGGTCTCGGGGGCGGCGGCCGGCGCGGCCCAGCTATCCACTTGCGCCTGCAGGGGCGCGGACGAATGCTCCCGCCACTCCACGGGTTCGGTTGAATAGACGCCGACCGAGTACTTCGAGAGGAACCCGCCGTTCGCGCCGACGAAGCCGTACGCGCCCGGGCGCTCGCGC
>NZ_JAICYI010000038.1 GCF_025934275.1 Phenylobacterium sp.
CGGCCGCCTCGCTCTCGCGGGTGAACAGCGCCTCGCTCTCGACGGCGGCCAGGCGGCGCTGGCGGCCCATGTCGGCGGCGACGCGGGCGTAGGCCTCGGCGCGGCGCTGCAGCTCGGGCGTCATCGCCTTGATCAGGATCGCCGCGGTGACCGCATCCCTGGCCGCCCTGGGCGGCACCAAGAGCGCCGGCGGCGGATCGCGCCTGAGCCGCACCAGCACCGAGAGCAGCCGGGCGAGCTGGCTCATGTTGCGCGCCTGCCGCGCGGACAGCTCGGTCTCGGCGATATTGAGCCGCGCGAGGCTTGGCGGGGTCGCGGCGAGCGCCAGCCCGCCGAAGACCAGCGCGACGGCGGCGAGCGGCGGGGCGAGACGGGCAAGGCGCATCAGTCGCGATGATAGGGCGATCCGGCCAGGATGGTGACCGCCCGATAGAGCTGCTCGGCCAGCATGGCGCGGGCCAGCGCGTGCGGCCAGGTCTGCGGCCCGAAGGCGAGCCGGGCCTGGGCGCGGTCCAGCACCTGCGGCGCAAGGCCGTCGGCGCCGCCGATGGCGAAGGCGAGCCGCCGCACGCCTTGGTCGCGCAGGCGGGCGAGGTCGGCCGCGAAGGCGCGCGAGGCGCGGGCCCGGCCGTGCTCGTCGCAGGCGATGACGTGGGCCCCGTCCAGATGCGGCGCCAGCGCCGCCGCCTCGGCCGCCGGGCCGGGCCTCTTGGCCTCGGCCTCGACCACCTCCACCGGGCCCAGGCCCAGCGCCCGGCCGGCGGCGGTGGCGCGCTCGGCGTAGCGGCTGACGAGCTCGGCCTCGGGGCCGCGGGGCAGCCGCCCGACCGCGACGATGGCGATCCTCAACCGAGCGGCGTCGGGGGCCGGAAGCCGCCGATCTCGCGCTCGACAAGGCCCGCGAAGGCGATGGTCGTGCGGTCCTCCAGGTAGGGCCCGATCGCCTGCGCGGCGATCGGCAGGCCGCCGCGGCTGAAGCCGATCGGCAGCGCCGTGGCGGGCAGGTTCGGCAACAGCGCCACCGACGGCCAGGCCAGGCCGTCGCCGTAGGGCGCAGGCTCGCCGTCGACGGTGAGCGTCCGCTTCGACCAGTCGGCCTCATCGGTGTGCGGGAAGGCGACGGTGATGAACACCGGGGCGAGCACCACGTCGAACTCCTCGAACAGCGCCGCCCAGCGCCGCCTGATCGCGAGCTGCCCGTCCAGCAGGCCCATGTATTCGTGGGCGTTCACCGGCTCCGCGCCCGGCTGGCCGCGGCTCATCGCGGTCTGCAGGAGGCCCATGAAGACCGGCCGGGCGGCCCGCGGATCGGGTAGCCGGCCGGAGTCGCGCTGGACATCGGCGCCCAGCGCCTCCAGCTTGTCGGCGAGCGCCGCCAGGGCGGCGCGGATCTCGCCGTCGGTGGCGATCCCCGGCAGGGAATCGACGACCAGGACGCGGTAGTCGGCGAGCCGCTCGCGGCGCGGCGACGGCAGGGCCAGGCGGTAGCCGGCCGCCTCCAGCTCGTCCGGCCCGGCGAGCACGTCCAGCGCCAGCTGCAGGTCGGCGGCGGAACGCGCCAGCGGGCCCACCACGGCGAGCGGCGGCGGCAGCCCGTCCAGCCCCATCGGCGCATGGCCGCGGATCGGGATCAGGCCGTAGCTCGGCTTGTGGCCGTAGACGCCGCAGAAGGCGGCCGGCACGCGGATCGAGCCGCCGATGTCGGAGCCGAACTCGAGCGGGACCATGCCGGCGGCGAGCGCCGCGGCCCCGCCGCCCGAGGAGCCGCCCGGCGAGCGCGTCGGATCCCAGGGGTTCACCGTGCGGCCGTAGATCGGGTTCGCCGACTGCCAGTCGGAGAGCATCGGCGGGACGTTGGTCTTGCCGAGCACCACCGCGCCGGCCGCCTTCAGCCGCGCGACACCCACCGAATCCCGCTCGGCCACGTAGTCCTGGAAGCCCGGCGAGCCCCAGGTGGAGGGCAGGCCGGCGATGTCGTGGGATTCCTTGACGGTCATCGGCAGGCCGAGCAGCGGGCGCCGTTCGCCGCGGGCCAGCGCCGCGTCCGCCGCCCTGGCGGCTTCGCGCGCGCGGTCGAAGTCGCGCACGACGACGGCGTTGATCGCCCCGTCGCGGGCCTCGATGCGCGCGATGGCGGCCTCGGCGAGCTCGAGCGCGCTCACCTGCCGCGCGGCCAGCGCCGCCACGAGCGCGCCGGCGCTCTGGTCCAAGAGGTCGCGGGAAAGCGTGGTTTCGGACATGGCGGATCCTCCCTCGCGCCCATCGTGCGCCGGGGCGGCTTCAGGAGTCCATGCCGCAGATCAGCTCGCGGCGCGCTGGGCGGGGGGTTCGACGGACCAGATCTTCTCGATGTTGTAGAAGGAGCGGACCTCGGGCCGGAACAGGTGGACGATCACGTCGCCGGCGTCGATCAGCACCCAGTCGCAGTGCGGCAGCCCCTCGACGCGAGCGCGGCCGTAGCCTTGCTCCTTGAGCAGGCGCAGCAGGTGGTCGGCGAGCGCGCCCACGTGCCGGTGGGAGCGGCCGGAGGCCACGATCAGCCCGTCGGCGACGGGGCTCTTGCCTTTCAGATCAATGAAGACGACGTCCTGGGCCTTGTCCTCGTCCAGGCGCCCCAGGATCCGCTCCTCCAGAGTGGTGATGCGACTCTGGTCGTCCTGTGACGGCTCGCCGCTCGCCGGGGAGACCCGGGCGGGGGCCTGTTGCGCGCGCGGCGCGGTCTTGCGGTTCAGCGGGGTGCTCCTCTGATGTCCTCGCTCTTGCGACCCTAGCAGATGCGGGGGCGCGGGTCAGCCGCCCTCACGGATACGTCAAGAGCTGGTCCGCCGCATGCGTTCCCGCAAGGCGGTGGAGGACTGGAATTTGAACGGCGCGCCCAGGAACACCCAGGCCGGCGGCGTCATGTCCGGCAGCAGGGCGGCCTGGGAGGAGGGCTTGCGGAAGCGGGCGAAGCGGCGGGCGGCGGGCGAGGCCCGCGCCTTGAGCGCGATCCACGGACGCGAAACGACCGCCACCGGGATCTCGCGCATCAGCTGGGTCCAGCCCCGCCAGCGGTGGAAGGAGGCCAGGCTGTCGGCGCCCATGATCCAAACGAACTTCACCCGCGGATAGCGCGCCTGCAGCACGCGCACGGTTTCGATGGTGTACTGCGACCCGATCCGGCTCTCGGCGTCGGAGACAACCATGCCGCGGGTCTTGGCGTGGGCCCGGGCGCTCGCAAGGCGCGTCGTGAGATCGGCCGTCTCGTGGGAGGACTTGAGCGGGTTCTGCGGCGAGACCAGCCAGACCACCTTGTCGAGCTTCAGCCGCCGCCGGGCGGTCTCGGCGACGTGCGCATGGCCCTCGTGAGCCGGATTGAACGAGCCGCCGAACAGACCCACCCGCATGCCCGGCTCCAGATGGAGCCCGGGGCGCAGGGTCCCCGGCCGCCCGACCCCAGGGACGCGTCTGGCCGGTCCCGCGAACCACATGCGCCGCTTACGTCCCCTCAGGACCTGGGCGCCGGCGTCGGCGCGCCGGCGCGGTCGAGATGGGGATCGGCCTGCCGCATCCGTGCGCGGATCGTGAAGACGCTGTCGCCCGACAGCACCGCGCCGCGCGCGAACAGCCGCCCGTGCTCCCAGTTCGCAAGGCCCAGCTCCGGCCGGTTCAGCGCATATTGGCCGTCCACCCACCGGGTGAAGCCGTCGCCCAGGAAGGGCGCGTCCAGGGTGGCGTAGAACCGCTCGTGCGCGGCCGGATCCCCGGAGATCAGGCTGGCCGAGAAGCGCGGGCTCAGGGCGTTGAACAGGGCCACGGCTTCCTCGACGCTCTCGACCAGCTTCAGGGTGACCTCGGGACTCTCCTCCCACTCCCATTCGCGGCCGAGGTCCGCATCGGAAAGCGCCTCGACCAGAGGCTCCGTTCGGGGACCCTCGGCGCGAACCACGGTGGTGGTCGCCGAGCGCCAGTCGTCAGGGATGGCGGCGATGTCCGCCTCGGCCACGTGCAGCTTGCAGCCGCGGCGCCTTTCGCCGGCGCGCATCAGGGCGTCGAGGAAGACCGGGACCAGCTCACGCGCCCGCGCCCGGACGATGCAGCAGACGTTGAGGGTGTTGCACACCTTGCGGTCCAACGAGTGGTAGCAGGCGGCGAAGAACCGTTCCGGATCGGCGGTCTCGTCGGCGACCAGCCAGGCCCCGCCCGTCCCGTGCAGGCTCACCGCAGTTCCGGTCTGCCGCGCGATCGCGCCCAGCTGCGCCACGGCTGCGCCGGAGCCGCGGGCCACCGCCAGCGCGAGCCTGGGATCGGCGACCATCGCCCAGCCGGCCGCATGCGCGGCCGAGTCCACCAGCGCCGCGGCGCCGTCCGGCAGGCCCGCGCCGGCGAGCGCCGGGGCGAGCGCGTCCTCGACGATCGCCCGCGCCGTGCCAAGCGCGTCCGAGCCGATCCGGAAGACCACCGTGTTGCCGCCCCGGATCACGCCTGTGGCGTCGGCGAAGACGTTGGGCCGGCCTTCGAAGACGAAGCCCACGACGCCCAAGGGGGCGCTGAGCTGCTCGATGGTCCAGCCGTCGTGGGCGATCGTCTCCACCACGCGGCCTCTCGGGGAGGGCGCGTCGCGCCAGGCGCGGAGGCCCGCGACCATGTCGCCACGCATCGCCCCGGTCACCGCCAGGCGCGTGGTCGAACGGCCTCTCGCCTTGGCGTCCTCCACGTCGCGCGCGTTGGCGGCGGCGATCCTGCTCCAGGCGGCCTCGTCCTCGAGCCTCGCGGCGAACGCCTCGAAGAAGGCGGTGATCTGCGCGTCGGAGATCTCACCCATCCGCGCGAAGGCCTGCGCCGCGCGGTCCACCGCGGCGCTCGCCACCGCCTGCTCCGCAGCCGGCAGGTGCAGCAGGTCGCCGGTCTCCTGCAGCACGATCAGGCGGTCGCCGGGCCGGAAGGCGGCGGCCAGCGCCTCGCTCACAAAGGCCGCCTTGTCGCCGCCGAACGGGATCGCCTGGCCCGGCGCAAGCGCCTGCAGCCGCCCCGCCGGGGGCGCTGCGTTCGCCGTCTTCGCGCCGGAATCGTCCATTGGATCCCCGAGGCTTTTGCTCAGTCTGAGCCTTACCGCGCCGCGCCGGCCTGGACCAGCGCCAGGTCATCGGCGTGGACCACCGGGCCGCAGGTGTAGCCGATCGCAGGTTCGATCGCCGCCGACTTCAGCCCGCAGATCCGGCTCGCATCGGCCGCTTCGTAGCGGGCGAGCCCGCGGGCGATCTCGGCGCCGGCCTCGTCGACGATGACCACGGCGTCGCCCTTCTCGAAGCGGCCCTCGACGCGGCGCAGGCCGGCGGCCAGCAGGCTCTTGCCGCGCCGCACGGCCGCTGCGGCGCCGGCGTCGACCACCAGGGCGCCGGCCGGCGCGAGCGAACCCGCGATCCACGCCTTGTAGGCCGCTGCGGGCGTGGTCGAAGGCGCGATCACCGTCGCGCGGGCGCCGGCCTCCAGCGCGGCCAGCGGCGAGGGGCGGTGGCCCAAGGTGATGACGGTGGCGCAGCCGGCGGCGCTGGCGATCCTGGCGGCGGCGAGCTTGGTCGCCATGCCGCCGCTCCCCAGGCCTGCGCCGGCGTTGGCGCCCCCGGCCATCGCCTCGATCTGCGGCGTCAGCTGCGCCACGTGCTCGACGTGCCGCGCGCCCGGGTCACGCCGGGGATCGGCGGTGTAGAGACCGTCGACGTCGGAGAGCAGGACCAGCAGGTCCGCCCCGATCATCTGGGCGACGCGGGCGGCCAGCCGGTCGTTGTCGCCGTAGCGGATCTCCTCGGTGGTCACGGTGTCGTTCTCGTTGATCACCGGCACGACGCCCAGGGCGAGCAGGGTCTCGATCGTCGCCCTGGCGTTCAGCCAGCGGCGGCGGACCTCGGTGTCGTCGCGGGTCAGGAGCACCTGGGCCGCCGAGAGGCGATGCGGCTCGAAGGCCTCCTCCCAGGCGCGCATCAGCGCCGACTGCCCGGCCGCCGCCGCGGCCTGCTTCTCCGGCAGCGAGAGCGCGCGGCGCGCGAGCCCCAGACGGCGGCGTCCCAGGGCCACCGCGCCGGAGGAGACCACCAGCACCTGCTGGCCGCGCTCGCGCAGGCGGTGGATGTCGGCCGCGAAGGCGTGCAGCCAGTGGGCGTCGGCCGCCCCGCCGGCCCCGACCAGCAGCGCCGAGCCCACCTTCACCACGATCCGCTTCGCGCCCCCCAGCTCCTTCACGGCGCCCAGTCCTCCGCGCGGGGCTCCGCCGGCGTCGGCTCGGCCGCGCCCGCGCCCGCGCGCCGGCTGCGGACCAGGGCGTAGGCCTCGCGCAGCAGCTCGGTCACGCCCTCGCCGGAGACGCCGGAAACCAGCCTGGGCCGCGCGCCGGCCGCCGCCCGCAGCGCGCGGGCCTTCTCCGCCCGGGTCGCCGGATCGAGCGCGTCCACCT
This sequence comes from Phenylobacterium sp., assembly GCF_025934275.1. Lineage (GTDB taxonomy): Bacteria > Pseudomonadota > Alphaproteobacteria > Caulobacterales > Caulobacteraceae > Phenylobacterium. The sequence continues at coordinate 6,431 of NZ_JAICYI010000038.1, forward strand.
TGTTCAGGGCCAGGATCTCGGGCTTGTCGGCGAGGCCCTCGCCATAGGCTTCCAGCTCCTGGTGCACGGTGCGCCAGGCGCCCGCCACATCGTCCTGCGTCGCGTCCACCAGGTGGATCAGCACCGCGGTGCGCTCCACGTGGCCGAGGAAGCGCGCCCCGAGCCCCGCCCCCTCGCTCGCGCCCTCGATCAGGCCCGGGATATCGGCCAGGACGAACCGCTCGCCGGAGGAGAGGTCCACCACGCCGAGGTTGGGGCTGAGCGTCGTGAACGGATAGTCGGCGATCTTCGGCCGGGCGGCGGTGGCCGCCGCCAGGAAGGTCGACTTGCCGGCGTTCGGCAGGCCCACCAGACCGACGTCGGCGATCAGCTTCAGCCTGAGCCAGATCCAGGCCTCCTGGCCCTCCTGCCCCGGGTTGGCGAACCGCGGGGCCTGATTGACCGGGCCCTTGAAGTGGGTGTTGCCGAAGCCGCCGTTGCCGCCTTTCAGCAGCTGCACGCGCTTGCCCGCCTGATCGAGATCGGCCAGCACGTCAGCCTTGTCCTGCGAGAGCACCTGAGTGCCCACCGGAACCTTGAGCACCACGTCCGCCCCGCCGGCGCCATGGCGGTTGCGGCCCATGCCGTGCTCGCCCGTCCCGGCCTTGAAGTGCTGCTGGTAGCGGTAGTCGATCAGCGTGTTCAGGCCGTCCACCGCCTCGACCCACACGTCGCCGCCGCGGCCGCCGTCGCCGCCGTCCGGGCCGCCGTACTCGATGTACTTCTCGCGGCGGAACGAGACCGCGCCCGCGCCGCCGTTTCCGGAGCGGATGTAGATCTTCGCCTGGTCCAGGAACTTCATGCGTCAAGCGGCCTTCGCTGCGCGCATAGCACGAAACGCCCGGCCGACGCCCGGGCGAAGGCGGAGCCGAATTGCCAAATGATCGGGCCGCGAACTGTCACGCTGTCTGAGCAGTTGAGGAGAGCTTGACCTACGGAGGTACTCTCGATGCTCAAATCGGCGGGGCGGACTACCGCAGTTCTCATGGCCGGCGCCTTGGCGCTGGGAGGTTGCGCGACTGTCGACTCGGTGAAACGCGCGCAGGCCGCGGCCGATCAGGCCATGGCCGCAGCCCAGGCCGGGCAGGCCGCCGCGGCAAGGGCGCAGACCAGCGCCGATGCGGCCGCAGCCGCAGCCGCGAGGGCCCAGAGCAGCGCCGATTCGGCCAACAGCGCCGCCCAGGCGGCCACGACGCAGGCCCAGGGCGTCAGCACCCAGGTGACCGACCTGTCGACGCGAGTGGACCGGCTCGAGGCCCAGCGCCGGGCGGCGGCGACGCATCACCGCAGACACCACCGGCGGCATCATCATGCGGCCGGCGCGGCGGCTTCGGCGCATCCGGGCGAGCGGGGCTGACCCGCTCGCCGCGGGGGGCCGCGGCCAACTAGCAGCTAGGCGAGCCACACCATCATCCGGGTGAGGACCTCGTCGCCCCGCGCCTTGGAGCGGCGCAGCTCCACGTCGCCGGTGTAGAGGAAGCCCGCCTTGCACAGCACCTGACCCGAAGCCGGGTTGTCGGCGAAGTGGCCGGCGACCACCAGCCGCTTGCGCCAGTCGCGCCGGACCCACTTCAGGCCCGCCCGCACCGCCTCGGTCGCATAGCCGCGGTTCCAGAACGGCCTGCCGATCCAGCAGCCGAGCTCGGGCCGGCCGTTCGGCCGCGCCTTCAGCCGCAGCATGCCGACGAGCCCGAAGTGCCGGTGCTCGATGGCGAACTGCGCCTCGTGGGCCCAGTCGAGACCCATGGCGCGGGTGACCGCCGCCTCCGCCTCGGCCTCGCCGAACGGGTGCGGCAGCCAGCAGGTCCGGCCGGCCACGTTGAGGTCGGAGGCCAGCCGGGCCAGCGGCCCGGCGTCGCCGGTCACCAGACCGCGCAGCCTCAGCCGCTCCGTCGCGAGGACGGGCGTGATGTCCGAGGTGATTTCGATCGCGCACATGATGTCGCCTCCCAGGGCCCGAGCTCGAGGCCCAAAAACCAAGCGGGGAGCCCGGCGTTCCGGACTCCCCGCTAGGTCGTCTGTCCGGTCCGCCTTGAAGAGAGGGCGGAGCCGGATGGAAGCTCCGCCTTAGCTGGCGTTCGTCTCCATCGCCGGGACCACCGTCACGTAGGTGCGGTCATCCCGCCGGGTGACGAACCTCACCGCGCCGTCGCACAGCGCGAAGAGGGTGTGGTCTCGGCCCACGCCCACGTTGTCGCCGGCCCGCCACTTGGTGCCGCGCTGACGCACGAGGATGTTGCCGGCGAGCACCGCCTGGCCGCCGAACTTCTTCACGCCGAGCCGCTGGCCCGCGGAATCGCGCCCGTTGCGCGAGGAGCCGCCGGATTTCTTGTGCGCCATTGCGCTCTCCTGATCCTCGAGACTCCGCCCTACCTGGCGGGGCCCTTGTCCTTCTTCGGGGCCGCGGCCTTCCTGGGCGCAGCCTTCTTCGCCTCCGGCTTGGAAGGCTCCGCCTTGGCCTGCGCAGCCTTGGGCGAAGCCGGCTTCGCGGCCGGCTTGGCCGACCCGGCCTTGGCCTTGCCAGCCTTGGCCGGCGCGGGCGCGGCCTTGGCGGCGGGCGTCTTGGCCGGCGCCTTCGCCTTCGGGGCCGCGGCCACCGGCGCGTTGGTCTCGGCGGTCTCCATCGCCTGCTTCACCTCGTCCGAGGCGAGCACCTCCTCAGCGGTCTTCGCCGGCTTCGGCGCAGCGGCCTTCTTCGGCGCGGGGGCGGTCTCGACCGCGGCGGCGGCGGCCTGCGGCGCCTGATAAGCCAGGCCGCGCGAGCGGGCGTTGAGCTCGGCCTTGGTGGTGAGCGTCACCTCGCCGTCCCACTTGGCTTCCTGGCCGGCCCCTGCGATCGCGGTCACCCGCAGCACGCTCTGCAGCTGGCGGTGGCCCTTGGTGCGGCGGTAGCCCTGGCGACGGATCTTCTTGAAGATCTTGATCTTCCCGCCCTTGCGGGTCTCGATCAGGGTGGCCTGCACGCGGGCGCCCTCGACGAGCGGCGCGCCGATCGTGACGGCCTCGCCTTCGCCCAGCATCAGGACGTCGCCGAACGCGACGTTCGCGCCCGGTTCGCCGTCGAGCTTCTCGACCACCAGCAGGTCGCCGGGCTGCACCCGGTACTGTTTGCCGCCGGTCCGGATCACCGCGTACATCTTCGCGCCTTCAAAAACGGAGCTGTCTTGCAAAATGGAACGCGCCCGCGAGAGGCCCCGCGGGCGAGAGGGGCGGACTTATACGGAAAGGCCCCGCGAAGTCAACGAACGGCGCCGGCGATTCCGCGGAGATTTCCGCCGGGCCGGGCGCCCCGCGCGCGGGCTTCGCCGTAGCGCTCCGTCCTGCTAGCCTCGCCGCATCGGAGCAATGCGGCAGGCGCAGATGAGCACGCAGCACGTCCCCCATCCCAGGATCGCCGAGCGGGAGCACGCGGGGCCCCACACCACCCGGCGCGAGCAGCTGGGCTTCAACGGCCGCTTCGCGATCCTGATCACCAATGCGGTCGGCACCATGTGGTGCGCCTACGCCTTCGCGCTGCTGGCGCTGATCAGCCTGCCGGCGGCGATCAAGGCGGGAACGGCGACGCTGGTCTCGTGGATCGCCCAGACCTTCCTGCAACTGGTGCTCCTGTCGGTGATCATGGTCGGCCAGAAGGTGGCCGCGGCCGCCTCCGACAAGCAGGCGCTGCAGACCTACAAGGACGCCGAGGCGCTCTTGAAGATCGAGGACGAGCTGCACCGGCTGCTGAAGATCAACAACGACCTCACCGAGCAGATCCACCGGGCGGTGGCGGAGCGGGACGCCAAGCGCTGAGCGAGGTGAGCGCGTGACGAGGCGCAGGGCGCTGGCGGCGGCGCTCGCGGCGGCGGGGCTGGCGGGCGCGGCCGCACAGACCAACGGCCACGCCAGCATCAACTGCCGCGTCGGCGCGGACGGGCGGCTCTCCGACTGCCGGGTGGTCTCCGAGACCCCACCCGACCGCGGATTCGGCCAGGCGGCGCTGCGGATGGCGGGACGCATCCGCATCAATCCCCGCACCCGCAGCGGCCGCCCCACCGCCGACGCGCGGGTGACGATCCCCATCCCGTTCCGGGGACCGGCCCCGCGGGAGCCCAATTCACAAAATGCAACGAAGCGGAACTCTCCGGAATAGCCAGGGTTGCAGGCGGGTCCTTCCCCAAAGGAGCTTGGCTCATGAAGATCATCACCGTCGCCGGCGCGATCGGCGCCCTCATGCTGGCCGGCGTGGCCGTCGCCCAGACCACCTCCGGCTCCTCGAGCCCCACCACCAGCGCCACGGGCGACACCAGCACGACCACCGCGCCGTCGAGCAACATGCCGAACAGCAACACCTCGGCGACATCCGGAACGGTCGGCACGACCACCACCGATCAGTCGACCACGACCACCACGACGCCGGCGGCCCCCAGCTATAGCTCCGACACCTCCACGACGGCCGCTCCGGCGACCGCCACGGACAACACGGCGGCGACCGGCACGGCGACGAGCGGCGGCGCCACGGCTGGGGAACGCGGCTGACAGAACCGGCGTCTCCGTCGTCCGATCCTGACGGCCGCCCGGCGCCCCCTGCCGAGCGGCCACAGTGGCCCCTGGTCGTCGCCATAGCGCTGGCCGGGGCGCTCGCCATGCCTTTGTCCGCCCGGGTCGCGCCGCTGCCCGGCGCGGCGGCGCATGCGCCTTATGGACCCGTGGCGAGGGCCATCGCCGCCGAGCTGGCCGATGCGCCGGCGGCGGATGCGCCGCTCGCGCGCTTCTACCGGGCCCGGGCGGACCAGGCGATCTGGGTCCGCGGCTGGGGGCTGAAGCCCGAAGCGGCGGTGCTGGTGCGACGACTCCGGGCGGCCGCCGACGACGGGCTGGAGCCCGACGCCTATGGCGTGGACGACCTGGCGGCGCGCGTCGCGCAGGCGAAGAGCGGCCGCGTCGCCGACCTCGCCCGCGCCGAGGTGGCGCTCTCCGCCGCGCTGGCGCGCTGGGGCCGCGACCTGCACACTCCGGCCGCCGGCGTCGGGATGGTCTACGCCGATCCGGCGGTCGCCCCGCCCCGGGTGGACGAGACGAGCGTGCTTCGGCTGGCGGCGCAGAGCTCGCCCGCCGCGGCGATCGCGCGGCTCTCGCACATGAACCCCATCTATGAGCAGCTGCGCGCGGCGCTGGCGGCCTGGCGGGCGCGCGGCGGCCCCGCCGCCGGGGAGCGGCGCATCCTCGCCAACCTGGAGCGCGCCCGCGCGCTGCCCCCCGACCTCGGCCGCCGCTACGTGCTGGTCGACGCCGCGGCCCAGAAGCTGTGGCTCTATCAGGACGGCCGGCCGGTGGATTCCATGGACGTGGTGGTGGGCAAGCTCTCCGAGCCGACCCCGGCGATGGCGGGGCTGATCCGCTTCGCCGTGGCCCATCCATACTGGAACGTCCCGCCGGACCTGGTGCGGGATTCCATCGCCCCGAAAGTGCTGCGCTACGGGATCTCCTACCTCGCGAGCCAGAACCTGGAGGCGCTCTCCGACTGGACGCCGAACGCCAAGGTGCTGGCGCCGGCCTCGATCGACTGGCGGGCCGTGGCCTCGGGCGCGAGGATCCTGCGGGTCCGCCAGCGGCCCGGCGACGGCAACATGATGGGCCAGGTGAAGTTCGTGTTCCCGAACCAGCTCGGGGTCTATCTGCACGACACGCCGCTGCGGCAGTTCTTCGCCGAGAGCCGCCGGACCGAGAGCGCCGGCTGCGTGCGCCTGGCCGACGCCCCGCGGCTCGCCCGCTGGCTCTTGGGCGACGACGCCCGGCTGCTCACCGAGCCCGGCGCGCCGGAGGAGCGCCTGGACCTGGCCCAGCCGGTGCCGGTCTACATCGTCTACTTCACCGCCGCGCCGGAACCGCAGGGGCTGGTCTTCCATCCCGACGTCTATGGCCGCGACGCCAAGCTGGAGGCGAGCCTCAGCAAGAGGCGCGGCGCGGCGCCGGCGCAGCCTGCGGCGAGCACCGCCTGACGCCCCGGAACCTCCGCCTCCCGGGCGGCTTGTTACGTCCGGGAGCCGACAAAGGAGCACCGCCTTGCTGGACGACGATCCGTTTCTGCCGGCGCTGGCCTTCTTCGGCGGGGTCGCCCTGGTGAGCTTCGCCGCCGGCTGGTTCTCGCAGGCCCTGCTAGGCGCCTTCTGAGCTCGACCGATTGCCTTTGCGCGCGCCGGGCGCGAAGGTCCGCCGCCGTCCTGCAGCGGAGCTTCCAGCCTTGCGCCTTGCCGTCCTGCTTGCGGCCGCTCTTGCGGCCCCGATCCTCTCCGCCCCCGCCGCCGCCCAGTCGCCGACCTTCGAAGACCACCCGCTGCTGCACCAGCTCGCCGCAGAGGTGAGCCCGGACGCCGAGCGGGCGACGGACACGAAGCTGGTGGGCTTCGGCACCCGCCACACCCTCTCCGACACCAGGTCCAACACGCGCGGCATCGGCGCGGCCCGCCGCTGGGTCGCCGCCCAGTTCGCCGAGTACGCCAAGGCCTGTGGCGGCTGCCTGACCATCGAGACGCCGTCGGAGACGTTCACCGGCTCGCGCATCCCCAAGCCGACGGAGGTCGTCGACGTGCTGGCGATCCAGCCCGGGACGAGCGACCCGGAGCGCGTGGTGGTGATCTCGGGCCATCTTGACAGCCGGGTCAGCGACGCGATGAACGCGACCTCCGACGCGCCTGGCGCGAACGACGACGGCTCCGGCACGAGCGCGGTCATCGAGGCGGCGCGGGTGCTCTCCAAGCACCGGTTCCCGGCGACCGTCGTCTACGCCGTGCTGTCCGGCGAGGAGCAGGGGCTCTACGGCGGCCACGTGCTCGCCGGCTACGCCGCGGCGCACGGCTGGCGGGTCGAGGCCGACCTCAACAACGACATCGTCGGCAACACCGAAGGCACGACCGGTCTGCGCGACGACACCCACGTGCGGGTGTTCTCCGAGGGCACGCGGACCACCGAGACGGCGGCCGAGGCCGACAAGCGCCGCTACAACGGCGGCGAGGTCGACAGCCCCTCGCGCAACCTCGCCCGGTTCATGGACCGGCTGGCGGACCATTACCTGACCAACCTCGACGTGGAGATGGTCTACCGCACCGACCGCTTCGGGCGCGGCGGCGACCAGGTGGAGATGCTGAAGGCAGGCTATCCCGCCGTGCGGGTGACCGAGGCGATCGAGAACTACCACCGCCAGCACCAGGACCTGCGGGTGGAGAACGGCGTCCGCTATGGCGATGTGCTCGAGGGCGTCGACTTCCGCTACCTCGCCCAGGTGACGCGGCTGAACGTGGTGACGCTGGCGGCGCTGGCCGCTGCGCCGGCCCCGCCGACCGGGGTCGAGATCGAGGGCGCGGTCAGCTCCGACACGACGGTCAAGTGGAAACCGGTCGCCGGCGCAGCCGCCTATCGCGTCTGGTGGCGCGACACCACCAATCCGCAGTGGCGCTGGAACCGGCTGGTCGCCGGCGCGACCGAGGCGGTGCTGAAGGACATCAACATCGACGACTTCTTCTTCGGCGTCGCCGCGATCTCGCCCGACGGCTACGAGAGCCCGGTGGTGTTCCCGGGCCGCGCCGGGACCTTCGAGCGCGAGCCGCCCGCGAACCCTAACGCGCGCCCATGATCGCATGCGCCCGGTCGGGACGCGCCGGCGCCGCGCCCCCGGGCCCGGCGAGCCACAGCAGCCCCGGGCCGAGGTCCAGCCCGACCCGATAGCGCCGCAGGATGCCGACGCCCAGGAGGCCGTCCGGCATCGGCCCCTGCACCGCCGGAGTGAAGATCTGCACCTCCACGTCGCTGAGCCGCCGCCCGGCGAACTCGACGCTGGCGGCGCGGACCACCCGATCGCGGCTCAGCCCGCCAAGGCTCACCGAGCGCCCGGTCTGCATCGGGCGGCCCCTCAGCAGGCCGAGCTTCCCGGCGACCGGCTCGGAAAGCGCGATCTCCGAGGTGGCGCCGGTGTCGACCATTACCTCGACCGGGGCCCCGTCCTCGATCGAGACCTCGGTCATCAACGCGCGGTTGCGGCTGCGCGTCGGGGCGAGCTGGGCGTCCGGCGGCGCCTGGAAGGCCTCCGGCCGCATCAGCGCCACGCGGCCGTTCGGCCAGTCGACGTCGGCGGCCACCTGGCTGAGCAGGTCGCGGCCGAGCAGCAGGGCGAAGGGTCGGCGCATGGCGCCCGAGAGCGACAAGAGGTCGAGGGCCGCGGCATGCAGGCCCACGACCTGCATCGGCCCGATGGCGAGATCGAGCGCCACGGTGTGCGTCACCGCCGGCTCGCCGCTCACCCCGAAGGCGAGCATCGGGATCAGCGCGGGCTTGAGGCCCAGCCGCTCGGCGAAGGTGCGGTCGATGGCCGAGAACTGCGCGCCGGAATCGACCACCGCCCGGATCGGGATGCCGTTCACGTGCGCCGGAAGCTCGATGAGCCCGCCGGGATCGGGCAGCGGCATCCAGCCGCCGCCGCTCTGGCCGGCGGGAAACTCGACCACCGGCTTGGGGAACAGGTAGCGCTCGCGCACCCACCAGGCGGCGCCCAGGCCGGCGGCCAGGAAGGCGAACTGGCGCAGGAGCGCCCTTCGGCTGATCATCCCCCCTCTTAGCCCGGCCTCAGATCGCCAGATAGACGAGGGCGAGGCCGACCCCGGCCGCCACCCCGATCAGCGCCGCGACCGCCAACCCGCCGCTCTGCCGGGGCAGTTCGGCGTCCGGGGCGAGCTCGGGCGTGGCCGCGTTGGGGTGCGCCTGCTGCGGCCGCCCGGCGCGCTCCTGCGCCCGCTCGCGGGCCTCGGTGCGGCCGGAGACCATCGGGCCCGCCGCCTCCTCGTCAGAGCCCAGCGGCGCCGCGCCGGGATCGAAGCCGGGGACCTTGTCGCCGGTCTCGCCGGAGTCGATGTCGCCCTTGATCTCGGCGGGATTGGCCCGCCGCTCCGGCGGAGGAGTCTGGGTGTGGTCGGTCATGGCGCTGCGCCTTTCGGGGTCTTCCCTGGGAATGGCGCGGGCGGCCGAAGGTTCACGCGGCGGCTCCCCGGGCGGCGCAACCTTCCGGGCGCGGCGCACGTTGGCTCTGGGCGGCCCTGGCGCCTTGGACGGGCAGACGCGCCCTCGCGCGGCCGCAGTTCCGGCGCCGGCCCATTCGGCGCGCAACCGTCGATCCGAGATCATGCGCATCGCCAGACCTGTCCTTATCCTTCTCGCGGGCGTCGCCATGGCGCCGCTCGCCGCCTGCAAGTTCGACAATCGCCCGCTGCTCGCCCGCGGTCAGAACGAGGCGCCCGCGCAATATGCGGGGCTGCCCCAGCCCGGCGGCCCTTACGAGGCGACGCCGCAGGCCTTTCCCGCGGGCGCCTACCCGGCGGCCCCGCCGCCGCCGGCCTATTCCAGCGGCCGGGTGCGCCGCATCCGCTATGAGCCGGCGCGGGCCTGGCCCTACGCCGAGCAGGCCTACGGCCTGGAGCGCACCTTCTACGACGTCCCGCCCGACTACGGCTTCCATTACGCTGACGAGGAGCCCTGGGTGTGGGAGGCGGCCGACGACAGCCTGATGTTCGCCGAGCCCTACGGCGACGACTACCGCTTCTATTATTACGAGCCCGGCGCGGCCTACCCGTACTTCGTCGAGGACCCGGGCTACGGCTACGCGTTCGGCCCCGACGGGGCCCTGATCGCGCTGTTCGACGTCGCCGGGGCCCTGCTCGCGGCCGACACCTACGACCGCTACTATCCGACCGCCGAGCGGTACTGGACGCGGGGCCTCGACCTGCGCCAGGCCTATGTCCGCACGCCGCACTATCAGGTGCCGCAGACGGTCTGGGCGCAGCGCGCGCCGCTGATCACCCGCGACCAGACGCGGTGGATCCGGACCGGCGACAGCCAGCCGGCGTGGCGCGACTGGCGCGCGCGCACCGGCCAGGACTTCGTCCGCCGCTATGCGCCCGACCGCCAGCGCCACATGGCGATGGCCCAAGCGGGCGGCGCGAACGGCCGGTTCGCCATGCGCGGCGCCCGCGGCGCGCCGATGCCTCGCGGCGGCGAGAGCCGGGGGCGCGGCCAGCAATTGCGCATGGCCGAGGCGCGTGCGCCGATGCACATGCGTCAGGCGCCGCAGGCCCGCTTCGAAGCGCCGCGCGAGCACGCTCGGGCGGCGCTGCAGCGCGGCCGGCCGGAACGCGCCTTCGCCGCGGCGCAAGCCGGCCGCAATGCGGTGTTCCGCGGGCCGGAAGGCCACAGCGGCGGCCGCAGGGGCGGCCAAGGCGGCGGCCACCGCGGCGGCCCGCCCGAGGCGCGATTTGCAGCGGCCCAACCGCAGCCGCAGTTCCACGGCGCCCCGCATGCCTTCGGCCGCGGCCCGCCTCCGCAACACTTCGCCCCGGCGCAACCCCACCCGCAGGCGGCCCCGGCGCCGCAGGCGGCGCACGGCAATCCGCACCAGGGCGGGGGCGGCGGCGGCGGCCATGGGAAGGGGGGCCAGGGCGGCGCCAAGGACCACGGCCACGGTCACGGCGGCTAGCCTTGCCCTGGATGATCATCCCGAAGGACCGGCGGCGGCCGGGGCCGATCGCCCGCTTCCGCTCCGACCACGAACGGCGGATCGCCTGGACTGCGGGGGGCTTCGGCCTCCTCGCCCTGCTCGCCTTCTGGTTCGCTCTGGCCTCGCAGCTCGCCTGAGCCTTACGCCCTGAGGCTGCGCGCCAGGATCTCCAGCGTCAGCCGCGCGGCCGCCTTGGTGTCGTCCGGCTCGCCGCGTTCGAACACCGCGAGGCCGGCGTCGAACAGCTGGTCGATCTCCTCGGCGCTCAGGACGCCTTTGCGCTTGAGCGTCGAGAGCGTCCCGACCACGATCGCATGCAGCGCGGCCAACATGCCCGCGCGCTCGGCGTCGGGGCTCAATTCGTTGTCCATGGCTTGCGCCTCCCGAGATTTTTCAGCTTCAGTTCACCTCGCCGCGTCAAAGAGTCCAGGCGCGAGGGGGGCCCAGGGCACGCTTCCCGGCTTGTTGCGTTGTAGCCCGTCATGCCAAAGGTCCGCATGCTGATCCGAACCACCCTGGCGCTGGCCGTCAGCCTTTCAGCCCTCAACGCGCAGGCCGCGGATCTCTCCCGGGTCGCCGCGGCGTTCGGCAACACGGTGCTCTCCATCTATCCGGACGGACGCTCGCAGAAGATCTGGCTGCATCCGGACGGCAGCTGGAACGGGGTTGGGCGAAACGGGGTGCTGCTGAACGGCCGCTGGAGCACCAAGGGCGACAAGGTCTGCCTTCGCCAATCGCACCCGCCGACGCTGCCGTTCTCCTATTGCACGGGCTTCCCGGCCGATCCGCACATCGGCGTCACCTGGAGCTCGCATGACTTCGTGGGCCGGCCCATCGAGCTGACCGTGGTCAAGGGTCTTGTCGAAGCCCAGAACCCGCCGCCGGTGCAGGCGCGGTAGGAGGGCTACCGGGCCGTTTCGGAGGCCGAGCCGATCGAGGCGACCTGCTGGCGCGCTTCCTCGGCCGGGCCCTGATCGCGCCACCAAGCGGCCAGCGTCCGCGAGACCGCCTGCATGAGCTGCAGTCGCGCCGGCACCGGCTTGCGGGTCTGGCGCATCATCACCGCCACCGCGAAGGTCTTGCCGTCGGGGGCAGTGACCAGGCCAACGTCGTTGATGCCGATCGAAGCGCCCCTCCAGTCGGGGCCGGTGCCGGTCTTGTGGGCGATGGACCAGCCGCGCGGCAAGCCAGCGCGAAGCCTGGAGCCGCCGGTCCGGCACTCCGCCATCAGCTCCAGCATCACCTGGGTGGAGGCCGGCGACAGGAGCTCGCCCCGCTTCAGCGCCGCGAGCGAACGGGTGATGGCCGCAGGCTTGGCGCCGTCGGGCGGGTTGGCGAGGTAGTCCGCGAGCGCCCGATCGCGCACGCTGTCCGGCAACTGTTCGCGGGCGGTTTTCCAGATCCAGGTCAGGCCGTATTCCGGCTTCCAGGTCAGCCCAGCCGCGCGGGTCTGCATGTCGCGTTCGGTCTCGCCGACGCCGAGGCCGTCCAGCCCCTTCTCGGCCAAGGTGCGGGTGACGACCCCGCCGCCGCCCAGCTCGCGGATCAGCTTGTCGTTGGCCGCATTGTCGCTCTCGGTCAGCGCCCGGCGGAGCAGGTCGTAGACGGTGGTCTCGTAACCCTTGCTGCCGCGGATGCGCGAGGCGAGCGGCTGGTTGAAGACCGAGCGGTCGTCCTGCGTCAGCACCACCTTCTGCTGGAGGCTCATGGCCCCCCGGTCCACGGCCTGCAGGGCCGACAGCGCCACCCAGAGCTTGGAGACGCTCTGCTGCGGGAATACCTCCTCGCCCGCCACCTCGGCGGTCCAGCGCTGCGAGACGTAGGTCACGGCGATGCCCACCGGCTCGCGGTAGCGTTCGGCGAGCTTCTCCAGGGCCGCCTGCAGATCCTGGGGCGCGGGCGGGGCGTGGAAGGCGACCTTGGTCACCCGGGGCGCGGAGGTGTGCGCCAGGGAGGGGCCGCCGTGCCCGTCGAACAGCCAGCCCGCGGCGCCGACGGCGACGGCCAAGCCCAGAGCCGCCACCGTCGCCACGCCACGCGTCCGGCGACGCCAGAGTCTTCGTCTGCGCATGCGGGACCTAACGCGCGAGGCCATCGGCCGGACCGTGGCCCGGTTCGGCTTCGCGGCGCAACTCGATCGTGACGTGGCTGAGCGCCGCAATCCCCGCCAGCCGCGCCCGCAGCGCCTCGGCGGTGCGCCCGGCCGGCGCCGCCACCGCCGCGACCGCGGCGACGCGCCCCGGACCCAGCCGCCAGAGATGCAGATCGACCACCCGCTCGCCCTCGGCCTCCAGCCGTGCGCGCAGCTCGCCCGCCAGCTTCGGCGACGGCGTCATGTCCAGCAGCGCCGCCCCGGCGCGCACGAGGAGCGTCGCGGCGAACTGCGCCACCAGGCCTGCGCCGATGAGGCCGGTCACCGGGTCGGCCCAGGTCCAGCCGAAGCTGCGGCCGGCGGCCAGGCCCGCGATCGCCAGCACGCCCACGATGGCGTCGGCGGAAAGGTGCAGGTGGGCTGCGGCGATGTTGAGGTCGCCCGCCTCGTCCGGCCCGTGCGCGCCGCGCCGCGGCTTGAGCAGCGCCACGCAGACCAGGGTCACGACGAGCCCCGCCGCCGCCAGCCGCAGGGCCGAGCCATAGTCGACCGCTTGCGGCGCGATGAGCCGCTGGACGCTTTCCACCGCGATGGCGACCGCCGTCACCGCCAGCACCACGGCGTTGGCGAAGCCGGCCAGGTAGCCAAGCTTGCCAGCGCCGAAGGCGAACCGCGGGTCGGCGGCGTAGCGCCGGGCCATGCGATAGGCGACGGCCGCGACCAGCAGGGCGGCCACGTGCGCGGCCATGTGCAGGCCGCTGGCGGTCAGCGCCATCGAGCGGAAGGCGAGGCCGCCGGCCACCTGGGCGACGAGCGTCGCGGCGCAGATCGCCGTCACGATCCAGGTCCGCCGCTCGTTCCTGGCATGGTCCGCGCCCAGGTAGCCGCGGTCGCGACGGTAGGCGTCGAGCTCCGGCGATTGCGGGGCGGTGGCCATCGAGTGTTACGGTATAACAACTCGCAGCGCTTTTGAAACCGCGGGCGCTCGCCTACATGTCGTCGCATGAGCGAGAGCCCCGCCGCCAAGGCCCCCGAGACCAAGACCCCCGTGACCGTGCTGACCGGCTATCTCGGCGCCGGCAAGACCACGCTGCTCAACCGCATCCTGACCGAGGATCACGGCAAGAAGTACGCCGTGATCATCAACGAGTTCGGCGAGATCGGCATCGACAACGACCTGGTGGTGGGCGCCGACGAGGAAGTCTTCGAGATGTCCAACGGCTGCGTCTGCTGCACGGTGCGCGGCGACCTGATCCGGGTGCTCTCGGGGCTGATGAAGCGCAAGGGCAAGTTCGACGCGATCATCGTCGAGACCACCGGCCTGGCCGATCCGGCCCCGGTCGCCCAGACCTTCTTCGTCGACGACGACGTCCGCGCCAAGACCCAGCTCGACAGCGTGACCACCGTGGTCGACGCCAAGCACCTGCCGCTGCGGCTGCAGGACTCCCGCGAGGCGGCCGAGCAGATCGCCTTCGCCGACCAGATCATCCTCAACAAGACCGACCTGGTCTCGGAGGCGGAGCTGCGCGAGGTGGAGAGCGCCATCCGCAGGCTGAACCCGCTGGCGCCGATCGTGCGCACCGTCCGCAGCCAGGCGCCGCTGGAAGCGATCCTGGGGCGGCGCTCGTTCGACCTGTCGCGGATCACCGAGCTACAGCCGGAGTTCCTCAACCCCGCCCACGGCGAGCCCGGCCACGTGCACGACGAAGCCTGCGAGCACGACCATGACCACGCCGGCCACGCGCACGAGGATCACGACCACGGCCACATCCACGACCACGTGGCCGAGAGCGGCATCCGCGGCGTCTCGCTGTCCTCGGAGAAGCCGCTGGACGCCAACCGGCTGACCGGCTGGCTGAACAACCTGCTGCAGACCAAGGGCCCCGACATCCTGCGCGCCAAGGGCATCCTCGACGTCAAGGGCGAGGACCGGCGGCTGGTGTTCCAGGCCGTGCACATGATCCTGGAGGGCGACTTCCAGGGCGAGTGGAAGCCGGGCGAAAAGCGCTACTCGCGGATGGTGTTCATCGGCCGCGACCTCGACGAAGCGGCGCTCCGGGCCGGATTCGAGTCCTGCATCGCCTGACGGCCGGCGGCGGTCTGGGCGCCTCGCGGCCGCCGCACAGTTTTTCGGTTGAACTGTCGCCGCATTGGCGAACTTAGACGACCGCCGAGCGATATCGCTGCGCGGAGAGGGACAGTTCGCCCATGATGATGGTGGAGACCGAACTCAAACCCAGCCCGATCCATGGGCTGGGGGTGTTCCTGCTGAAGCCCGTGAAGAAGGGCGATCTGATCTGGCGTTTCGACGGGCGGATCGACCGGGTCTACACGCCCGACGAGGTGGCGAGCCTGCCGGCGCACGCGCAAGCGTACCTCGCGACCTACTGCACGTGGCACGAGGGGACCGGCGTGTTCGTCCTCTGCGGCGACAACGGCCGCTACTTCAACCATTCGGAAGACCCGACCACCGTCTCCACCGGCATCTCGTTCGGCGAGGACCACGCCGCGCGCGATCTCGCCGCCGGCGAGGAGCTGACCAGCGACTACCGCACCATCTGCGACCAGGTCCGCCGGCATGGGAACGGTTTCTGACGTCGGCTGGGGAACAAACTTGGGCGAACGACGCTCAAAGAAGCGCGGCCCTGAACGAGCCCAACTCCAGTCGGCCGCCAGATCCGCCAATTGGCGCCCCCCGGTCCTCCCCCCGGACCGGGGGCAAATCTGTTCCGGGCTTCCTCAAGGATAGACGCAGGCGTCCAGATCGTCGCGCCGCACCACGCCGGCGCGGGCCACGATGGTCCCCGAGCGGCGGCGCACATAAGGGCCGGGCCGGGCGGCGCGCCAGGCCAGCGGGTCAGGGATGATCGCCGCGAGCCGCGCCGCCTGGGCGGGCGCCAGCCGGGCGGCCGAGGTGTGGAAGTCGTGCTGAGCGGCCGCCTCCGCGCCGTAGACGCCCGGGCCCCACTCGATGGAGTTCAGGTACACCTCCATGATCCGCGGCTTGCCCCAGATCGTCTCGATCAGCACCGTGAACCAGGCCTCGAGGCCCTTGCGCGGCCAGTCGCGGTGCGGCCACAGGAAGATGTTCTTCGCCGTCTGCTGGGAGATGGTCGAGCCGCCGCGCAGGCGCTCGGAGACCGCATTGTGGTGCAGCGCCTTCTCGATGGCCGCGAAGTCGAAGCCGTGGTGATGGCAGAACCCGGAGTCCTCCGAAGCGATGACCGCGCGCACCAGCTGCGGCGAGATCTTCGAAAGCGGGACCCAGCGGCGATCGAACCCGCGGCCCTCGAAGGCGCGCTCGACCATCAGCCAGGTGATCGGCGGCGGGACATAGCGGTAGACCGCCACTGCCGCGATCGGCCCCACGATCAGGACCACCAGGCCGAGCAGCAGCGTCCGGCGGACCAGCCGTCCGAAGAGACCAGGGCGGGCGCTGGGCTTGCGACTCACGTTTGCCTTCCCCCGGGACAGGCCGATAGGTGGGCGGAAGCTGAAGGCCAAGATGGTTGCCGGGACATGAACGTGAGCGAGGCGGTCGAGGCGCGGGTCACCATCCGCGCCTTCCTGGACAAACCGGTGGCGGGCGAGACGCTGAAGGACATCCTGGTCCGCGCCGCCCGAGCGCCCTCCGGCGGGAACCTGCAGCCCTGGCGCGTCTATGCGCTGAGCGGCCAGCCGCTCAGCGACTTCAAGGCGATCGTCAAAGCCAACCCGTTCGGCGAGACACCGGAGTACGACGTCTATCCGGCCAACTTGTGGGAGCCGTTCCGCACCCGCCGCTGGCAGAACGGCGAGGACCTCTACGCCACCATCGGCATCCCGCGCGAGGACAAACCGGCGAGGCTCCGCCAGCTCGCCAAGAACGGCGAGTTCTTCGGCGCCCCGGTGGGGATCTTCTTCTGTCTCGACCGCAATCTCGGCCCGCCGCAGTGGGCGGACCTCGGCATGTACATGCAGAACGTCATGCTGCTGGCGCTCGAGCGCGGGCTCGACACGTGCCCGCAGGAGTACTGGGCGCGCTATCCCGGGACGGTGGCGAAGTTCCTCGGCATGCCGGCCGACCACATGCTGTTCTCAGGCATGGCCATGGGCTACCGCGACCCCGAGCACCCGATCAACAGGCTCAGGGCCAGCCGCGACCCGTTCGAGCTGTGGGGCGAACTCCTCGGTTTCGAGGACCTTCAGGCGAGCGCGGGCTGAGCGTTCCGCGCCTCCCGCCAGGCGTCGAGCGCCGCGCGCGCCTTGCCATGGTCGGCCATCATCTCCGCCTGCGCCGGCAGCTTCACCGCGAGCTCGACCACATAGCCGTTCGGGTCGCGGAAATAGCTGGAGCGGATGAAGCCGTGGTCCACCGGCCCCCGGATCTCGACGCCGCGCGCCTTCGCCGCCGCGGTGACCCGCTCGACCTCCTCGGCGTCGGACTCCAGGGCCATATGCAGGTCGAAGTCGTGCTGGGCCTTGAACACGAACGGCTGGTCCGGCGCCTCGAAGAAGGCCACGAACGAGCCGTCCCTGAGCTCGAAGAAGGTGTGCATGACGTGGGTCTTGCGCCCCGTCTTGGTCTCTTCGATCGGCAGCACGGCGGCGAGCGGCAGGCCGATCACCTCCTCGTAGAAGGCGCGGGTCTCCTCCGAGTCGCGGCAGCGGAAGGCCATGTGGTGCAGGCGAGCAGGCATAGCGGCGTCTCCTCTCAGGCCGGCTGGGCTGCGGGCTGGCGCAGCTGCGCCGTCAGCGCATCCCAGGGACCATGGACCGCCTCCCACGACGGCCGGGCGCGGACCGCGGCCAGCCAGCGGGTGACGTTGGGATAGGGACTGAGATCATAGCCGATCCAGTCGGCCAGGGTGACGTAGGACGCGCCCATGAAGTCGGCGATGGTGGGCTCGTCGCCGCAGAGATAGCCGGCCTGGCCGAGCAGGTGCTGATCGAGGATGGCGAGCCACTTCTGCGCGCGCGCCGCGCCGCGGGCCAGCACGTCGGCCTGGGTGGCGGGATTATCGAACCCCTGGTCGGGCAGGACCTGCGGATAGACCAGGTTGTAGCCGAAGTCGCGCAGCAGGCCGGTGTTGAACCAATCCATCAGCTGGTTGACCCGGGCGCGGGCGCGCGGCGCCTTCGGATAGGCGGGGCCGGCGTCCTCGGCCAGGTGCTTGAGGATCGCCGAGCACTCCGTGAGCACGAAGTCGTCGTCGACCAGGGTCGGCACCGCCTGGTTCGGATTGACGGCGGCGTAGGCCGGCGCCTGGTGCTCGCCGGCGAACAGGCTGACCACCTGGCGCTCGACCTGTACGGCGGGATGTTCCGCCAGGAACAGCAGCACCGGACGCGAGGTGGTGGAGATCGGATCGAAGTAGAGCTTCATCGGCGTTTCCCCCGAAGCGCCGCGCGGGCGCTTCCGATTGCGAACGGGCGGACGCGCCGCCCGGATGAGATTCCGATACGCCCGGCGACCGGCGCTCGGCAATCGCAGTTGCGTGATCAGCCAGCGATCGCGGTTCGCGCCCGGCGGCTAAGGCGCGACCTCGGCCACGCCGGCGTTTCCGTCCTCGTCGCCCCAGGCGACGCGCCCCGCGTCGGCGCGCATGGCGAGCGCCGAGATCGGCGAGCCCTTCTCGGCCTTGAGCGGAATGATCTTCTGGCCGGCCAGGTCGCAGGCCCAGACGCGGCCGTCGTCGAGGCCCGCGCTCACCCAGCCCAGGGCCGGCGCGGCGGCCACGCGGACCACCAGGGCGGCCTCGTCGAACCCCACCTCCGCGGCCTGCTTGCCCATCGGCCCCGTCGAACCTGCGAACGGCCAGATCACCACCCCGTTGGCGCCGGAGGTGGCCAGCATGTCGCCCTTGGCGAGGAAGACGAGGCTCTTCACCTTGGCCGGGTAGCCGCCCATCCGCATGTTCTTCTCGTCGGCCACCCGCCAGCCGTGCAGCTGGTTGTCCTGCATGGCCGAGACAACGAACTTGCCGTCGGGCGAGAAGGCGCAGGCCACGTGGCTGCCGGCCCACTTCAGGATGCTGGGCTTCTGGGCCTCGATGCGGGCGTACCACAGGGCGACGCCGCCGTAGGTGGCCGCGGCGATCCGCCGGCCCTTGGGATCGAAGGCCACGCCGGCGACCGACCTCTCATGAGCGAAGGCGCGCTGGAACTTCGGATCGGCGGCGTCGCGCACCTGCAGGTCGCGCCCGGCGGCGAAGGCGATCAGCCCCGACTCCCCCGAGGCGGCCACCGCCTCGATCCAGCGGCCGGGCAGGCTTGCGAGCTCCTGCAGCCCGGCCGGCTCGGCCCAGGCCAGGCGGCCGTCATCGCCGCCGGTGACCAGGCCCTGGCCGGAGGGATGAACCGCCGCGGCGAGCACCGCGCCCTCGTGCGCCTGCTGCGTCTCGCCCGCCTCGAAACGCACCGTGCCGTCGCCCAGCGCAAAGGCCGCGCGGCCGGCGCGATCGAACAGGGCCGCGGTCACGTAGGCGTCGAAGGCGTAGGCGCTCATGGCCGCTCCCTAGATCGGCGGGCGACCGGGCGGAACCCCTGATTTCAAGGCGCCGCGCGAACGCAGGTCTCGGTTGCTGGGCGCCCTCGCGACCTTGGGCGCGCCCCGGACGCCGGCGCGCGCCCGCGACGCGCTTCGGGCTTTACTTTCCGAAACCGGCTTGCCAAAGGTCTGGCGACTTGAAGCTTAGGGCGCGGAAGACGCCGCCCAGGGAAGGAACACGCAATATGGCTGCAAAGCTGGGCGGTCAGGGCGGCGGACGCTTCGACCTCGGCCAGAACAGCGACATCAACGTCACGCCGTTTGTCGACGTGATGCTGGTGCTCCTCATCATCTTCATGGTGGCGATCCCCGCGGCCACGGTGTCGATCAAGCTCGACCTGCCGCCGGCCATCCCGCCGCCGCCCGGCACCAAGGTGAAGGAACCGGTGCTGATCAACCTGCAGCAGGGCGGCGCCATGTTTATCGGCGACCAGTCCACCAGCCTGGACAACCTGATCCCCGATCTCACGCGCAAGCTCGCGCAGAACGATCCGGCCACGCCGCCCCTTCAGCAGCGGGTCTATATCCGCGCCGACAAGAGCGTCCGCTACGGCGACTTCATGGCGGTGATGAACACCCTGCAAGGCAACGGCTTCTACCAGGTGGCGCTGATCAACGAAGAGCTCAGCTGAGCTCGCGCCGCATCGCTGGCCTTCCAAGCGCCCGCCGGACACCCTCCGGCGGGCGTTTCCGTGGGATCTGGCCCAGGCGGCGCTTTCCTGGAACAAACATAGAACATATGATGCCGGAATGGCCCCGCCGTCACGCCGCCGCACGCCCGCCTTCCGCCCGGTCCCCGGCGACAGCGCGACCGCCGTGCTCGGCGACCATCGCCGCTATCCGCTCTGCCGGATCGTGCTCACCTGCGCGCTCTGCGGCTGGGCCAAGGGCTACGATCCCGAGCGGCTGATCGCGCGGCTGCACGAGCTCAGGGCCGG
Source organism: Phenylobacterium sp. (assembly GCF_025934275.1). Lineage (GTDB taxonomy): Bacteria > Pseudomonadota > Alphaproteobacteria > Caulobacterales > Caulobacteraceae > Phenylobacterium. Next base: position 26,548 of record NZ_JAICYI010000038.1, read on the forward strand.
CGGATACGCCACGCCGGTGGGCGCGATCGCGGCCCGCGTGGCTTGGCCCTGCCCGATGTGCCGCCGGGTCAAGTGGCGAAGCGACCTCGCCTGGCCGGCCGAAGCCGACCCCCGCGACATCCGGCGGCTCACCGCCATGATCCGCAACTGAGGCGTGCGCCGCCCCGGCCGGAAAAGGCTCCATTAACCATATCGGCGGAGGCTCCGGCGGAAGGAGCCTCTCAGCGTGGCGATGATTGCGATTCCCCGGTTGACCGCGCCCCGCTTCGGGGCGATCCGGCCGGGCGCGCTGATCGCCGGCCGCCACGTGGCCCTGGTCGGCTCGGCGCTGCTGTTCGTGGCCGCGCTGGCCGGCGTCGCCGCCCTGCTGCCGAGCCCGAAGGGCGCCTACGTGAAGATGCCGCTGTCGGCGGTTTTCCGGCGCGCCCCGCCGGGCTGGCGCGAGAGCCTGATCGCGGCGAGCGGGCCCTTGAGCGTCACCGAGGACGTGGTGCGGCTCTCCGAGCGGCCGTTCGGTCCGCTGGCCGGCGTCACCTGGCGCGCCGCGGTAGGCGCGCGGCCGGGCTCAGGGCCGCTGCCGCCCGCGCCGATCGCGGGGCTCTATGCGCCGGGCCCGGGCGGGCCGCTGCCCATCATCGCTCCGGATGGGCGCACGCCGTTCGACGGCTACCGCCGGCCGTTCGCCGCCCACGGCCGGCCGAAGATCGCCATCGTGATCGGCGGGCTGGGCCTCAACGCCCGCGCCACGCGCCAGGCGATCGAGACCCTGCCGCCCGAGGTGACGCTCTCCTTCGCCCCCTACGCCGAAGGGCTGCAGGGCTGGATCGACATGGCCCGCGCCGCCGGCCACGAGGTGCTGCTCGAAACCCCGATGGAGCCGGTGGATTATCCCGACAACGACCCCGGCCCCTACACCCTGATGACCGACGCCTCGCCGCCCGAGATGGTGAAGAAGCTGGAATGGGTGCTCTCGCGCGCCACCGGCTACTTCGGCCTGAGCAACTACCTGGGCTCGAAGTTCCTCAACAACGACGCCGCCTATGCCAGCTTCGCGAGCGCCGCGGCGAGCCGGGGGCTGGGCTTCATCGACGACGGCGCCGCAGCGCTGAAGACCTACGGCGGCCTGCCGCGGGCCTCGGCCGAGCGCGTGGTCGACGACACCTTGAACCAAACGGCCATCGACCAGCAGCTGCTGGCGCTGGAGGCCGGGGCGATGCAGCGCGGCCAGGCGCTGGGCGCCGGCTTCGCCTATCCGATCACCCTCGAGAAGGTCGCGCGCTGGGCCTCCGGCCTGAACGACAGGGGCTTCCAGCTGGCGCCGGCCTCGGCGCTGGCGACGCGCCGCTAGATGGCGCTGGCGCAGTACCGGCCGAACGTCGGCGTGGTGCTGTTCCACGCGGACGGGCTCGTCTGGCTCGGCAAGCGCGCCAAGACCCCCGGACCGTGGTGCTGGCAGTTCCCGCAGGGCGGCGTCGACGCCGGCGAGGACCTGGAGGCGGCCGCTCGCCGCGAGCTCGCCGAGGAGACCGGCGCGCGGCGCGTCACCTACCTCGGCCGCACCGACGGCTGGCTCACCTACGATTTCCCGCCCGAGGCGAGCGGGGCCAAGATCGCGCGCGGCTGGAAGGGCCAGAAGCAGGCCTGGTTCGCCTTCCGCTTCGACGGCGAGGACTCCGACTTCGACCTCGCCGCGCACGGCGAGCCCGAGTTCGAGGCCTGGCGCTGGGGCTACCTCGAGGAGGCCCCGGCGCTGATCGTGCCGTTCAAGCGGCCGGTCTACGAGGCCGTCGCCCGCGCCTTCGCAGGCTTCGCGGCCAGGCGCGCCTAGTTCCGGAACACCGCCGCGAGGGAGGAGTCGGCGACGTCGCGAAGCTGCTGCAGCTCGTTGCGGCCGACCACCATGTGGTGGACCTCGTCGGGGCCGTCGGCGATGCGCAGGGTCCGCGTGCTGGCGTACATCCGGGCGAGCGGGGTGTGCTGCGAGACGCCCAGCGCGCCGTGCATCTGGATCGCCTGGTCGATGATCTTGCAGACCCGCTCGGGCACCATGGCCTTGACCATGTGGATCCAGATCCGCGCCTCGCGGTTGCCGAGCACGTCCATCGCCTTGGCCGCCTTCAGCACCATCAGCCGCATGGCCTCGATCTCGATCCGCGCGCGCGAGACGATCTCCAGGTTGCCGCCCAGCTGGATGATCGGCTTGCCGAACGCCACCCGGCTCATGCCGCGGGTGACCATCAGGTCGAGCGCCTTCTCGGCCGAGCCGATGGCGCGCATGCAGTGGTGGATGCGGCCCGGACCCAGGCGCAGCTGGCTGATCTCGAAGCCGCGGCCCTCGCCCAGCAGCATGTTCTCCTTCGGCACCCGGGCGTTGTCGAAGATGATGTGCATGTGGCCGTGCGGCGCGTCGGGATCGCCGAACACCTGCTGGCCCTCGATCAGCTTCACGCCGGGAGTGTCGAGCGGCACCAGGATCTGCGACTGCTGCAGGTGCGGCGGCGCGTCCGGGTCCGTCTTGACCATGGTGATCATCACCTTGCAGCGCGGATCGCCGGCCCCGGAGATGTAGTGCTTCTCGCCGTTGATCACGTACTCGTCGCCGACCAGCGTGGCGCGGGTGTCGATGTTCTTGGCGTCAGAGGAGGCGGTGTTGAGCTCGGTCATGCAGTAGGCCGAGCGGATCTTCCCTTCGAGCAGCGGCTTCAGCCACTTCTCCTTCTGCGCCGGCGTGCCGACCCGCTCCAGCACCTCCATGTTGCCGGTGTCGGGGGCCGCGCAGTTCATGATCTCGGAGGCCAGCCGCACCTTGCCGAGCTCGACGGCGATGTAGGCGTAATCGAGGTTGGAGAGTCCCTCGCCGGTTTCGGCGTTGGGCAGGAAGAAGTTCCACAGGCCGGCCTTCTTGGCCTTCTCCTTGGCCGCATCCAGCACCTCGAGCTGGCCGGGCGCATACTGCCAGGGATCCGGCCGGCCTTCGCCCAGACGATGGAACTCCTCGGCCGTCGGTTCAGCGACCTCCTTGATGAAGACCTTGACCTTGTTGAGCAGCGGCAGGGCCTTGTCGGACATGCGCAGGTCGTTGACCTCGTCCTGCGGGTTGAGTCCGAAGCCCGAGCGGGTCTCCGGCCGGTCGGCGGTCATGGTCATCTGGGTCGCTCCCGAGGTTCAGTGCGCCGGCCAAGCCTTCGGCCGGTCCCTAGGCAAGCATTGGCGCACTGTTCGGGGCAAGTCAAACGGGTGTTTGAATCCGGCGCGCAGCATGCGGTCGGACGGCAGGGGCCGCTTCCAGGGCCGCCGGTCAGGTGTAGAGCGGCGGCGCGACGCCCAGCACCACGATCGCGACCGCGCCGGCGAGCGCGACCAGAGCCGGAAGGAATTTCAGCCACGATCCCATGCCGGCCCAGATAGGAAGCGGGACCTGCGGGCGCCAGTTAAGCTTTGGACATCTTCAGCCGCCGGTGTGGCAGACCGCCTCGATGTTGTTGCCGTCCGGATCGAAGACGAAGGCGGCGTAGTAGCCGGGATGGTACTCCGGCCGCAGGCCGGGGCCGCCGTTGTCCTTGCCGCCGGCGGCGAGCGCCGCCTGGTGGAAGGCTTTCACCGCGGCCTGATCGTCGGCCGAAAAGGCGACGTGCGCCGAGGCTCCGCCCGCGCCCTCGCCGATCCAGAAGAACGGGCGGTTCGGCACGCCGTAGCCGGCGTAATGCGCGCCGTCGCCCATCTGGCGGCTGAAGCCGAGCGGCTGCAGCGTGGCGTCGTAGAAGGCCTGCGCGCGGGCGTAATCGGCGACTTTCAGGCTGACATGATCGAGCATGGGCGCCTCCGGATCGGACGCGCCCAGACTAGGCGGATCGGAGGCTGCGGAAAACCGGCCTCACTTCACCGGCAGCTTGCGGGCGCTCGGGCACACCGCGGAGACCAGTTCCGGCTCGGCCTTCTTCGGCGTAGCCTGACGCCACTGCGGATTGATGGCGAGGTCGGAGGAGGGCTTGTAGGAGCCCATCACGATGGTCGTGCCCTTGTCGCAGTCGATCGCCTCGACGAAGCCGACGCCCGCGCCCGGCCCGTTCGGCGCGATGTTGGCCGAGGGCTTCGAGATCGCCTTCATGACCACGACCCGGCCGGTGTCCTTGTCCTTGTAGCTGTAGTCGGAATTGTAGGACCACTCGGTCCCGTTCTCGCCGTCGGCGTACTTCTTCCAGGTGTCGGCCGCCGCCGCCGTGGCGGCGGTGATGGCCATAAGGCCGGCCAGCGCAAGGGCGCGTCGCATCACATCGGGTCTCCAGCGTGTCCCGCGTCTCTTCAAACAGACGTTGGCCCCGCGAACAAGGGCCAATCCCTCGCGACCGTCAGAGGCGGGCCGGAGAGGTCAGGGCGGCGACGATCCCTGCGCAGCGGCGTCCGATGAGCGGCTGCGTCCCCGGGCGGCTTCCTCGTCGAGGCTTCTGGCCGGGCGCTCGCCGCGCGCGGCGCGGGCCGCGACCGGCAGGGCCACCTGGCGGACGGGCTCGGCGAGGCGGGCCTCGGCTCGTGCGATGTAGTCGCGGGTGATCGGCGCCGCGTCGACCTTCTTGGCGAGCTGCATCTGGAAGACGAAGTGGCCGCGATAGCGGAACGCGATCTCGCTGAGCGAGAGGTAGAACTCCCACATGCGGCAGAACCGCTCGTCGTAGAACGCGGCGATCTCTTCGCGGTGGGCGGCGAAGCGCTCGCGCCACGCCTTCAGCGTCTCGGCGTAGTGCAGCCGCAGGATCTCGATGTCGGTGACCACGAGGCCCGCCTGCTCGACGCGCGGCAGCACCTCGGAGAGCGAGGGGATGTAGCCGCCGGGGAAGATGTACTTGGCGATCCACGGCTGGGTGAAGCTCGGCCCGTCGGCGCGGCCGATCGAATGCACCACCGCCACGCCGTCGTCGGTCAGCAGCCTGGCCACCTGGTCGAAATAGGTCTGGTAGTTGGGCCGGCCGACGTGCTCGAACATGCCGACCGAGACGATGCGGTCGTAGCGGCCCTGCACGTCGCGATAGTCGGTGAGCGAGAAGCGGGCGCGGCTTGCCAGGCCCGCGGCCTCGGCGCGCGAGGTGGCGGTCGCGAGCTGCTCGGTGGAGAGCGTGACCCCGTCCACCTGCACCTCGGCGGCGCGCACCAAGCTGAGCGCGAGCCCGCCCCAGCCGCAGCCGATGTCGAGCACCTTCTGGCCGGGAGCGAGCAGCAGCTTGGCGGCGAGGTGCCGCTTCTTGGCCGCCTGGGCCTCCTCCAGGCTCACCCCCGGGCGCGGGAAGTAGGCGCATGAGTACTGCATGTCGGGGTCGAGGAAGCGGCGATAGAAATCGACCGAGAGGTCATAATGGTGGGCGACGTTGCGCCGGGCGGCGCGTCGGGCGTTGGCCATCAGCCGCCGGTCCAGCCACCATCGCGAGAGCGCGCCCGCCTGCTTCAGGGGCCGGTGCTTGGCGTTGCGTCCGATCAGGTCTGCGAGATCGTGGATGGTCCCACGCTCGAGGACGAGGCCGCCGTCCATGTAGGCTTCACCCACGCCCATCGACGGATTGGCGGCGATCCGCGCCAGCCAGCGAGCGGTGGCGATCCGCACCACCACCGGCGGCCCCGAGCCGTCGCCCAGCACGATCTCGCGTCCGCCCGGCAGGCGCACCGTGAGGTCGCCTTCGCGGATGACCGATTGCAGATAGGCTTGAAAGGCCATGTCGCACCCCTACGTTCCCCTACCCAAGGTAGGGAACGGCGGACGCACGGCCAAGGTTCCTTCGTGCAACGTCCTTCGCGGCGTTCCGGTTCCCGTCTGGCAGCTGCGGACTTGACTCTTCCGACGCTATTTATTACCTGCCCACCATCGTTGGCACTCGAGGGCTTCGACTGCTAACAGCTCGGTCCGCGAGCCGCCGACGTCACCTTGAATCCAACCGTCTCGAACGGAGAAAAAGCATCATGGCGTTTCGTCCTCTGGGAGATCGCGTCCTCGTCCGGCGCGTCGAGGAAGAAGAGAAGACCCGGGGCGGGATCATCATCCCGGACACCGCGAAGGAAAAGCCGCAGGAAGGCGAAGTGATCGCCGCCGGCCCCGGCGCGCGCGACGAGACCGGCAAGATCCAGCCGCTCGACGTGAAGTCCGGCGACCGCATCCTGTTCGGCAAGTGGTCGGGCACCGAGGTCAAGCTGAACGGCGAAGACCTGCTGATCATGAAGGAAAGCGACATCCTGGGCGTGCTCGAGCCCGAAAGGGCGGCCAAGGCCGCCTGACGGCCGCGCGCCCCGCATCCCCAGCATCTAGGAAAGAGAGACAGCAATGGCTGCCAAAGACGTCTATTTCGCCTCCGACGCGCGCGACCGCATGCTGCGCGGCGTCAACACCCTGGCCAACGCGGTCAAGGTGACCCTCGGCCCCAAGGGCCGCAACGTGGTCATCGAGAAGTCGTTCGGCGC